>JAFGFU010000005.1 GCA_016930915.1 Campylobacterales bacterium
AAGCACAAAGAGTTTAACATTCTGATAATGGTTATTACAACAATAGAGGGCAAATGGAAAATATTAAATTAGCGGTAGATTATGGGGCGTTAGGGATTTTGCTTTTAATGAGCATTCTGGTTGTTGGCTATAGCATTGAGCGCTATTTCTTTTTTAAATCTTTACATGTAAAAGCGTATGCAACCAAAAGTAGCCTTGAGCGAGATGTTTCAAAAAACCTGACCATCATCTCTTTGATGGGCTCAAACGCTCCTTATGTTGGGCTTTTAGGAACGGTTGGTGGGATTATGGTAGTTTTCTATGACATTGGAATGAGCGGTGGCGCTTTGGATACTTCAAAGGTGATTGTAGGACTTGCTTTAGCGCTGAAAGTAACCGCTGCTGGGCTTTTGGTGGCGATTCCTTCGACGATGATTTATGGTGGATTTATGCGAAAAGTCGATGTGGCTGTGAGTGAGTGGGAAGATGAAATCATTAAAGCGGGTTGAGGGGATTAATGTCGTCCCTTTGATTGACATTATGCTGGTTTTACTCACCATTGTTTTAACGGTCTCTTCATTCATTGCTCTTGGAAAAATCGAAATCTCTTTGCCTCAAGCGACCAATTTTAGCAAGGTTGAACCTAAATTTTATGAGATTGGCATTGATGCGGAACATCAGTTTTTTATTAATGGCGAATTAACGCCCAAAGAAGAATTACATGTAAAGTTTGAAAGCCTCACCAAAGAGGATTCGGTGGCAGTAAGTGCAGATAAATTGGCTTCTTATGAGGATTTTATTTATGTGATTGATTTACTCAAAGCCAAAGAAATCGAAAAAATAGGAATGGTCGTCAATAAAAATGAGTAACACAACGTATAAAAAAGTGGATACAAAGGTGCTTTTTGGCGAGGATAAGATTGTCAAAATCGTTCATAATGGGGTGGAGTATGTGCTTCGCATCACCAAAGAAGATAAGCTGATTTTGACAAAGTAAAAAGGGGTTGTTATGGCAAATGCAATGTATCGTGTCGCACAAGGAAATGCAGAGAGCAAAGCGCTTCTGCTCTCTTTTGTCCTGCATGCGAGCGTTATAGGGTTTTATCTTTTGTTTATGTATCAAAAACCATCCTATATGATGCCAAGTAAGGCGATTGTTTTGGAGATTTCAAGTATTGAGCGTGTGGCTCCCACACCGCCAATACCCACACCACCAAAGCCAGAACCTGTGGTACCACAAGAGGTGATTAAGCCTATGGAACCTGTTAAAGCTATCGAGCCTGTGAAGCCGATTGAAAAAGTGAAGCCAAAACCAAAACCTATGCTCAAACCAAAACCCATCGCAGAGCCAAAAGCGTTTCAGGAAAAAGCAGTGGAAGAGGCGATACCACCACCCATGACCTCACTAGCCAGTGAGCCTGTCGTAGCAGCGGTACCTTCAACGGCAACAACGCCTACAACGCCCAGTTCGACCAACAGTGCGGAGCCTTATGAGAGAACCGATTTTGAGATTATTCGAGATAAGGTACTCTCTCGTTTAATCTATCCTAGCGTAGCACGTCGTATGGGATGGAATGGGGTCGTGCAAGTCGAATTGGTGATTGATACTACGGGAAAGCTTATAAGCGCAACCATTTATAAAAGTTCCAATCGCAGTGTTTTGGATGAGGCGGCTCTAAGTGCTGCTTTAAAACTTCAAGGACAACAGCTCCCAAAACCAAAGAGTCTTAGTACCATCATTTTGCCTATAGCGTTTAAACTTCGATAACACCATGAGGGGAGACCCTTATGGCACTTCGTGATTATTACTTCGTTAAGGTTGAAGACCTATAATTTTCTTTTATGAAACAAAAAAGTTGTGAGGAAGCGTGATATGCAAAAAAAGATTTGGTTTTATACGCACTGGTTATTGGGATTGGTTGCGGGATTTATTTTGGTGATTGTGGGTGTAAGTGGGGCACTTTTATCGTATGAAAAAGAGATTATGGGATTGATGAATCAAAAAAGTTTTCGTATCGAGGCAAGCGCTAATGAAAAGCTTTCTCCTAATGTTTTGTTAAACGCTTTTAAAAAAGTACATCCTGATGCGGTTGTGGTTGGTTTACGTATGCTTTCTGATCCCAATGCTTCTGCTGCTATTATGGTGCAAGGCGCAAAAGAGGGTGGAAAAAATATGCTCAATTATTATATCAACCCTTACAGTGCAGAGCTATTGCCTGAAGCAAGAGGAGATACATTTTTTCGTGTAGTGTTAGAGGTACATCGAAGATTACTCTTAGGGGAGGTAGGTAAACAGATAGTAGCAGCATCCACGGTGGCGCTTTTGATACTCTCTTTTTCGGGGATTTATCTCTATTGGGGGAGTATCCGTAAGAGTTTAAAATCAAGCCTTAGCATCAACTTTAAAGCCAAAGGCAGAGGCTTTTTGTACAAATTGCACTCAGCTCTTGGCTTATGGGGTCTTTTGTTTTTTATTTTAATTTCACTCACGGGACTCACATGGTCGTATGAGTGGTATAGAACTTCTTTGTACCGTATGGTTGGGGTTGAAGCGCCACAACACGGGATGCACCATGGGGGTGGTAAAAAACGAGATTCTTCATCTATGCCATCAGGACAAAAAAATTCAATGATGGACGGGGGTACGCAAAGTGCCCTGATTGCTCAAGCATGGGAGCTTTTTGAAGCCACACGTAAAGGTGAGTACAGCTTTGCATTTTTCCGTCTGCCTAATGGAAAAGGTAACGTTGAGTTTATGTATCTCGATAAAAAAGCACCTCATTCACGAGCGTTTAATACTCTCTTGGTGGATGCTAAAGAGGGTACAGTGCTTTCCCATGTCCGTTATGATGATAAGCGTGTGGCGGAGCAGGTGATGGGCAGTATGTTGCCACTTCACAGCGGAGAGTTTTTTGGATGGAGTGGACGGTTGTTAATCTTTCTCTCAAGTTTAAGTATGGTGCTTTTTGGAGTGACAGGGCTGATGCTCTATCTGGATAGACGTAAAAAAGCACGCAAAAAAGCAGCCCTTCGCATTTAAGGAGGGTTGTTTATTTTTTACATGTAAAAAGGGTAGCGTTTGTATCGTTGCCCTAGAATATATAAAACGATAAAGATTATCATGTTTATAGATAATTAAGCTACTTCTATCTATACTATCACCTCTATTTATGATATAGCCAGCCACAACACTTAGCCAGCCAGTATCTTCTACCTTTGACAAAACAGGATATTTACCATTTTACATGTAAAGATTCCTAAGGAGATAGTATGCGAAAAAAAGGCGTTTTAGGGCTTAGTTTGGTGGCATCTTTATGTTTAATACCCAGTATTGGTTTAGCAGATGCCTTTGTAACCTTAGAGAGTGTGACTTTGATAGAAGAGTCTCTTAGTGGCATTGGCGAAGCCAAAGTGATTTCCCAAGAGAGTTTGGAAAAAACACAAGCCAAAGAGATGAAAGAGGTCTTTAAAAATGAGCCTTCCGTCTCGGTAGGCGGTGGGGCGAGAAATGCCCAGAGGGTTTATCTACGAGGTATTGAGGGAAACAATCTTAACATCACCATTGATGGCGCAAAACAAGGGGGGAGTCTGTTTCAGCACATGGGTGATGTGGGAAGTATTGACCCCTCTTTGCTTAAAAGCGTTGAGGTTTCAACCATTGCAGGAGCCGATAAAGGCAATGGGGCACTGGGTGGAAGCATTGCGTTTGAAACGGTGGATGCGCAAGATTTACTTCAAGAGGAGCAAGAGTTAGGAGCAACGCTTCGAGGTGGTTACTACAGTGCTTCCAAGGGCGTGCGTGGTGGGACTTCCGTGTATGGCAAAAGCGGGCATGTAGGCGTTTTACTAGATGTCTCTGGGCTCAATCAGCACGATTACCGCACAGGTGAGGGTGGTGATGCGGATAATACCGCTGTTAAAGATAGAAACTACTTCTTTAAAGCGAGTTTACTCGACTATTATGACCACAGTCTCAAAGTAGGGGCTACGCATACGACCAATGATGGGCATTATATTGCAGGCAGTTCTGGAAGCGATATGGGTGTTCCCAATCCAAATGTGGCGACCAGTCATATTAGCACGACACGTGATACCTATACGCTTGATTATCGTTACAATCCCCAAAGCGAGTGGATTGATCTTAAAGCCAATGTTTACTACAACGACCGCAATTACGACAATAAAACCAATAACACCGATGTCACCAGTGAAAACTACGGTGGAAACATTAAAAACAGTTTTGGTTTTGAAACAGGCGCTTTAAACCATTTTTACAGTGTAGGAATGGATTATGACATTGAAGATGGTGTTACTAAAACCAACTCAGGCGACATCACCAACACCTCTAAAACCCTAGGCGCTTTTGCTCAAGGCAGTTCTAATTACAAAATTGCCACGTTGCGCTATGGCGTTCGTTTGGATGAGTATTCCATCGAATACGGTCCTAGCAATGAAGTAACAGGGCATGAATTTTCCCCCAATGTTGGCTTAGATGTTGAACTCATCGAGGGATTGACCGCTTTTACCAATTACAGTGAGGCGATTAAAATCGGCAGTGTCATTCCTGTGCAATGGCTCTCTAACGCCAATGCAGCAACCACGTTTAATGGCACGTTAAATGGTGATTTGGAGCCTGAGAGTTCTAAACAAATTGAGGGGGGACTCCGCTATAAAACTAAAAACCTTTTGGCAGATACAGACAGTATTGTTTTAGGTATGAGCCTCTTTAAAACGACTATTTCAGATTTAATTTCGAAAAATCCAGCAGGTGGTCCTACCATTGCAAATATTTATAACAGCGATGTGGATGTCATCTCTAAAGGGTATGAACTTAAAGCCTCGTATGCCCTTGCTCCGTTTAAAACCTCACTAAGCTTTTTACATGCCAATGTGGAGGATGAAAACGGCGTAGCCATTTTAAGTAGACGTATTGCAGGTTCTGTGGGCGATACCTTGGTTTGGGACAATTCATGGTGCATTCATCCACAGTTTACTTTAGGCTATACGCTGACGTCTGTGGGTAAATTGGACGATGAGATTAAGCGGGATAGTTATGTGGTGCATGATCTCTCTTTGGAGTATAAACCTGCATCTTTGAAAAATTTAACGCTTTATTTTGCCATTAACAACCTCTTTGATAAAGAGTATTACGCACAAACGTCATTTGAGAGCGGTGATACTTTGGTTGAAGAAGCGGGGCGTGATTTTAGAGCGTCCTTTAAATACGTATTTTAAACATCTTAAGGAGAAAACATGAAAAAAAGTTTGTTGGCTTTTATGGCTATTATTGGATTAAGTGCGCCTTTGGCAGCTCATCAGGTGTGGTTGGAGCGTGAGGGCTCTGTCCTTCATGAATACTTTGGACATTGGCTAGCTTTTAAAGAAAAAGCAGATGGCAAACGTTTGGATGCGATTAAAGGCGTTGAGTTAAGTCCTAAAGATGCGTATCTTAAAACGGTAAGAGGTGAGGATGGCATTGCTATTTTTGTCAATAAAGTAGGCGATATGGGTGTGACTGAAGTCATGACGCCTCGTAAGGGAAAATTTGTTGATTTTACCGTGCGTACTATTTTTCTAGCCCGTGAGGGACGCAGTGAGAGTAAAACACTTTTAGCGCTTGATATGGTTCCTGATTCCCCAAATAGTAATACGTTTACCCTAATGCTAGATGGAAAACCGCTTCCTAAAGCGAAAGTGGCACTCAAGGCTCCTAATACATGGAGTAAAAATTTCATGAGCGATGAAGCAGGAAAAGTGACCCTTCAAACGCCTTGGTTGGGTAATTATGTGGCACAACTCGATTACACCGATAAAACCAAAGGCGAGGCGGAGGGAATTGCGTATGACCAAACCAATTATGTGATGACCTTGCATTTTAGTGTGAAATAAGGCTGTGAAACGGCACACTAACGTGCCGTTTTTTTTTACATGTAAAGATATTTTGGAGAAAAAAAATGAAAAAAAGTATAGTGGTTATAGGAATGATGGCTCTTTTAGGAAGCAGTGCGTTTGCGCACACAGCACTCATGAGTTGCATGGAAAATGCGGATGCGACCATTACCTGCGAAGCGGGATTTAGTGATGGCTCTAGTGCGGCAGGAGTGATGTTTAAAGTGGTGCAAGAGGGAAAGGTGGTTTTTGAGAAGAAGTTTGATGAGAACAGCGAGATTACCTTTAAAAAGCCACAAGGTGAATACACCGCCCTTTTTGATGGTGGCGATGGGCATAGTTTGAGCATTCCTAGTCGCTCCATTTTGAAATAATCGCTTTACATGTAAAAAGGAGATGTACGTAATGCGAAGATACTTTATAGGAAGTTTGATTGCCAGTGTGGCTTTGTATGCCAATGAGGTACATTTTTTGGATGAAATTGTCACCATTGGTACGAAGAGTGAAAAGAGTGTGAGTGAACAGACCACGCATGTTGAGGTTATCAACTCCGAAGAGATTGAAAACTCAGGAGCGAGTAATCTCTCAGAAGTGTTAAATGCAACCCCTTTCGTATACGTTGCGCCCTCAGGTAAAACGATAAGCATTCGAGGGATGGGGCATTCTGATACGCTTTTATTGATTGATGGCAAACGGGTCAATGGCGAGTTTGCAAAAACCTATGAGCTAGAGCGAATTCCAGCTGGAATGATTGAGCGCATTGAGATTTTAAAAGGAAGTTCTAGTTTGCTTTATGGTAGCGATGCTATGGGTGGGGTGATTAATATCATTACCAAAAAACCCTCCAATGAGGATGTGAGTGGCAATGTGCAAGTGATTGGTGGCAAAGATAAAGAGAGTGTGGACACCTTTGTTTCAGGCAGGGTCGATAAACTCTCCTACACGTTTTATGCCAACTATCTCAACCGTGATGCCTACTCTAAGTCAAAAAGCACCGATGTTAAAGTAATGCAAGGAGGCGTCGAAAAATCCCCCTCTACGCTTAGCGGAGCAGGTGGATGGGCAAGTTTACGAAGCAACCTTTCAAACAGTTATACGATTAGCAACGACTACACCGATAATTTAGAAACGAAAAACGTGGGTGGCTCTTTAGCGTACGATTTTGGTGATTTTTTTAGAGCCTATATTGAAGCGTCCTATCTTAAAGAGAAAAAAGATGGGCTTTATGTGAGTGAAAGCTATGCAACCAACTATAAAAATGCGGGAAATACCATTATGGCAAAGTATATTCCAGCGCACCAATACGATGATAATGAGCGTTTTAATATTGCCACAGGGTTTGATTATCATCCCAGTGAGACGCTTAAACTCACCTATAATCTTGCCTACTCTCGGTATGAAAAAGATAGAAAAGTCTATACCCCTTTATGGAGTGAACTAGGATACGCTTCCAAAGAAGCCTCCAAATCCAGTCTGAATGTCTCAACCTTAGAGTACCTCACCAATGATGCCCAACTTACATGGACGCTGGATCAAAATAACCGCATTATTACAGGAGCGGAGCATCGCATCCATGATGCCACATCTACCGCATATAACGTGGATGATAGAACCTACACAGGGGCTTTTGTCCAACACGAATATACGCCTTTTGAAAAGCTCCATTTTGTTTATGGTGTACGATACGATAGAACCTCTACGCATGAAGAAGAGACTTCATTGAGCGTTGGGGCAACGTATGACCTTTTGGAGCGTTTAAAGCTTAGAGCCAGTTACGCTCAAGGGTTTCGAAGTCCTGATGATAGAGAACTCTATGTCAATCAAACCAACCCTAATGGCAGAAAAATGTTAGGCGCAACCGTGATTGATACGAGTGCTGGAAAGAGCTCGCAATACGACTTAAAGTCTGAAACAAGTGAAACCTTTGAAATAGGCTTTTTAACACACGGCGATAGCTGGATGTTCGATGTGGCAGCTTTTACTACCACCATTGATGATCGAATCTCCCAAGTCTCATACACAACTGGTGGTTCTAACTATAACACCTTTGAAAACATTAGCGACAGTGAAATTAAAGGGGTTGAGGCTACCTTTGATGTGGGATTGCACGAAAATGTTTGGCTTCAATTAGGCTATACCTACCAAGATGCTCAAAATAAAACAGAACATACCAAACTCTCAGATGTGCCAAAACGTATAGCAAGCCTGAGTCTTAGCTATACGCCTATAAAAAACCTTGAGTTTCGCTCAACCACCAAATATATCGGTGAGCAAGAGGGCATTGATGGAGAGGATGTGGGAGGTTTTAGTGTAACCAATGTGAAAGTGATTGCTAGGGAGCTTTTCAAAAACACCGATGTGTTTGCAGGCGTGGATAATGTGTTTGAAAAGAGAACCCCTGATTACTTAGGTTTGTTGCCTGAATTTGCTTATTATGTAGGCTTTAATTATAAATTTTAGGAGAGAAAATGAAAAAAATTGTTTTAGCCATGCTGTGTGTTTGTGTCTCTTTGATGGCAGAGGGGAAGAATCAAGCGTTTATTATTCATGATTTAATCACACTAGAAATGCCTGGTGGTGCGATTAAGAGTGGGGCATTGGAGCTCAGTGGCGATCAGGTGATTCGTATTTCTAAAGAGGTAAGACCCATTATGCATGAGACCTATCAATCCAAAATAAACGAAGCCTTTGGTCTGGAAAAACGAGTGCAAAAACTCTTAAAACAAGGCAAATCCAAAGAAGAGGTTAAAACCTATCTCGATCAAATCGCACGTATTAAGCGAGAAGCAATGGATATTAAAATAGATGCATACAAAGCCTTTCAAGCGATTTTGACGCCTGAACAGTGGCAACGTTATTTAGCATTGAGTGAGCGTTAAAAGTAAAATCGTGATGAATTGCGCAGAGAATAAGCACTTTCTAATTGAAAACAACTATCAAAGTTATTTTCTTTTAAGTCAAGTTGCTCTATCATTCCTGAATTAAATTTAAGGAAAGAGTATGCATTTAGGTGAACTGAGAAAAGGGCAAAAGTGCACATTAGTCAACATTCATGGTGCGGGAAAACTCAAACAAAAACTTCTCGATATGGGATTTATTTTTGGAGTAGACATTGAAGTTGTTAGAGAAGCTCCTTTGTACGACCCGATGGAGCTGCGTATTCAAAACTATCTTGTTAGCCTAAGACGCAATGAAGCAACCCTTTTAGAGGTGAAAGTTTTATGATAAAAGTCGCACTTGCGGGGCAGCCAAATTGTGGAAAATCAACGATTTTCAATCTTGTCAGTGGTATTCATCAGCATGTTGCTAACTATCCAGGAGTTACCGTTGATAAAAAAGTAGGGCGTTTTGACTATAAAGATAAAAAAATTGAAATAGTGGATTTGCCAGGAACGTACTCGTTTAGCTCCTATTCACTTGAAGAGCGGGTGGCTAAGGATTTTTTATACGATGAGTCTCCTGATATTATTGTCAACATTGTAGATGCTTCCAATATCAAACGCCATCTTTACCTCACCTTTCAGTTGCTTGAAATTGGTATTCCTGTAGTCATTGTCTTAAATATGATGGATGTGGCAAGTCGTAGAGGCATTTACATTGATGCACCTAAAATACAAGAGATGTTAGGTGCGCCTGTGGTCTGTGCGAGTGGTGCCAAAGGTGAGGGCGGTGAAGCGATTATGGAAGCCATTGTCTTAGCATACCAGCAAAAAGAGCAGTATCAAAATTTTAAGATTAATTATGAAGAACTAGAAGCGTTTATTCATGAGATTGAGGCTGAAATTGCTGAGGTGAATGTTCCTTTAAACAGACGTTGGTTGGCGATTAAGATTTTAGAGGAAGATAAAGCGCTTGTGGAGAAGTTAGGTGATAATTTTACTTATTTGCAAGAAAAAGCTAAAGCGTGTGAAGAGCGTTTTCATGCGACGTATGATAAAGATATTAGCGCATTTTTAGCGGCGATTCGTTATGACTCAGCCGATGTTATTTTTCATAAGTGTGTGAAAGTGACCAAATCGCATGAAGAGACACTCACGGATAAAGTCGATAAAATCGTTTTAAACCGTTGGTTAGCCTTTCCTATTTTATTGTTGGTGATGTTTTTGGTCTATGAACTCTCTATCGTTTATGGGTACAAGCTGACCGATTACACGTGGCCCCTTTTAGCCATGTTTAAAAATTTTGTGATTGACATTTTGCCTGAGCCTGATTTGATTCGTGTGCCAATGATGACAGATTTATCCATTTGGATGGTCAATAGTGCGATTGCATTGATTAACTACATTCCTATCTTTTTTATTCTCTTTGCGTTGATTGCGATTATGGAAGATGTGGGTTATATGCCACGCCTTGCGTTTATTTTGGATAAGGTCTTTAAAAAATTTGGACTTCACGGTCAATCAACGCTTCCTTTGGTTTTAGGCGGAGCGATGGTTGGTGGGTGCGCTGTTCCTGGGGTTATGTCTACCAAAGGCATTGCCGATGAGAGAGCGAGAATGGCAACCATTTTAGCGGTTCCTTATATGAACTGTTTGGCAAAAGTTCCTTTTTACACCCTTCTTTTAGGCGCATTTTTTAAAGAAGAGATGGGCTTGATGATGTTTTACATCTCAACGGTGACTCTTTTTATTGCGCTGATTGTCTCCAAACTTTTAACCAGCACCGTTTTAAAAAATAGAGAAACGGCTCCTTTTGTCATGGAATTACCACCGTATCATTTACCCACTTTTAAGGGGGTGATTATTCGTTCAGCACAAAGGGTGTGGGTTTATATTAATAAAGTAGTCACCATTGTTTTAGCCGTGGCGATTGTTCTCTTTGCGATGTTACAGTTTCCAGGTTTGAGCGAGGAATCGCAGCAAAAATACGATGAAAAAATAGTACAAGCGCTCAGTACATTTGATACAAAAGTCAAAAAATCTTCTTATTATGAGAGGGTCGATACGAAAGAAGAGGTTTCAGCGCTTATCAATTACTATGATAACTACAAAGCCAAACGTATGGTTGTCTCTGGTGCAGAGGGGGCAAAAAGCGTGGATGAGTCATTTTTGAAAAAAGATGCAAAGCTCTTTATTTTCGTAAAACCTGAAAACGATAAAGATGCCAAAATGATCAATAGCGCTTTGCGTCAGATATCCAATGTCAGAAAAGATGTGTTGCGTCAGATTAAAAACGAAAAAATTGAAAATAGCTTTTTGGGCATGGTGGGACATTCCATGGAGCCCGTGACACAGTTTGCAGGATTTGATTGGAAGATTAACGTGGCATTTTTAAGCTCTTTTGCTGCACGTGAGAGTGCGGTAGCCACGCTGGGTTCTTTGTATGAAAATAATAAAGCAGATTCCAAACGTGCGGAAGAAGCGATGTATGAGAATAGTGGATATACGCCATTACATGCGGTGGCGATTATTATTTTTATGATTTTAACGCCTCCTTGTATTGCGACGATGATTGTGGTGAAGATGCAGTCTAACAGTTACAAATGGATGTTTTTTGCGATTTTCTTTCCAATTACATTGGGTGTTATTATCTCCTCATTTCTCTTCTCTTTTGGCTCCGTAGCGGGTTGGAGTGGAGTAGAGGCGATGAGTTATTTTTATGTAGTGGTTGTCTTTTTAGCGTTATTTTTAGGCTTGATACCAAACCGTCAAAATGGCTGGTTAGGTGGATTTAAACATAAGAGTTCTTGAAGAACTCTTGACACACCTTTAAAGCAAAGCTCTAAAGGCTACGTTAACACTGGGTTTTCTTCGGCAGAAAGCCCGCGCACCCTTGGTGCTTTTCTTTCTAGCAAAATGAGTTTTGCAAGAAGCCCATACTTTATAAAGGAGAAAAAATGTTGAAAAAAACAGTATTTGGGATGTTAGTGGTTGCCAATTTACTTTTCGCACACTCTGCGATTATGAATTGCTTTGATAATGGTGATGGTACGATCACATGCGAAGGTGGCTTTAGTGATGGCAGTAGTGCGAGTGGTGTAGAATTTAGGGTGGAACAAGATGGCAAGGTTCTTCTTAAAGATAAGATGAGCAAAAACAGTGAATTTACCTTTAAAAAACCAAGCGGTACGTACACCGCTATTTTTAATGCAGGTGAGGGACATCAAGTTGTGATTGATGGTAAGGATATTGTTCAGTAGGCTTTAATACTCTTTTTTGGGAGTATTTTTTATGATTTTTAGATGATAGTAATTATTAACATTATAAAGGATTTTTTATGACAAAGAGTTTTCTTAAGGTTGCGTTGGTTTCTTCAGTGATTGCTTCAAGTGCATTAGCACACTTTCAAATGCTTTATACGCCAAATATGGCACTCGAAAAAGGTGGTAAGATAGAATTACGTCATGTTTTCACTCACCCCTTCGCAGATGAACATACCATGGATATGGGAAAACAACATGACAGTGACGCTCTAGCGCCTGTGGTGGATTTTTTTGCAGTTAATAAAGAGCAAAAAACCGATTTAAAAGCAACCCTTAAAGAGATTACCTTTAAAGGCAATCATAACAGTGGTAAAGGCTTTGCTTCTGAGTATAAAGCACAAAAAATGGGTGATCATATTTTGGTGTTAACACCAGCACCTTATTATGAAAAAGGGGAAGATGCGTATATTCAGCAAATTACCAAAACCATCGTGAATGTTGCGGGAACACCAACGGATTGGGATGCAGATTTGGGGCTTAAAGCAGAAATCGTGCCTTTAACAAAGCCTTATGCTATTTGGGAAGGTGGCAGTTTTACTGGGGTTGTTAAGTCCAATGGCAAACCTGTACCTTTTGCAGAAATTGAAGTGGAATATATCAATCGTGATGTGGATATAAAAAACAATAAAATGGGAAAAGACCGTGTCAAAGCCCCTCAAGACGCGTTTGTCACGATGGGCATTAAAGCCAATAAAGATGGTGAGTTTACCTTCGCACTTCCAAAAGCAGGATTTTGGGGCTTTGCCGCATTAGGTGTTGGACCTGATAAAGAGTATAAAGGTAAAGAACTCAGTCAAGATGGGGTTATTTGGGTGGAAGCAAAACCGATGAAATAAAGATAAAGAGGGACTCCCCTCTTATCTTTACATGTAAAGACTCCAAACTTTCTTTTTACTCTCATTTTACAAGGTTTTATCATGCTTGAAAACATTTTTTTAGGATTGGTGACGTTAGGTGCTATCTACTATCTTTATCGAACACTCTTTAAAACGAAAGGCTGTGGCTGTGGTAAGGATAGTTGCAATATTAAAAAAGCAGTTATTGAAAAAGACAAATAGTATATTAGTTAATAATTATTCTTATTTAAGAAAACTATGCTATAATTTTTTCGTCAATAAAATAAATTTTAGGAGTCTATCATGTCAAAAGTTATTAAACAATTACAAGAGATTCAAGCTAACAGTCACGTTTTATACGTCACGTTTCATAACTATCATTGGAATGTTAAAGGCATGCAGTTTTTCCCTGTGCATGAGATGACTGAAAAGCTTTACGATGCAATGTCAGAAATTTTTGATGATACAGCAGAGCGTATTTTACAATTAGGCGGTAAGCCTCTCGTTACTCTTTCTGAAATTGTAGCGGCTTCAACATTTAAAGAAGAGACTAAAAATTCATTTGAAGCCAAAGAGGTGATTTCTCATGTCGTGAAAGCATTAGAAGCAATGCTTGCAGAATGGGTTAAACTCTCTAAACTTGCAGAAGAGGTTCGTGATACCACTACAATGGCGATGGCAGATGAAAAAGTAGCCGAGCTTGAAAAACAACTTTGGATGTACAAAGCAACCCTTGCGTAATCTCTAAAGCACACGCTTTTGCGTGTGCTTCTTCTTTTCACACTTCTTTTAAAAAAATAATTTTCTTACCAGATTAAAATGATAATTTATATCATATTATCAAAAATTAAGCTCCTTTTGCATACTATTCGATATTAGTTATCAATAATTAAAAAAGGGTAAAATATGAAATTTCGTTATTCAAATGTCTTAGCAGCATTGATTTTAGGAAGTTCTTTAAGTGTCGCAGCGGATGCCACTTCACTAGAAGAAGCACTTACAAAAGCTGAGGTTACAGGTACTGTTGGTTGGTTTGGTGTTCATAATGATAGAAAAGGTGATAGTAGAAACGATAGTTTTTCCAATGGTTATCTTAATGTGGGTTTTGAAACGGCTGCGTTTCATGGTGTGAGTGTTGGTGTTGCTGGTTGGGGCAGTGTTCAAACCAGTAGTTATCATGATGCGTACGATGAGGCTATGGCAGATAGAATGGCTCTTTCAAAAGCTTATCTTAAAATCGAACAAGAAGGTATGGGTAAAATAGTTTTAGGACGCCAAGATGTTGATTTTAATTGGTTGACAGATTATATTGATGGTGTGACTGCTGAAGTAACCGCAGTCGATAATTTAGTGCTTAGTATGGCGTGGGCACAATCCAATGCGGTCATTGATATTGATGAAATTTCAGAGCGTTTCACCAAAATCAACGGGCATGATGGTGTCTATATGCTCGATGCAAAATACACGCCTGTAGAAGTTTTAGAACTCAATCCTTATTTGTATTACGGTAATGATTTGTTGAGTGCGTATGGTATGAAGGCAACGTTAAGCCTTGAGCCAAGCGATGCGGTGAAAACGACAACAATGGCGCACTATGTTAAAGTTAATAGTGATATGACAGATGTTGAAGATGGTTCTTTCGCCCAATTTGAGCAAGGGGTAGAACTCTTTGGCGTGGCATTGGCTGCTGGGTATATGCGCACCCATGATGATGGAATGGGAGGTTTAAACGAGTTGGGTGACCAATCTCCATTTGAAGAGGGCAATCACGTCTTTGATCCTGATGCTAAAACACCTTATGTAAGTGCTTCGTATGAAATTGAGGGAGTAACGCTTAGTGCATTGTATGGTCAAACCAAATATTATGATGGGGACGCTGATAAAAAATTCAAAGAAAAAGAGTTAGATCTGAGCGTGAGCTATGAGATTATCAAAAATCTTGAAGCTTCTTTGATGTACGTGAATGTCGATAATGACCAAAAAGATGAGAGTTATGATGCCTACAAAGCCCATATCTCTTATAACTTTTAAGTAAAATTCTAGGTATAAACTATTTTTACATGTAAAGATCAAACGCTTTACATGTAAAAAAGTATTTAAGAAACAAGGGCTGATTGAATGAGTGTTTCGTTGGCTTCAAATTGAATCGTACAATTGCTTTTGTGTGCAATCTCTTCAATATTTTTCTCATAATGCAATAATGAAGCGTCGCTTTTAATCGAGATAGAAAAAATAGGGTATTTTTTATTGTTAAAGCGAATATATTCTCCTGTAATTAATGAGAGGCGTGTGGTAATCACGGTTGCTTCTTTGTGGGCTTGGTAAATTTTATTGAGCAGTTTAATAAAATTTTCAACGTTAAGATGAAGATCAGGAAAGGTGGGATCAAACTCTTTTTTAAATTTAATAGTGGCATTCGTGGAAGCAGCGCTAATACATAAATCTAGCAATGCATAAATATTAACACTCTCCCCATCTTCTTCAACATTAGCAAATTTCTTTGTTGCGTTTTTGTACAGTTTAATACCAATAACATCCTCATCCAAATAACCAACGGTAATGGCATAAAATTTGTAGGAATTAAATGCAATGTCAACAATGGTAGTTTTAAATCCATAGGTGATACTCGCATACGTTCCTGCAATATCAAAAATTTTTTTATGATTGACCTCACCAAGAAGGTATTGCGCTTCTTGGTTGAGGGAGACAATTTTGCCACTATTATCAAAGACTATAAAGGGATTATAGTCATGTTCTATCCACTCTTCAGCAAAATTCATGGTTTAACTTTCAATGTAATTTTTAAGTTTTCTTCCCACTTTTGGATGTTTAAGTTTTTTAATGGCTGAACTTTCGATTTGGCGAACACGTTCACGTGTGACGTTAAGCTCTTTACCAATCTCTTCTAAGGTTCTATCGCTTTCATCGTGCATCAAACCAAAACGCATACGAATCACCGCTTTTTCTCTGTCATTAAGTTGGTCTAAGACATCGTCAATTTGCTCTTTAAGGTCAGCTTTTAAGATATGGTCCATAGGTGCAATAGAAGTTTTATCTTCCACAAAATCGCCAAACTTGCCATCGTCTTCATTACCAATAGGTGCTTCTAAAGAGATAGGCTCTTTGGTGATTTTAATGACATTTTTGACCTTATCAGCACTCAAGCCCACTTCTTCAGCAATGGTTTCAATGTCTGGTTCTTTACCTTCTTCTTGAAGGTGTTTACGAATGATTTTATTGATACGGTTAATGGTTTCAATCATGTGAATAGGAATACGAATGGTGCGTGCTTGATCCGCAATCGCACGTGAAATGGCTTGACGAATCCACCATGTTGCATAGGTTGAAAATTTGTACCCTTTTTTGTACTCAAACTTATCAACCGCTTTCATCAAACCAATATTACCTTCTTGAATCAAATCTAAGAATGGTAAACCACGGTTGGTGTAACGTTTTGCAATAGAAACAACCAGACGAAGGTTACTTTTTGCCATACGTGTTTTTGACTCGTCAGCAATTTTTTTACCCCGTTTGATTTGCTCCAAAATCTCTTTGAGTTTTTCGGGGTCCAAATCAAAACCTTGTTTACTGGCTTCTTTGGTTTGAAAAAGTTTTTTAATTTCCATATAGGTTGAAACCATGGTAGCTTCTGGAACCATGATAGCAATATCTTCTTTGTTTAAATCGATAATATTCTTAAGTAAGTTAAGATGATTTTCTTTAAGTGTATCGTTAAAAAGTGGTAAACGATATTCTAAGCGTTTGAGTTCTTTGTCAAATTCAAAATCACTTTTAAGGGCTGTTTCCATAGATTTAACGAGTTCATTAATGAGTTTACTCGTAGGGCCTAAATCCATCAACGCATCTTTAAGCAATTTCTTTTTATACGCCAATGCTAAATCGTAATTCATCATCTCTTCAGCGTCAAGATTCTCTTCAGGTGGACGAGCAAAACTCTTCATCCAATCTTTTTTTGCTTTCTCTAATGCTTTAAAACTTTCGATGACTTTTTCGGTTCGAGAGTTGTCTTTTTTAGAGAGGGTGCGTTTTTCTTCACCTTCTTCATCAAACTCCTCTGTATCATCATCGTTATCATCATCTTCACCATCATCTTCAAAGGTTTTAAAGAGCTCTTTTACACGACGCTCCCGATTAATCAAGGCTTCTTTATAATCTAAAATAAAGTCGATAAGATAAGGGACAGAACAGAAAGCATCGATGATAATATCTTCACCGAATTCAATCTTTTTACTGATATCAATCTCTTCATCTTTAGTTAAAAGTGAAATTTGTCCCATCTCACGTAAATACATACGTACAGGACTATCGCTGCGTGACCACTCTAAAAGCTCTTTTTCGCTGGCAAGATCAAACTCATCTTCTAGTGCTTCATCTTGGAGCTTTTGGCGCTCTTCCTCACGTTTTTTCGCCTCTTCTTTGTTTCGAAGTTTTGCAATTTCAGCCGAGGAGATAAGCGTGACTTTGTATTTGTCAATTAAATTCATCATTTTTTTGACATTGGCGGAGGTTGGAGGTTTTGTAAAAAGTTCCATCACGTTTTCATACGTGACGTACGCTTTTTCATTTTCTACGAAAAGTTCTTCTAGTTCAGTATAAAGTTCTTTTGAAGCCATGGGTATAACTCTCCTTAAGAGTAAGGGTGTGGAGGTTTTTTATTGTAAATATCTTTGCAATAATTTGTAATAAAAGATGTGGATTATACCGAGTTTTTTTTTAAATAGTGGTAAAAGACATTTTTTTCAAAGTTGGAACAGGAGTTGCTTTAATCAAGAAAGAATTTTTTAATGAGCGGATAAAACAATGCAAAATGGCTACTATGACGTTACTGGAGCAATGGTTACTCAGTTTAACAGACTCAATGTTATCTCCAATAATCTTGCCAATTTAAACACTACAGCCTTTAAAAGAGATGATGTGGTTATTGGTGATTTTAAGCGCATTTTTCAAGAATACAAAGAAGAGATGCCTCTTGCTGATAACACCAAAGAAGCAAGTAAATTTGTGAATGCTGCTATGTCACGGGTGCCTCAGGTTGCAGAACACTACATTAAGTACGAACAAGGTGGGATTAAAAATACAGGCAATACGCTTGATTTTGCGCTAAAACGTGAAGATGCTTTTTTTATGGTAGAGACGCCCAATGGTATTCGTTTAACCCAAAATGGCTCTTTTACCTTAAATAATGAAGGTGTTTTGACGACGAAAGAGGGCTATCCTGTGCTTCCTTCTACTTATTTTCAAAATCAACAATACATTGTTATACCAGAAGATGGTGAGCTTCGTGTTGATAGAAGTGGGGCAGTGTATAACATTGATGATGAAATAGGACGAATGTATATTGTTCAAAGTGACGATGTGAAGTCACTTACCAAAGAGGGTGATAGTTTGTATGCATTTAAAAGTACCGATGAGCTTACGACTCTTGAAAATGGAGATTTAGTTGCGCAAGGATTTTTAGAGACCAGTAACATTAATCCCGTAAGTGAAATGGTAGGGTTGATTGAAACCAATCGTTTGGTAGAAATGTACCAAAAAGTAATGAAATCACACATGAATGATTTAAATTCAGATGCCATTTCTAAATTAGCATCGACCAAAGCATAATAGAAACGAAGGAAAATAAATGATACGTTCACTTTATACTGCTGCAACAGGTATGATTGCACAGCAAACACAAATCGATACCACATCAAATAATATTTCAAACGTCAATACCATTGGTTATAAAAAACAGCGTGCAGAATTTGCGGATTTGATGTATCAAACGATGACGTATGCAGGAACGTCAACCAGTGCTACTACAACCTCTCCTACGGGGATTGAAGTAGGTCTTGGTGTTCGACCCACTGCCATTGCTAAGCAGTTTACGCAAGGTAACTTTAAAGAGACAGGTAACTCGCTTGATGTTGCCATTACGGGGAATGGTTTCTTTCAAATCCAACTTCCAGATGGTACCACAGGTTATACGAGAAATGGCTCATTTAAACTCGATAGCGAGGGAAATGTGGTGAACAGTGATGGGTATAGACTTTTACCAGAATTGGTCATTCCTGAAGATGCGACCCAAATTACTATTGGTGTGAATGGTGTGGTTTCTGTGCTTCAAGCAGGACAGACAGCTACGAATGAAATTGGACAACTGGAGCTTGCTAATTTTATTAACCCAGCAGGACTTCACTCTTTAGGCGATAATAACTACATTAACACCTCCGCTTCAGGAGACCCGATTGTCAGTGAACCTGGACTCAATGGTCTTGGGCAAACCAGACAGCAGTTTGTTGAGATGAGTAACGTGCAGTTGGTCGAAGAGATGACAGACTTAATTACAGGACAGCGTGCTTATGAGGCAAATTCAAAAGCGATTACGACTAGTGATGAGATGCTTCAAACCGTAAATGCACTCAAACAATAGATTTTAGTATGATTTTTCTGATTCCTATTTTTGTGTTGGTCGCTATTATTGTGGCGATTGACTTTTTCTATTTTTCAGATGTTACACCCAAAGAGAAAGCTTCTAAAAAGGAGCTTTCTCAAAAAAGCCATGAGCAAAATTCCACCCAAAATTATCTCAATCGCTATATTAAAAAATAGCTTTACATGTAAAGAATCATGATGAATTTTTTTGCCATTTTTAAACTGACTATTCCTGTGTTAATGGGCTATATTCCTCTGGGGATGGCATTTGGACTTTTGCTTTCCAAACTGCTTATTCCGTGGTACTACGCTTTTTTTATGAGTCTCTTTATTTTTGCGGGTTCGGGGCAGTTTTTAGCACTGACTCTTTTTGCTTCACAAGCGACCATTTTAGAGATAGCCATTGCCACGTTTTTACTCAATCTTCGCCACACCTTTTATGGGCTTTCGATGATTTCAGCTTTTAAAAATTTTTCGTGGAAAAAACATTACCTTATTTTTGGACTCACTGATGAGACCTTTGCGCTTTTAAAAACGAGTGAGATTGAAGAGCAGCACCGTGAGAGGGCTTATCTTATCATTACCTTTTTAAATCAATGCTATTGGATTCTTGGCAGTGTGGTGGGAGCTGTTTTAGGCAACGTTGTTCCTTTTAATTACGAGGGCATTGAGTTTTCACTGACCGCTTTATTTGTCGTACTTTCTATTGAGTTGTATAAAAAAAGTAGACTCCATCAACCTTTTTTTGTGGCACTCATTATTGGACTGTTTGGCATGATGTTTTTTCCACCGCAAAAAATGCTCATTTTATCACTCTGTTTGGCGGCGTTTGTGTTGATTGTTTTTAAAAGGAGCATGCAAGATGCAGAGTAGTTATCTTATTGGAGGTATTGTCATCGCTATGCTTGCGACGTATGCCACACGTATCATTCCCTTTTTGCTCTTTCGTACCCGTGAACCTTCGCCTTTGGTTAAGTATATTGAACGCAATATGCCTTTGATGATTATGGTCATTTTGGTCTTTTATGCGCTTAAAGATGTGAAATGGGAAGTATATCCGTATGGTTTGGCGGAGATTATTGGGGTGAGTGTTGCGATTGTTTTACATGTAAGTTTTAAAAATGCGCTTTTAAGCATTTTTACCGCAACACTCACCTATATGATTTTAATTCAGAATGTCTTTTAAGCTTTTTTCACAAATTCAGATTTTAAGCCCATCGCACCAATGCCTTCAACTTTGCAATCAAGATTGTGATCACTTTCAAAATTAAGGCGAATGTTTTTTACTTTGGTGCCGCCTTTGATGACCGCTGAAGAGCCTTTGAGTTTTAAGTCTTTGATGACGACAACGGTATCACCATCGGCTAAAACTGTTCCATGTGCATCTTTGACAACCATGCTATTTTCTTCGCTTGAGTTGCTCTCTTTTGACCATTCGTGCGCACACTCAGGGCAGATAAACATCGCTCCATCTTCGTAGGTGTATTCGCAGTGACATTTAGGACATGCAGGTAAATTTTCCATAGATTTCCTCTCTTTTTTGGCGAAAGTATGCCTAAAAGCCTCTCAAAAAGAGATAAACCTTTTTTGTGTTATAAGAGAAAAGGAAATTTTTTATCTCTCTCATAGCGTTTCATCTTTTCTTCATACTGTTCAATGACATCAACCATTTGCTTAGCAAAATCCGTTTCAATAAGGTAATCTTTTTGGTTTACATGTAAAGATTCTAAGCCTCTTTTTTTGGCATTGTACATTAGTGCTGGTCGTATCTCTTCAGCATGATTAGAGGTAAGCCTTTTGATGTCATGCCCCAACCCCGTCACCCACAAATCCATAAATTCAACACGAAATGGGAGAATTTTCCCCCATGTTTGTTGCATTAAAAGCCCATCTTTTTGAGAAAATTCATAAAATAAAATGGCATCCATACTTTCATCATAGACGGCTAGGGTTTGGTTTGGAAGGGGCTTAATTGAAGGGTTAATGGTTGCCATATCAACGATTTTTGGAGCACAGCCCATTAGGAATAATAGGCTTAGGAGCATTAAGATGTATTTCATAAAAATCCTTTGCTTTTGTATGGTCAAAGTCTAGTAGTCGATGTTTTAAATAAACCTTAGGTACAATAAAAATAGATAAAAGAAGAAGGAAATACAATGGTATTTGAAAAATTAGGCTTAAGCGAGCCCATTAGGGATGCGGTGCGTGAGTTAGGATATACCAAACCTACACCCGTACAAAACAAGGTAATTCCTTTGGTGCTTGAGGGTAAAGATGTCATGGCAACGGCGCAAACAGGAACAGGTAAAACAGCAGCCTATGCACTTCCTTTGCTTCATATTCTAAGCAAAAAAACACAAAAATCAACTACTTCCAAAGTGGTACGTGCGCTTATTTTGGTTCCTACAAGAGAGTTAGCTTCACAAGTGGGTGCGAGTGTGCAAGCGTATGGCAAAAATGTGGCGCTTAGCAGTGCGGCGATTTATGGTGGAGTGAAGTTTACCCCACAAGCTAAAAAGTTGGATAAAGGCATTGATATTTTGATTGCAACGCCTGGAAGACTTTTGGAGCATGTAAAGCTGGGCAATGTGGATTTGTCTCGTGTAGAAATTGTCGTTTTTGATGAAGCCGATAGAATCTTAGATATGGGGTTTTGGGATGAGGTACAAACGCTTTTAAATTTGTTTCCTAAAAAGCGTCAAACGCTACTTTTTTCTGTGGGACTTTCAAAATCGGTCAAACGTCTCTCTGAAGTGAGTTTAAAAAAACCTGTCACAGTTGCCATTAATAATCAAGGTGATTTTGCAAAAAAAGTGGAGCAAACACTCTATTTGGTGGATAAAGAGCGTAAATGTGAATTGCTTTCTTTTATGATAGGTACCCACAATTGGCATCAAGTGTTAGTCTTTACAAAGACTAAACAGAGTGCGGATGAGGTGGGAGCGTACTTAAATGAGAGTGGTTTAAAAACCCTTGTTTTACATGGAGATAAAGCACACTCTAAACGGACACAAGCCATTCATGCGTTTAAAGAAAATGCTATTAGAGTGCTTGTTGCAACGGACATTGCTTCTCGTGGGCTTGATATCGAAGATTTACCCTATGTTATTAACTATGAGTTACCAGGTGATGCAGAAGATTATACACACAGAGCAGGACGAACAGGGCGTGCAGGAAAAGAAGGAAGAGCTATTTCACTTGTCGCTCAAGAAGAAAAAAACAAATTTAAAGAGATTGAAAAGATTTTAAAATACACCATTAAAACCGAGTTCTATCCTGGTTTTGAAACCAAAGAGTGGGTTGACAAAGAGGCGAAAAAACATACGATTCAAGCTAAAATTGACCGTGAAAAAGCCAATAAACGTCCTAATGGACTTCGTAAAAAACGAGAAGAGATTAAAGCGAATAAAGCTAAAAAAGCCGCTAAGACGTGTGGCATTGGCGCTAAAAATTGTAAAGTTAAATAGACTTTTTGCAAAATTCATTTTGCGAGAAAGAAAAGTACCAAGGGTGCGTGGGCATTCCGCCGAGGAAAACTCAGCGTTAGCGTAGCCTTTAGAGCTTTGCTTTAAAGGCGTGTTAAGAGTTCTACAAGAACTCTAATATAATAAAAAAGGATACGTACATGATGGTTGAAATGCAAAAATTGCACTATTTTAAAGATTTTATTGAACAAGAAGAAAATCCACGGGGTAAAAACCTTTATATGATGATTTTAGCGGTGGAAGCGTATTATGAATTTGTTGCAGAAGTGTTGATTCCTGGGACTTCTCGTAGTATGACGCAGTTTAAACTTTTAGAAGAATTACGTGCGTTAAAGACGATTAGTGAGCAGGAGTTTGTCATTATGAACGAGACACGAAAGCTTAAAAATGATGTGACGCACCGTTTGGATTATGAGATTAATGCGACCTATTTGTTTGATTTTTGCAACAACTGTGGCGTGAAAGACAAAATCATTCCTGAAGATAAAAATAACCAACAAGAGCTAAATGCCGCACTTTTAGATGCTCTTTTAAAAAGCTATAAAGTGGTTGATTTGAAGCTCTACTCTAAGGTGCGTAAAGAGCTTGAAAAGGTTCATGGAGAGCAAGCGTGAAGTGGAGGGTCACAGGCAAACAGCACATTTCAAAAAACTGTTTGGTGTGTGGCATCGAAAATCCTTTTGGATTGAAGACAAAATTTTACGAGCTGGAAAATAAAGAGGTTGTGGGCTATTTTACGGGGCATACTTACTTGCAAAGTTACCCAAATATTTTACACGGTGGTATCTCTGCAACCATTTTAGATGAGACGATTGGGCGAGCCATTATGGCGCATTACGGGCAAGAGAGTTTTGGCGTGACGATAGAGCTTAATTTAAAATACAAAAAGCCCGTTCCTTTGGATGTAGAGCTTAAAGTTATTGGGCGCATCGTGAATGATAAGGGGCGCATTTTTGAAGGCACAGGAGAGCTAATCCTTCCTGATGGTGAAGTTGCCGTTACCGCCTCAGGTCGCTACATGAAGCGCAATGTGACACAAATTGTTGAGAGTGATTTTATCGAGGATGAGTGGTTTGCAAGCGATGGCAAAGATAGAGACGAGATAGAACTTTAGGTGAATACAGCGTACGACATCCTTCAGCGTGTCTTTGGACACCATCATTTTAGAGCCAATCAAGAAGAGGCGGTCAATGCGATTTTATCGCAGAAAGATTTGATGATGATTTTACCCACGGGGGCTGGAAAGTCACTGTGTTATCAGCTTCCCTCTTTGGTGATGGAAGGCATGAGCGTGGTTATTTCACCGCTTTTAGCGCTCATGCACGACCAAATCACCGCACTCTCTGCCTTTGGCATTAAAGCAGCGATGATTTCCTCCATGCAATCTTCCCAAGAAATCCAAGAGAGTATGCGAGCGTGTCGTAATGGCGAGATTAAACTGCTTTACGTTGCGCCTGAACGTCTCAAAGGTGAGTCGTTTTTACACTTTTTACAAACCCTTTGCCTTAACTTTTTTGTTATTGATGAAGCACATTGTGTGAGCGAATGGGGGCATGAATTTAGGGAAGATTACCGCCAACTCTTTCGTCTAAAGCACTACTTTCCTCATACACCGATTGCCGCATTTACCGCAACAGCGACAAAAATCGTTGAGCATGACATTCTTCATCAATTAGGTCTCGTCAATCCCTTAATCATTCGTGCCAAAGTGGAGCGTGACAATCTTACGATTAAAGCGGATTATCGCAATGGCAATGGACGTGAGCAACTTTTGAATTTTTTACGTGCGTTTCAAAACGAGAGTGGCATCATCTATACACTTACACGCAAAGAGACGGAGAGTTTAGCCCTCTTTTTGGAGGGCTACAAAATCCGTGCACGCGCCTATCATGCAGGACTTTCTACTGAGGAGAAAAACGAAACGTACCGTGCCTTTTTGAACGATGAAATCGACGTGGTGGTCGCCACCGTCGCCTTTGGTATGGGCATTGATAAGAGCAATATTCGCTTTGTGGCGCACATGTCATTGCCTAAAACCATTGAGAACTATTACCAAGAAATCGGGCGTGCGGGGCGAGATGGGCTTCCTTCTTCTACTTTATTGCTTTTTTCAGCATCCGACATTGTGGAGCATAAGCGTCGCATTGGTGAGCAACCTGCCTCAGAGTACCAAAAAGTAGCCTATGAAAAGCTAGACGTCATGGCAAAATTTGCAACCTCACAAGTGTGTCGTCATCAACAAATAGCGACCTATTTTGACGATGCCATTCTTACATGTAACACCCGTTGCGATAACTGCGTGGAGGGTGAAAAGCAGAGTGTTGATATCTCCCATGAAGCACTCAAATTGTTATCGAGTGTGTACCGTACGGGACAACGCTTTGGGTTACAATACGTGGTCGATGTATTGATGGGTGCAAACAATGAAAAAATTGTACAAAATGGACACGAAAGTCTCTCGGTTTATGGCATTGGAAGGGATAAAAGCAAAGCGCAGTGGCTGAGTATCGGCGATAGACTCTTAGAGCTTGAAGCGTTAAACGTGGGTGAATACCGTGTGGTCAGTCTCAGTGAATACGGAGCGCAGATTATCAAAGAGCGTTTAGCGGTGAGTATTCATGCGAAGCGTTTAGAAGAGCGCAAAAAAGTCTCGAAAAAAGCGACGAAAGTGCTTACAGGAGCGTTTGAGCTTTCCATTTTTGAGAAATTGCGTGCTTTGCGTTTGGAGATTGCTAAAGAGAATGGCATTCCACCGTATGTGGTTTTTAGTGACAAAACCCTCAAAGAGATGGCAGAAAAACTCCCGCACGATAAAGAAGCGATGCTCGATGTTAGTGGCGTGGGTGAAGTGAAGTTTGAGCGCTACGGTGAAGCGTTTTTAGCCTTGTGTCGCACCCTCTCTTAAGCTTTACATATAAACAAAAACGTGTATAATAGAGCATTATATGTAAAGGATAAACATGAGTGCTGGACAAAGTAGAAGCAACATTCACAAAGGCGTTAAAGTTTTCATCGTTTTAAAAGAGGACCAAAAGAGTGGAAAGCTTACCGAAGGTGTGGTAAAAGATATTTTGACCAATTCGGCGAACCATCCGCATGGCATTAAAGTGCGACTTGAAAGCGGTGAAGTGGGGCGTGTGAAAGAGATTATTCTCTAAGAGGAGGAGTGCATGAGCGAATTTTTTGCAAGTGAGGCGTTCACGCTTTATGGCATACCACTTTTAATCTGTCTTGCCCGAATTACGGATGTGAGCATAGGTACACTTCGTATTATTTTTGTCTCCAAAGGGCTTCGCCTTTGGGCGCCCATACTGGGCTTTTTTGAGGTGAGCATTTGGCTGATGGCGATTTCAAAAGTCATGGCAAATTTGACCAATCCGATTAATTACATTGCTTATGCTTTGGGTTTTTCTTTGGGTAATTACATTGGGATGTTCATCGAAAGCCGTTTGGCATTGGGGATGGTGGTGATTCGAATTATTACGAAAAAAGATTCGCACGATTTGGTTAGTGCGCTTCGCTCGCTTCGTTACAGTGTCACGGTAACGGATGCTGAGGGGAATGCGGGTTCTGTAAATATCGTTTTTACCGTCATTAAACGCTCCGACATTGAGAAGGTACGCTCGTTAATTGGAACGTATAACCCTCAAGCCGTCTACTCCATTGAAGATGTCCGCCATGCGAGTGACCCTAGTTTCCCAATGGAAGAGAAGAAGCATTCTGTTTTTTCAATGCTCTTTAGAGGAAATCGAAGATAAGTTTTTACATGTAAAGTATTAGCTCAGCAGTAGCATGAAAGCAAGGCTGAGCATCACCACCCCGATAAGCACTTCCAAAACTTTACATGCGATGGCTTTACGAAACAGAGGGGCTAAAAGTCGTGCGCCATAGCCTAAAGAGAAGAAAAAGACAAACGAAGCGCTCATCGCTCCAAAGCCAAAAATTGGGGATAAGTCGCCAAATTTAGTTGAAACAGAACCTAATAAAATGACGGTATCGAGATACACATGTGGATTGAGCCATGTAAATGCAAGGGTAAGTAAAATGGTTTTAAAGAGCGATGTAGTTGCCACGCCCTCAGGTTTTAGCTCATGCGACATACGCCACGCCGAGTAAAAGCTTTTTAACCCATAGACAAACAAAAAGGCAAAACCGCCATACTTTGCAAAGCTCTGTAAAGAGGGAAATTGCTCTACCAAATAGCCAAACCCAGAAACTCCCGCAAAAATGAGAATGGCATCGGAAAGGGCACAGACAAAACAGATAACAAAGACATGCTCTTTTTTAATGCCTTGTTTGAGCACAAACGCATTTTGCGCCCCAATGGCAAGAATAAGCGAGAAACCAAGGCTAAAACCTGAGAGATATGCGTTCATGAGTGTTCTTTTATAACTTAAAGATTAGATTGAATAATTTCAATATTAGATAAATTATATTTTTCTAAAATATCAGCAATTACTTTATAGTACCACTTAGGAGCATATGGAGATAGATATATTTTTGATATTAGCTTTGCAATATTAACTTTACAATGAACTACATGGGTTTGAAGATATAGAGCTTTTCGAATAGGTTCTATTTCTTTATGAGTCTTTAAATGTAATAGTTGATCTTCAATAATTCTAGGATATGCTAATAGAAGCCTAAATTCATTTTCTGATTTATATTCTTTTCTTTTTATAGTGAATGCTGTCAAACCATTTGCTTGCCAGTTAATATAATCATGTGCATAATCTAAATAGCGTATTTCTGTTGGGTAAACATCTTCTGATGATTCAATAGATTTTTTTAGACGTTCGTAATCAGTTTTTATAGCAATTCCATTTTCTTTGGAATATATTTTCCACATGTGAACCATTTCATGATTTTCTTTGCACCAACAGTTTAAATAAACAGTTTTTTTCCCTTCATTGAAGATTCTAGCAGAGCTAAAATTTGTGTATTCTGGAACTAGTTTTCCCTCTTTAACTAATTGTTGAACAGACAATTCTAAGGAGCTTGCGGTTTGTTGTGGTAGTATTCCTTCATTTTTATCTTCAAATAAATCTGCTCTTACAAAGGTTAAAGTTTCACTAGTTATAAGTGATAAAAAAGATGGGATATCCATATATCTCCAGAGATCAATATTTCTTTCAGGCATAGTTAATACTGGATGATTTTCGTTTATGGGCATGTGTTTTACTTATGAAATTAAGATAAATGTATCAAGGTGCATTATATAACAAATTATTTTTTAAATGAAAAATTCTCTCCCCTAAAAGTATGACACTCATCGCAACGACACCATACTCAAACACCCCAGCCACCTTTTGCGCCCAGAAGCTATGAAGAAGCGCTAAGATAAGAGCGATATAGACGGCTTTGTGGTATTTTGAAAAGCGAGCGAAGCGTTTTTTTGTGGAGGTCAGTGCCATAAAAAGCACGATAGCAAAGGCGATAACGCCTACATAAATGAACGGTTTTTTGAGGCTTTTTTCAACGATGGAGAGGAAGTCTAATTCGCTATCAAGTACGATAAAAACGCTTACATGTAAAAGGGCATAGGCAAAGCTTAACAGTCCGATGGTTTTGCGATAGCGAAGGAAGTTTTGCCCGCAGACTCTTTTACATGTAGAAGGTATGAGCGAGAGTATAAGAAGGCAAATCGCTCCAACCCCTGTGATGGTATAGAGCATCTTGATGGGGTCGATGGCACTTTCAAGAGCGTAGTAAGCATAGCCCAAAGGAAGCAGGGCGATGAGGGAAATGAGCGTTTTCAAAAAAACTTCCTCAAATCCATTCCCACATACAAATGCCCCACCTCTTTTTCGTAGCCATTAAACATCAAGGTCTCTTGTTTGGAAAGCTTACCCAAGACTCGCTCTTTGGCTTGACTCCATCTGGGGTGGTCTACATTGGGATTGACATTGGCATAGAAGCCATACTCTTTTGAGTCCATTACTTGCCAAGTATTTTTAGGCTCTTCTTCCACGCATTCGATAAGGTCAATGGACTTGATGGATTTAAATCCGTATTTCCATGGAACCACTAAGCGCATAGGTGCGCCGTTTTGTTTTGGAAGGGGCTTGCCATACATGCCCACGGCTAAAAAGGTTAAAGGATGGCGTGCCTCATCCATGCGTAAGCCTTCCACATAAGGGTGTTTGATGGAAGCAAAAAGCCCTCTTTGTTGGTCGGGGAACATCGCAGGTTCATGACGAGTCGTAAACTTCACATATTTTGCTTTGGTGTTTGGCTCTAAATAATCCAGCAATTTATACAGCGGAAACCCAATCCATGGAACCACCATCGACCAGCCCTCGACACAGCGAAAGCGATAAATCCGCTCTTCAAGCCCAAATTTGGCGATGAGCTCATCTACTTCAAGCATCTGCTCGGTTTTGATTTCACCAAAAAAGCCGACATTCCACGGTTTTGTTTTCATACTCTGTGCCATTTTGACAGGGGCGGTTTTGTCGGTGGAAAATTCGTAAAAATTGACATAATTGCTTGCTTGCTCAAAAGTGTTTGGGGTGAGTTTGAGTGGGTTGGCATCTTTGGTAAAGGAGAGTTGAATTTCTTCTGGCATGGAGGCTAAAAGTTTGGAAAGTGCCGTGGTGCTTACCAGCGCACCCGCTCCTAGTTTTAAAAAATGACGGCGTGCTTCAAAGAGCACTTCTGGGGTAATGTGCATGGGTGACTCCTTTGCAAAGTTGGTTTATTGTAACACAAAAGTCACAACAGAATAACCTTTTTACATGTAAGGCGTTGAAGAGAGGAGAAAAGCCCTTAAAAAGGGCTTTGTAAAATAATTAGGCGGTTTTAAAAACTGAGAGCGTTGTGCTTAAATTGGAAGCGAGTTTTGAGAGGTGTTCTGCTGCTCCTGCGATCTCTTCAACGCTTCTGGCATTGGAGCTTGAGAGGGTGTTGATTTTGGTTATATTTTCAATGACAGCGGTTTGAATCAGCGTGACATTTTCTTTCGCTTTGGCAACCACGTCGTCGGTGGCTAGAGCACTCTCATCTAAAAGCTTCACCGCATCGTTGGTTTGAGTGGTCACTTGCTCGGAAAATTGGCAAAGGTCTTGAATACGGTTGGCGTTGAGGTTCATCTCTTGGCTAATGTCGGTGATGGATTGGACGATGACATTGACCGTTGCGTTGGTTTCGATGAGGCTTTTTTGGGTGCGTTCAGCGAGTTTTCGCACTTCATCGGCTACGACGGCAAAACCTCGTCCATGCTCTCCCGCACGGGCAGCTTCGATGGCAGCGTTGAGCGCTAAAAGGTTGGTTTGGTCGGCAATATCTCCGATGACATCTAAAACATTTTTGACCTGTTGTGCATCTTGGGAAAGGTGGTTGAGACGCTCGTTAATGCTCGCCTCATTGTGAGCGGTTTGTGTCAGGTTTTGCATGGTTTCAGAAAGAAGATTTTGAGCACTTTGAAGGCTTTTTTGTGCTTGTTCCGTAAGAGATTTAACGTGTTGGGATTGCGCATTAGCTTCTTGAATAGCGTTTGCAACTTCTTTAGCTTCTTGGGTGGTCATCTGTACGACATTGGCTTCTTCTTCCGCTCGTTTGCCTATTTGAAGGCTGGTACTGGAGAGTTCTTCTGCCACAGAAGCATTTTCGATAGCATTGTTTTTAGCGCTATTAAGAGCTGAAGAGACTTCTTGAATTAAGGAGTTGACAGCATGCATAATGTTTGCGATTTCATCTTTAGCGTTAATAGTAAGGGGTTCGCTTAAATTTTTGCTCATCCTCATTCTTTCGCAGTCTTCTTGTGCATGATTGACGGATGCTTTAATGGATTTTGTGACGTAAAAAAATATGATAAAAACAATGAGTATTACAAGAGCAATGGCAGTTTCTACTATAAGTTTATTAGTATCGAGGCGATTAAAGTTGGATTGTTTGACTTCATCTGCTAGTTCTTTAAATTTGTCTAAAATAACAACAAATAATTCTGCACTTTGTTTGTAGAGTGTTTCTAGTTTTTTTGCGTCTTCAGGGTAGGTCTGTGCAAAATTTTCATCGTAAAGCTTTGTGCCGTATTTGCTGTAAAGCACCATACGAGGAGCATTGATGGCATGCCACTCTTGAAGAAGTTTTTTGAGTGCATCAATGCGTTCATGATTTATTTTGCTGAGTAACATTCCTTTGAGTGTCTCCAAATCGCTAAGGAGGGTTTGGTAGATTTTCTCGTATTTTTCTAAACTTTTAGCCTGAAAATGGACTTGATAGTTTCGCTGTTCGATGCGAAGTTCTAGGGTGAGTTTCTCAATGGTAGAAATGGTAACAAGACGGGTTGCTGCCATTTTGGCATCATGGCTCTCTTTGAGAATTTCATATCCCAATAGCCCAAACCCAACGATAAGGACGATAAGCAGTAGGGTAAGTTTATTTTTGATGGTTGAAAATGACATAACATTCCTTTGGTACGTTGTATATTTGTTCATAAGTCTAATAAAAATATGTAAATTTTATGTAATCTCCCGTAAATACCTTTACATGTAAAGAGTTGCGAGGCTTAAGAGAACGAGTAAAAGAATGGGTGGGGTGACAATGAGCCCAAATTTTGAGTATTCCCAAAAGCTGATTTTTACCCCTTTGTTCGCCATAACATGCAACCACAGAAGCGTGGCGAGTGAGCCAAATGGGGTCATTTTTGGCCCTAAATTGCACCCGATGATATTGGCGTACGCTAAGGCATTATTGGGGATGTCATGCAAGGCTATATCCATAATCATGACGGTGGGCATATTGTTCATAATAGCACTTAAAAAAGCTGCTATAAAGCCCGTACCTAGAATGGCAATGGTATCACCTTGTGCGTTGAGCTGTGTTAAGATGGTACTCAAATAATCCGTCAGTCCAGCGTTTTTAAGCCCATACACCACAATGTACAGTCCAATGCTAAACCATACCACTTGCCACGGAGCGGTTTTAATGATATGCGATGGTTTGGCGGCTTTAAAAGAGGTCGCAATGGCTAAAAACACAAGCGCACCGCCTAGGGCAATAAAGCTAATGGGTAAGTGGTACATTTCTCCCACAAAGTAGCTTGCCATCAGTCCTACGATAAAGAACCAACTGAGGTAAAAAAGGGGTTTGCTTTTTAAGACATCATCGGGATTTTTAAGAAGCTCAGTGTTTACATGTAAAGGAATATCTTTGCGTAAAAAAAGCCATAAAATGCCGATAGATACGATGGTACTAACAATGTAAGGTGTGAACATCACACTCAAATACGTCGCAAAACCAATGTTAAAATAGTTGGCGGTGACGATGTTCGTAAGGTTGGAAAAGACAAACGGAAGCGAGGCTGAGTCTGAGATAAAACCTCCTGCGAGCAAAAAGGCGACAATGGTTTTAGCATTCAGCTTTAAAATGCGCATTTTAGCCAGTAAAATGGGGGTTAAAATGAGCACGGCACCATCATTGGCAAACAAAGCGGAGATGAGCGCACCCAAAAGCAATGAATAGACAAACATCAAATGCCCATTGCCATACGAGAGCTTTGCCATTTTAATGGCACACCACTCAAAAAAGCCTATTTCATCAAGGACAAGTGAGAGAATAATAATGCCAATAAACGCTAACGTCGCATCCCAAACAATGTCTGTAACGACCAATACATCCGCAAAACTGACCACACCTAAAAGCAGGGCACACACCGCACCTATGATGGCAGACGTGCCAATTTTAAGCCCACGAGGTTGAATAATCACCAGCAAAAGCGTGGCTAAAAAGAGAGAAAACGCAAGAATCATTCTGCATCCTTACAGTGAGTTTTGATGTGGGGTAAAGCAATATCAAGGTAACTTAGCTCTTCTAAACACTCTAATCGAAATCTATCCAATGGCATACGGATGGTGTAATACGCCCATTTTCCACGTCTATCGACCCGTAAAAAACCCGCTTCTTTAAGAATTTTTAGGTGACGGGAGGTACGTGATTGAATCATATTAAACGACGCTTCTATCTCACAGACACATACTTCGCCATTTTCGTGAATAAAACGAAGAATTTGCAAACGGGTTTCGTCATTGAGTGCACTAATGGTTTTTAAAAAGGTTTCCATACTTTTATACTCTTTTGGGTGTGATTTTTATGTGAGTATAGCAGAATAAAATTTTCATATCAAGATATGTTGATATGAAAAAAAGAGAGGCATGAACGTGTTATAATTTGGAAAAGGAGTGAGCGATGGGTATTGTCAATTTTGAGCATATTTGTGTGGCGTATGAAGATAAAAACGTCTTGCATGACATTAGTTTAAAGATAGAAGAGGGTGAACACACGGCGATTTTAGGAGCTAATGGCTCAGGCAAATCAACGCTTTTAAAACTCTTCTCCAACGATATTTACCCTCGTTACAGCGAGGTAATGAAAAAAGAGGTGTTTGGCAAAAGCGTTTGGGATATTTGGGAGCTGAAGAAACATTTAGGCATTATTACCAACGATTTGCACTACCAATTTAGCGAGCGCTCCCCTGATTTAAGCGGATTTGAAGTAGCCCTTTCAGGCTTTTTTAGCAGTTTTCATCTCTACGAACATCAAGGTTTTTCTCCTTTACATGTAAAGAAGGTGGAGGAGGTTTTAGCCTCTTTGGAGATTTCGCATTTAAGAGATAAACGCATCTCCAGCATGAGTACAGGGGAGCTTAGACGCTGCATCATCGCACGCTCTTTGGTGCACGAACCCAAAGCCATGATACTCGATGAGCCCACCGTGGGGCTGGACATCAAAGCGCAAATGGAATTTTTAGCGCTACTGCAAGACCTTGCTAAAGAGCGTACCATCATCTTAGTCACGCACCATTTAGAAGAGATATTTGCATCCATTTCGCAGGTAGTGCTCATCAAAGAGGGGCGCATTGTCGCACATGGCAAAAAAGAGGAGATTTTAAGCGATGAAAACCTCTCGGATGTCTTTGGTATCTCTTTACATGTAACGTGTGAAAACGGGAGGTATGTGATTGAAAGTGTCCATTAGAAGCAAAGGAGCACGAGACTCTTTTTTGCTATAATTGACACATGAAATATGCAAAGTCATGTTTTGCGTTTTGAAAAAGTAGTACAGATGTATTTAACGCAAGACTACAAAGACATTGACGGTGTTGTCTTTGCAGATGCTTGGGCAAATAAAAAAGATGTTATTACGTCATTTAGCTTAAATATTGATGATTTAATAAAAAAAAGACGGCATCCAATAGACCAAAAGATAAATTTGATTTGGAACAATTAAAAGAGATTGTTAGATGTTGAAAAAGTTAAAAAACATATTTTATAAAATAAGAAGTAAAAACATGAACAAAGAAGATAATATTATTCATCCAAATATCCATATTCAAGAATATTTAGACAACTATTTGAAACTTTCAAATCCAGAATATGCGATTTTGCTAAATGGCAAATGGGGAAGTGGTAAAACATATTTTATAGATAACTTTATTAGTGAATATAAAGAACCGAATGTTAAATTTATTAAAATAAGTCTTTTTGGACTCAAAAACACAAATTCAATAGATGAAGAAATTTTTCAAAATTTACATCCGCTATTAGGCTCAAAGTATGCAAAAATAACAGGCAATATATTAAAAAGTGCACTAAAATTAGGTATTAATCTTGATTGGAATCAGGATGATAAAAAAGATGGAACAGCAAATATTGATTTAAAAGAATTTAACCCTTTGGATTTTTTTTCTGATAAGAAAAAATCTAAACAGGAAATAATATTTATTTTTGATGACTTAGAAAGAACCGAAATAAATTTAAAAGAAGTTCTTGGGTATCTAAACTATTTAGTAGAACAATCAAATTTTAAAGTCATCATACTAGCTAATGAAGAAAAAATTAATAACGATGAGTACGAAGAGTTCAAAGAAAAAATTATTGGCAAAACATTTGAAGTAAAACATTCTTTTGAATATATATTAACTTCTTTTATAGATAGTAAAACCAATCTATCAAAAGAAGTATTAAATGCAAATACTCGGATAATAAAAGAAAATTATGAGCTAGCAAATTATAATAATTTAAGACATATTTCTCAAATATTATTTGATTTTGAATATTTTGTTAAAAATATTGATGAAGAATATTTAAAATGTGAAGATTTTGTTTCTATTTTAATAAATCATTTTTTTGCAATATCTATAGAGTTAAAAAGTGCAAAATTAAAAAGAGAAGAATTATCAAAAAGAAAAACTATGGTTTGGGATTTTTCAGATAATAAAGATAAAGAAAAAACAAATATTGAAAAAATATATGAAAAATACAATATTAAAAACAACCCTTTATTTGATGGAGAGAATTGGGTTAAAATTCTTTTAGACAATTCAATGCAAAAAGAAGAATTAAATGAATTAATAAGTAACCTGTCTTTCTTTTTAGAAAAAAAAGAAAAAGCACAACCGTCTTGGACCAAGATATGGCACTATAGAGAGTTGTCAAATGAGGAATTTACTAAAAACCCTAATGATGTACTTACAAAATTTCAAAATTGCGAATATGATATTCCTGAACATTTTATACATGTAATTGCATTACTTATATTTTTTAGTAAAAACCAATTATGTGAACTTACAGTAGAAGATATTAAAGTGCAGGTGAAGACCTGTATTCATGACAAATATCAAAATGGTCAAAATTGGAAAAAGAAACTTTTTAAAAATAGCATAAGATTTAACGGAACTGGATTAGGTTATATAGGTGAAGATGACAATGATTTTAGAGAAATCTTTTCTTTAATCATAGAAAAAAATAAAACTATTTATGAAGTAGAAGAAAATGATAAACAACAGCAACTATTGAATAAATTTCTAGAATCAATAAAAGAACTAAATGAAGAATTTTTACTGGATTTTTTTATAAAATTTGAATCAACTCCAATACTTAGTCATTTAAATCATAAGAATTTTACAGAAATATTGACAAGTATAGAAAATAAAAATATTTCTAAATTAGGTGCGATTCTACATTCAAGATATAGTGATAATAAAACTTTAAATGGTAGAGTGTATTATTGGTATTTAACCAATGAATTGAATTTTTGGAAATCTGTAAACAATGACTTGGATAGTCACTTGCAAAATACACAAAACAAAACGTTAAATACTTTTTTACTAAATCAGTTCAATACTTATTTGGTAAAAGATGTCATTGAGAAAATGGAAAAGTGCTTGGTCTCCCAATAAATCTTAGTGAAAAAGGAGTAAAAGAATTAGGAGGGAGGGAGACTAAACCAAACCAAACCTTGCAATGCCACTATATTTTTTTCTAACACTTCAAGCTCACTGCTGCAAATATCAAACACAATTTCTGCATCAATCGCTACGTAATGATGGGAAATAAAATCACGTGTCTTGATAATCTCACTCCAATACGTCTCATCTGCTACTTTGAGCAAAAGAGATTTTTCACGTTTCATCAGATTTTTGAGGGCTTCACCGATGGATTGAAGGCGCATAGCAATAGCGTCAAGTTTTTCAAGTCCTACTTCATTTTGCAGAAAGTCATCACTTGATTTAATAGTTTGAAAACGCTTTTTCACCAGAGCCAAACTCTCTAAAATAAAGGCTAAAAGCTCTTTTGTCGACGCTTTATCCATAGATGACTTCCTTTTGTATTTCCTCAAAAATAGCACCTTGACTTTGTTTGTGCTTGTGAAGTAGGTCAATTTTTCGTTGATACAATTTTTCAAGATAAACCCAAAGCCCAGCGATATTACGGAATGTTTTGTGTTTAAATTCCACATAGATGTCGATGTCACTTTGTGTGGTTTGGGTATTGTGTGCAAAACTTCCAAAAAGACCTATTTTATCGACATCGTATGTTTTTTTTATAAATGCTTTATGCTCACGCAGTGTTGCTAAAATATCCTCTTTTTGAAGAATTTTTGAACCAGAAGTTTGCATGATTATCTACCTTTTTATTATGCCTTTTAAATCTAGCTTTATTTTACCAAAAAAGCGTAAACTCTTCTATCTTTAAAGCGTGAATTTATGCGCTTCCTTGGCAATTAAACTTTTTCACAACCCCATTTAGATAAAATCATCCCCATAAATCTAAGAACGGCACGAAGGATAATCATGAGTACGATTAGTGGAAAAGTGTGGTGTTTTGGCGACAACATCGACACAGACTTAATCATTGCGGCACGTTATTTAAACACGTCTGACCCCAAAGAGTTGGCAAAGCATGTCATGGAAGATGCAGACCCTGAGTTTGTAAGCAAAGTTGGGGCGGGTGACATCATTGTCGCAGGGGAGAATTTTGGCTGTGGTAGTAGCCGTGAGCATGCTCCTATTGCGTTAAAAGCTGCGGGTGTAAGTGCGGTGGTGGCTAAAAGTTTTGCGCGTATTTTTTACCGCAATGCGTTTAACACAGGACTTCCTATTTTTGAGCTTTCCAACACCGAGGCGATTCAAGAAGGAGAGAGCATTGCGATTTCCATGGAGAGTGGCGAGATAACGCATGGCTCAAAAACCTACAAATTTACCCCCATTCCTCCCTTTATGCAAGAGCTTTTAGATGCGGGCGGATTGATGAATTATGCACAAAAAGAGATGAAAAAATGAAAAAAATCTATAACATAGCGGTGATTCGTGGTGATGGCATTGGCCCTGAAATTGTGGATGAAGCCATTAAAGTATTGGACAGTGTGTGCGCAAAAGAGAATTTTGAACTACGGTATGAAGACTACCTTATGGGTGGCGTGGCGTATGATTTTAAAGGCACACCGCTTCCTGATGAGACCATTGAGGGGTGTTTAAAAAGCGATGCGGTTTTATTTGGTGCGATTGGTGGGCAAAAGTGGGATACCTTGCCTCGTGAATTTCGTCCAGAAACAGGTCTTTTAAAACTTCGCAAATCCTTAGGTCTTTTTGCAAATCTTCGCCCTACATCGGTGTTTGATGAGCTTTTAGATGCCAGTACGCTTAAGCCTGAAGTTTTAAAAGGGGTTGATTTGTTCGTGGTGCGAGAGCTTACGGGAGGGATTTATTTTGGTGAGCCTCGTGCCAATGATGGTTTTACGGGCTATAACACCATGATTTATACCAAACCTGAGATTGAGCGCATCGCACATGTGGCGTTTGAATCGGCGATGAAACGCCGCAAAGAGGTCTGTTCTGTCGATAAAGCCAATGTCTTAGAAGTAAGCCAACTCTGGAGAGACACCGTTAATGAAGTAGCTAAAGAGTACCCAGAAGTGACGTTAACACACATGTACGTAGACAATGCGGCGATGCAACTCGTGCGCAATCCTCGCCAGTTTGACGTGATTTTAACGGGCAACATTTTTGGGGATATTTTAAGCGATGAAGCGAGCATGATCAGCGGTTCAATTGGTTTACTTCCTTCAGCATCTATTGGTGGAAAAGTAGGCTTGTTTGAGCCGATTCATGGCTCAGCGCCTGACATTGCAGGACAGGGCATTGCCAATCCTTTGGCTACCATTTTAAGTGCCTCTATGATGTTACGTTTTGCATTGGGCGAAATTAAAGCAGCCGATAGAATTGAGAGTGCCATTAAAAAAGTGCTTCAAGATGGGTATCGCACAAAAGATTTGGCAAATTATGGTGCTAAAGAGGTGTGCTCAACCACGCAAATGGGCTCTATTATTGCAGATTACGTTAATAAACTATGAAAACACTCACCCTTGCATCAATCTATGAACTTCAAGGTCTCAAAAATGAGGCTTTGGAGATTTATAAAGAGCTATTAATGGCAAATTCTGATAATAAAGAGGCGAAAATTGCGATTAAGCGTCTTTCAGGGATTCGTAAAAAATATCTCGGTGTTGATGAAGAGATGAAGAAGTTTTTTTTAAATATGAATTCCGAAGTGGAATTTTTAGAATTTGAAAGGTGGTTGGTAAAGCTATGGAATTAAAAGAGATGATTTTATCGACCCTCAAAGAGCTTGAAGAGGTTGCGCCCAAAGAAGAAGAGGCAAAATCACAAATGTTGCAGCCACCTCGCCAGATTGATGCGGATGCGTTTGAGCCTGAACCAATGTTGGAAATCAGTGAGGAAATTTTCTCTACTACCACCTTGAGTACTTCTTGTTGCGAAGAGAACCCAAATGAAAACAGAGAGCGACAGTTTTATATTAATTTAAGAGAGCGTATTTTAGTTCTTTTTGAGGGTTTTCAGTCGCCCAATAATAAAAATATTGAAGCCAAAATAGATTTGACCTTGAACTTTTTAGAGTATCTTTTAGCCACGATTGATGAACAGTTGGAGAAAATGGAAACGTCCCAACAATGAAATTACCCATAGACCTCACAGGGTCATTTTTCACCCAATTTGAAACTGCCAAAACATTTTTAGCGCCTTATACCAAACGTGTGTATTTGGTAGGAGGCAGTGTGAGAGATCTCTATTTAAATGCGCCTTTGCATGATTTGGATATTGAAGTGTACGATATGGCGCCTGATGTTTTTGATGATGTGATGAAACGTGTGGGAGCTGTGGGTGTAGGCAAAAGTTTTTTTGTTTATAGATTAGGTGCGATTGATTTTTCTTTGCCTCGTGTTGAGCGTAAAAGTGGTGTTGGGCATAGTGCTTTTGAGGTTGAAGTGTGTCAAGATGAGAAAGAGGCTTCCAAAAGACGTGATTTTAGTATGAACGCTATGATGGTCAATATTTTTACGCAAGAATTGTTTGATTTTTGGGGTGGAAAAGATGCTATTGCAAAAAAAAGGCTTGTTATTATTGATGAACAAAGTTTCAAAGAAGATAGTCTAAGAGTGCTTCGCGCCATGCAATTTAGTGCCCGTTTGGGTTTTAAAATAGAGAGCAAAAGTCTCAAAATTATGCAAGAAATTAGCCTTGCAGATTTAACTAAACCACGTATTTTATGGGAGTTTGAAAAGCTTTTTAGTGCGTCATTTTTGCATATTGGGCTTTTTTACATGTATCAACTCTCTTTGTTTGAGAAATGTTTTACATGTAAAGTGGAAAATCGTTTTTTTGAAATTGCTCGTGAATTGATACGATGTAAGCACAATTTTGAAGAGGAGCTAGTCTCTTATTATTTTGTTTACATCGTAGCCAATCGACTGAAGCAAGACCCTTTGGTATGGTTAGAAGCGCTTGATGCTCCCAATCATTACCGCCGTCTTTTTCGAAATCAGCCTTTTATAGAAGGTGAAATAAGCGATGAAATGCTTTTACATGTAAGCCTTGATATGCCTTTATGTGAATGGTTAGGGCATTACCGTGTGGGGATAAGAGAACGGGCTGAGGTTTTGGGTATTTGGGAGAAGCCTTTTGATGGAGGCATTAGCGTTCATGATGTTATGGCAGAGGGGTTTGAGGGGCGTGGTATTGGTGAAGAGTTAAAAAGAAGACGTATGAAAAAAATTCAAGAATTATGTGAGGCAGAGTAGTAATGGATAAAAATAAAAATTATATTTTAAAAATTGATTGTCCTGATGAAAAGGGTTTAATTTACCGTATTGCGGATGTGGTATTTAAATATCAGCTCAATATCATTAAAAACGATGAGTATGTGGATAGGGAAAATGGTAAGTTCTTTATGCGTGCAGAACTCAATGGTGAGGCGGATTTGAATGCGTTTAAAGGCACGCTTCAAGCGATGCTTCCTGCACGTTCAAACATTTATGTCTTTGAGGCACGTAAAAAAGATATTATCCTCATGGGTACCAAAGAGATGCACTGTTTGGGCGATATTTTACTCAAACATGACAGTGGCGATTTAAATGCAAATATTTTAGCGATTGTCTCAAACTATGAAGATTTGAAAAATTTAAGCGAAAAATTCAACATTCCGTTTCATTGTGTGAGCCACGAGGGACTCAACCGAGTAGAACACGAAACAAAAGTGTTGGAAGTCCTAGCTGGATACAGCGTGGATTATATTGTTCTTGCCAAATACATGCGTATTTTATCGAGCGAGTTTGTGGGGCATTATGAAGAGAAGATGATTAACATTCACCACTCATTTTTGCCTGCGTTTATCGGTGCGAATCCTTACAAGCAGGCGTATGAGCGAGGTGTGAAGATTATAGGTGCAACGGCGCACTTTGTCAATAACCATTTGGATGAGGGGCCTATCATTGCGCAAGATGTCATTCATGTGAACCATGAGATGAGCTGGAGAGACATGCAAAAAGCAGGGCGAAATGTTGAAAAAGTAGTCCTATCCAATGCGCTTGATTTAGTCTTTGAAGAGCGTATTTTTGTGCATGATAATAAAACGATTATCTTTTGAAACCATTTTTATACGCTTCTTAGGCAAAGCCCAAGAAGCTACGTTACACTGGGTACTAAAGCTTGCCTCTTTGAGGCAGAAAAAGGGCATGGTGCGTTTTGATATTTAGGAGATTAGTTTATGTTTAATATTGTTTTAGTTCATCCTCAAATTCCTCAAAATACGGGAAGCATTGGTCGTATGTGTGTCAATGCCGATTGTAGTTTGCACATTGTCAAACCCACTATGTTTGAGATTAGCGATAAGACCGTGAAGCGTGCGGGGCTTGATTATTGGCATTTACTCGATGTGCACGTGTATGAAAACTTAGAGGAGTTTTTAACGATGCATGCCGATAAAGTGGAGCGTTTTTTCTTTGCTACGACCAAAACGAAAAAGCCCTATTTTGAAGCCTCGTTTCAAGCAGGTGATTTTCTCTTTTTTGGAGGCGAATCCACGGGACTTCCCATGGAATTGATGCAGTTGAAGTGGGACAATGCCATTACCATTCCGATGGGAAAAAACGGCAGAAGCCTTAATCAAGCCACATCGGCTGGGATTATTCTCTACGATGCGATTCGTCAAAATTTTAGTACGTTTGAGATGGTTTAAAGGAGTTTTGCAATGAAACGATTTTTCTCTTTTTGTTTGTTGGCCGTTTTTCCATTGTTGTTGTGTGCGGATATAGAGATTACCACGCAAGAGAGTGTTTCTAACATGCTCATGCCTGAACGTCTACGAGGCGAATTCTCGTTTGAAGAAGAACATAAAAATAGCAATGTGATTAAAGAGCATCTCAATGCCTTAGTCGCTGAAGTGAAGCAATTTGATGCTAAAAATGAGCTCTGTCAAGGAGGAGGGTATCGTCTCTCTCCCTCGTATCAGTATAAAGATAACAAACCCGTTTTTGTGGGGTACAAAGGAAATCTTTTCTTTTCGTGTGAATTAAACTCCGTTGAGCAGTACAACATGCTGGTTGAAAGAGTAGAAAAGGTGAAGGCTCCTAGTGTCATCACCCATCAAGGGGCTTTGGCATGGGTGGTGAGTGATGCGACACACAATGCAAACCGTTTGGCATTGCGCTCATCTTTGCTCAAAGTGGCACATGAACAAGCCCTCTCTTTTTCCAAAGAGACCCATCAAAAATGTGTTGTGAAAGAGGTTGTTTTTGACAATGCCTCACCAGCGCATCCTGTGTTGATGCGAGCAGCCGCTCCAATGACAAAGTCTTTCTCCTCTGTTCCCACGCAAGCGCCTTTGGTGCATCCTGAAACTTTCGTCTTAAACGCAACCGTGCGGTACAGCTGTACGGCGCAACAATAAGATTATTGAGAAAGTACGCCCTTTGAAAATTCACGAAATTTGTTTTATTGGCGCAGGGGCAGGGGCTTTAATGGCAGCTTCGCACCTTCAAGGAAGAGATGTCGCTCTCATTGATACCAATGCTAAAATTGGCGCAAAACTTTTAATTTCTGGTGGAGGAAAGTGTAACCTTACCAATCGCTATGCGAGTGAAGCAAACTATTTGGGGGATAGGGCGTTTATAAAGCCCATTTTAGAGGCGTTTGATACTTCTGAAACGCTAAAGTTTGTTAAAGCACATCGCTTAAGTCTTGAAGAGCGCTCTCATGGGCAAATCTTTTGTGCCAACAGTGCTAAAGAGTTGGTTTCTATTTTTGGGCGTTTGAGTGCTTTTTGCACCTTTTATCTCTCTACTACTGTTTTACATGTAACGAAAAAAGAGCATTTTATTATTTACACTAATAAGGGTGAGATACATACCCAAAAGCTAGTGGTTGCGAGTGGTGGGCTTAGTTATGCAAGCATAGGGGCGAGTGATATTGGCTTTAAAATTGCAGAACAGTTTGGGCACACCCTCATCACCCCTGCGCCTGCATTGGTGGGTTTAACGCTTCAAAAAGAGCAGTTTTGGATGAAAGAGCTTAGCGGTATTGCTTTGCCTGTTGCTTTACATGTAGAGGGAAAAACCTTTTGTGAAAACCTTCTTTTTGCGCACAAAGGCATCAGCGGTCCTTGTGTGCTGAGTGGCTCTTTGTATTGGAAAAAAGGGAACATTAGCATTGACTTTTTACCCCACATCGCTTCGATGGAAGCCTTGTTTAAAACCCACGCAAAAAAGCAGATAACCACCGCACTTGGGCTTCCTAAACGTTTTAGCAAAGCTTTTTTAGATGCCACTGGTTTGGAAGACAAAGTGCTCTCAAAACTAAGTAGCACCGAAAAAGCGCTTCTAGCTTCTCTTAAAGCCTATACCTTTGCCCCTGCTGGAAACTTTGGCTACACCAAAGCAGAAGCAACACGTGGCGGTGTAAGTACGGATGAAATCGATGGTGCTTCGATGCAGAGTTTAAAATGCGAGGGGCTTTATTTTGTCGGGGAAGTTTTAGATGTGACAGGCGAGCTTGGCGGTTTTAATTTTCAATGGGCATTTGCCTCAGCCATGCGATGTGCTAAGGCAGTGTAAGATTTAGTTAGCGTATGCGCAACAATAAGTTGCAACTGTTTTTACATGTAAGGTAAAACTAGAATTTGCAGGTACCTCAAACGTGGCTTCACCTTGAATCACTAAAGGCTCTTTTTGGTTGGGTAACTCAACGCTGAGTTCACCGCTTAAAAACTCCATGACTTCTGCCGCACCTGTATTAAACGTATAATCTCCTGCTTGCATCACGCCTAGCGTTTTGGTCGTACCATCTTCGCATTTTACGGTATAACTAACTACCTTGCCATCAAAATAGACATTGGCTTTTTTCAAAATAGTTGCGTTTTTAAATTCCATGATTTTCCTTTATGCTTTAAAAAATTGGAGCTATTATAATCACTTTGTGCTTGTAATTTCTTTGTTTGGACTCTTTTTGTATACTTTCAAAAATCTCAAAAGGATGAAGAATGAAAATTGCGGATTTGATTAGTGGTTATGAAAAATTCAAAGATACGAAGTTTAAAAAGTATGAAAATAAGTTTTTAGATTTGGTCAAAAACGGTCAAAATCCAAAAGTGCTCTTCATTGCGTGTAGTGATTCGAGGGTGGACCCTTCTTTAATTACACTCTCCGCTCCTGGGGATTTGTTTGTACTGCGTAATGTGGGCAATTTTGTACCACCGTTTGCTCCTGATAATGACTACCACGCCACAGCAGCAGGCATTGAGTATGCCGTTTCTGTGTTGGAAGTAACCGATATTATCGTGTGTGGGCATTCGCATTGTGGGGCGATTGAGACGATGTATACGAAGATTACGGATATTAATTTAGTGCATGTTAAAAAATGGCTAGAACTAGGGCTTGAAGCGAAAAATTATGTGACACAGAAGTTGATTTCACAGAGTGTTTCGCATGAAGAACGTTTGGAATTAACCGAGAAAATTTCCTTGCTTTTTCAGTCAAAAAACCTTCTCAGTTATCCAGATGTACAGCGTCGTGTCAATGAGGGTGAGCTTTTTATTCGTTCGTGGTATTACCGTTTGGATACGGGTGAATTGGAATATTTTAATACCGAATCAGGCGAATTTGAGCCGATGTCTTCAAGCAGTGAGTTTTAATGCGTTTTTTACTTCTTTTTGTTCCCTTTTTTCTCTTTGGTTTAGAGTTTAAGGTTGCTAGTTACAATGTTGAAAATCTTTTTGATGCGACTAAAAATGGAAGCGAATACACTGAGTACACACCCCATACCAAACACGGCTGGAATGAAGCGATGGTGGAGCGTAAAATTGCGCACATTGCACAGGTCATTGGTGATATGAATGCGGATGTGATTGCCCTAGCAGAAGTAGAAAACAAGGAAGTCTTAGAGCGTTTAAATAAGGCCTTAGGCGCTAAAGCCTATCCCTATCTTTTCTTTCCGAAGAAAAAAGAGCGTGTTTCCATAGAATCAGCGCTGCTTTCACGTTTTCCTATTGTGAGAACCGAGTCTTTTTTTATGAAAGACCAGCCGCGAGGTATTCACCGCATTATCCTTAGCATTGAGCACCATCTCTTGGATGTTTACATTAACCATTGGCCAGCACATAAAGAAAAAGAGGCAGAGCGTCTTGTTTATGCAACCACGCTTAAAAATGCTTTGCTGAAAGAAAAAGGCAAAGCCTTTATTTTGCTGGGGGATTTTAACTCGCCCTATCGGGTGCAAAAAGAGGATTGGGGTTTAGGATTTGCCACGGTTTTAGGTACGGGTGATAAAACCGCACCTTTGTACAACACGTGGTATGACCTGCCTCAAAACGAGCGCTACTCGCACAGTTACGGCAAGCAAAAAACAGCACTTGATCACATCGTCATTGCGCCAACGCTTTACGATAACAAAGGCATCGAGTATAAAGCTAACTCTTTGAAGCGTTTTGAAGCGCCTTATATGCTCGATGAAAATGGCAACCCCAAACGATGGCAAATCAGCCAAAAAGGAAAAGGTGAACACCTAGGAGAGGGGTATTCGGATCACTTTCCTGTGACTGCAATTTTCCATACGTTAAAAGATTAAGTCACAAAAATAACACTTTTTTAAGTCCTTTATTTTTATAGTTCTCTCTTATAACTAACATAAAAGGATAAAATGATGTTATGTGCTGAGAAACTTCAACGTCTTGTTATGGCAGGGGTACTTTTGGTGGCGACGTATCTTATGAGTATTGGCTCGATTTATGGAACCATTTTACTTGGTTTTGTGATTGCCATGATTGTGGTGTGGGCAATTACCGATTTTTGTCCTTCCATCTGGTTATTTGCCAAACTTTTTGGAGCGTGCAAATCGAACCGCTAGAGGCGTTTTACCTTTACATGTAAAAGGACGATTTAACCAACTTTGCGTTACAATCGGCTTAAATTATTTACATGTAAAGGTTGATCATGGTCAAACCCCTTTTGATAGAAATTGGTGTTGAAGAACTTCCTGCAATTCCCTTTTTGAAAGAACTCCCTACAATTGAAAAACAATGGCTTGATATTTTAGAAAACAATGCCTTAGCGTGTGCGTTTGAGTTTTATTACACACCGCGTCGTTTGGTGCTGTGGCATGAAGTGTTTCCGACCGAGCAAGGTGAAAAAGAGGAGGAGTTTTTTGGAGCGCCTCTGAGTGTTGCTCTTAAAGATGGCGTACCTACTCCTGCGGCGTTAGGATTTGCGAAAAAATGTGGCGTGGAATTTAGCGAAGTAAGCACTGCCTTAAAAGATGGCAAAGAGGTGTTGTACTATAAGCGAACCATCGCGCCTCAAAGTTCTAAACCACTGCTTAAAGAGATGATTGAGCAGTTTATTAAGGGACTAAATTTTGGAAAGTCTATGCGTTGGGGCTTTTTGGAAGAGAGTTTTATTCGCCCGATTCGCTGGTTTGGGTGTATGTTAGGCGATGAGCATGTGCCTTTTTCTCTTTTTGGTGTTGAATCCACACCCTTTTCTTACCCACACCGTACCATTTCGTATGAGCCTTTTGCGTATATGTTTGCAGGGGATTATTTTGAGCGTTTGGCGCAGCGTGGCGTGGTGCTTTACCCTTGCAGACGTGAAGAGATTATTTTAAATGCGTTTAAGGCGATTGAGGCAAAAGAAGAGGGTGTTCGCATTGAGATTGATGCTGATCTTTTGGCAGAAGTCGTGGCGATTACGGAGTATCCTACGGCATTGATTGGCTCTTTTGAAGAGCGATTTTTACGTTTGCCTCCTGAGGTGATTATTACCTCCATGAAAGAGAATCAACGCTATTTCCCTGTGTTTAAAGAGGGTAAACTCACCAACCGTTTTATTGTGGTTTCCAATGCCATTAGCGATGATTATGACCTTATTGTCAGAGGGAATGAGAAAGTGCTTCGTGCCCGTTTATCTGACGCACTTTTCTTCTTAGACAATGATCTTAAAAAAGGGCTTCATTATGAGGGGCTAAAAGATATTACCTATTTGGATGGGCTAGGCTCTTTGATGGATAAGACCGAGCGTGAAAAAGCCATAGCACTCTATTTAAGTAAGCAGTATGAAGAGAGACTTTTAGCGCAGCACAACCGTTTAAATGCGCAAAGCTTGCATGCACTTATGGAAAAATCCGTACTCTATGCTAAGAGCGATTTGCTCAGTGAAATGGTCTATGAATTTACCGAACTTCAAGGTCTTATGGGCTACTACTACGCTAAAGAAGCGGGCGAGGATGAACTTTTTGCCCTAGCGCTTAAAGAGCAGTACCTTCCAAATTCTGAGGAGAGTGCGCTTCCTAGTACGCTTTTTAGTGCCATTGTTGCTTTGGTGTACAAATTAGATTCTTTGATTGCGCTTTTTAGCATCAACAAAATCCCCACAGGCAACAAAGACCCGTATGCGCTTCGCCGTGCGGTCAATGGCATTGTGAAAATTGTCTTAGAACAAGGGATTGCTTTTGATATTTCTAAAGATTTAAAAGCGCTTTCACAGAGTTATAAAGCGTTTGATTTTGCGCTTTTGGAGAGTTTCTTCTTAGAGCGAATGTATCAGTTTTTTGATGTGAATCCTTCCATTATTGCAGCGGTGATTAGCAGTGGGGAGCGAGACATTGTGCGCTTGTCTTTGAAAATCAAAGCATTGGCGTACATCGTTCAAGATGATGGTTTTAAAGAGATGTTTTCAACGTTTAAACGGGTGGCAAATATCATTAAAAATATGAAAACGGATGAAGCATTGCGTGTCAATAAAGCACTCTTTGAGAATGCGTACGAACATGCGCTTTTTGATGCATTTGATGCGGTTAATGCTCAAAGCTATGAGACGTTTGAAGCGCATTTAGACGCACTTTTTGCACTTAAGCCACATATTGATGCTTTTTTCGATAATGTCATGGTCAATGCTGAAAATCTTGAGCTAAGAGCCAATCGTCAAAACCTCATTGCCTCTATTTACATGGCGTTTAAGTCGATTGCAGATATTAAAGAGATTACACTCTAAACCCTTACAAGGAGACACTTTGGTCTCCTTCTCTAAACACACCAAAGGGGCGTTAAAATGCGTTTAACAACCTGTCCGCTTGATTGTTTTGATGGATGCAGCATTGTTGTTGGGGATGATTTAAAACTCAAAGGAAACAAAGCCCATCCCATCACGCAGGGCTATTTGTGTCACCACCTCAACCATTACCACCATTTTGAACGTATTGAAGAGCCTCGTTATTTGGGGCAGAGTATCTCACTGCAAGAGGCTTTTGATATTTTGGTGGAGAAGCTTAAAACACATGCACCCTCTCAAACACTCTATTTTAAAGGCAGTGGCAATTTAGGGGTGATGCAAGGCGTGAGTAAACGTTTTTTTGCAGAGCACCACGCCATTTTAGCCTCAGGTTCTTTGTGCGATGAAGCAGGGGATGTGGGAATTTGCGAGGGACGAGGGGCGAATTTAGCCCTTTCACCTTTACATGTAAAAGAGGCGGAGGTGGTGATTATTTGGGGGCGGAATCCCTCGGTGACCAATTCGCATATGCTCCCTTCGCTTAAAGGTAAGAAGCTCATCGTCATCAATCCCGTGGCAATAGACTTTGCAAAACATGCGGCGTTGTTTCTTCAAATTAAACCCAAAGGGGATCTTTTTTTAGCGCTGGCTTTGTGCAAAGCGCTTTTACATGTAAAAGGAGAAGATAAAGCATTTTTGCAAGAGCGCACGCTTAATTATGAAGCGTTTCGAAATTTTCTTGAGGGCTTTACACAAGAGGAATTACTCTCTAAATCGGATATTTCTGTGGTGCAGATAGAGCAATTTTTAGAACTCATTCACGGTAAAAAAGTGTGCATTTTAGTGGGCGTTGGGGTTCAAAAGTACCGTTTTGGACATAGTGTTTTACGCTCTATTGATGCATTGGGTGCTCTTTTAGGACTTTTTGGAAAAATGGGGTGTGGCGTTGGCTATTTGAGCAATAGCGGTTTTGGATTTGATGCTCCCTTTAAAGTCAACGCTAAAACAACGCCTCTGCCCGTTGTAGATTTTGGTCATTACGAGATGGTGTTTATTCAAGGGGGAAATCCCCTGAGTCAAATGCCCTCAACCTTAAAGATCAGAGAGGGAATTACTAAAGCTTCATGCGTGGTTTACTTTGGTTTGCATGAAAATGAGACCTCTCAAAAGGCGCATTTGGTTATTCCAGCATGTTCCTTTTTGGAAAAAGAGGATGTAAAACTAAGCTACGGGCACCCGTTTGTGGGGAGAATGCCCAAAATCGTGGAGAGTGAGATAGGCATCAGTGAGTATGCGCTTACGCAAAAACTCTTAGAGGTGTTTGGATACACGCCTTTAGAAAGTGAAGAGGCAATTCTTCAAAAAGTGATAGACTCGAACAGTATGCAAAAAGAGGGTTTTTTGGTCTCAAAAAGTTACGAGGAACTTCCTTATGCCACAGGGTTTTACACGCCCAGTGGAACGTTTGAATTTTTAGAAGCCTTTGAGGAAGAGCCTTTGGAAGAGGAGGGCTTTTTTCTTTTAAGTGCCAAACAAAACAGGTCGCTTAACTCGCAATTTATTACCGATGATTATTTGTATGTGCCTAAAAGTTTGGGCTTAGAGCAAGAGGATAGGGTGCTCTTAAGCAGTATTTACGGAAGCTGTGAATATGCGGTAATGCCTTGTGTTGCTCTGAGGGATGATTGTGTTTTGCTTTACAGTGGTGCGAAAAATAGCAATGTTCTCACGCCTCATCTTATGAGTCAAAAGGGAACATGTGCGGTGTATCAAGAAGTTAAAGTGCGATTGGATAGAAAAAAATGAATACAAATGATGTCTTACTCGATGATGCGCTTTTGCTTGTAGAGCAAAATTTTTATTTTTTGCATATGGGTGAGTTTTTGGGCAAACTCTCCAAAACCGAAGATTTACTCGATAGAAGCCTGTTTGTAGTGAAGAAGTATGAAGAGGGAAAGGCGTACTATTTTAATGCCGAGATTATTCAAGAACTGCTTATCAATGCACGCCAAACAACCAGTGAAACCATCTCTTTGTTTGAGTATTTTGTTGAGTTTAACGCTTTTAGAGGTATTTGTATGGCGATGGTCGAGAGTTTGCGTTTCGAGAGTCCTTTTAAATCTTTTATGCAAGAACTCTTTGGGGAGCAGTATGAAAACTTTTTTGACATCCTCTCTTTTGTGCGCAATGTTCTCTCGCATAACATTCATTCTGAGATTTGCCTCAGTGAAAAAGATTACGATGGAACGCTCAAACGCATTCGTCGAATGAATCGAAACCCCAACATTACCTTTTCATTTCAATATTCCTTAAATCTCCCCGAATTAGGCGCTCCCAATGATGCGTATGTCTTTACATGTAAGATTGATTTTGAAGCTTTGTGCGAAGGAATGCCCTTTTTGGAAATCCTCTCTATGTGGGACTTACTGATGTTAAGCGAGCTTTGTTTTAATTTGGTGATGACGTATCGGATGAAAGAGGGACAAGTTGTCTTGCCCCAAGAAGAAGGTTAAACCGCTTCGTTATCGGTTTCACCCGTTCGGATACGAATGCTTTTCTCCACATCGGTGACGAAGATTTTTCCATCACCGATTTTGCCTGTGCGGGCATTTTTAATAATCACGTCAATAACTTTATCCACCAACTCATCGGCTACGACCACTTCGATTTTGACTTTGGGTAAAAAATCAACCACATACTCAGCCCCTCTGTAAAGCTCTGAGTGTCCTTGTTGTCTACCGTAGCCTTTCACTTCGCTGACCGTCATACCTGTGATGTCAAGCTCTGCAAGAGCATCTTTGACATCTTCGAGTTTAAAAGGTTTAATAATGGATTCAATTTTTTTCATCTTCTATCCTTTGCTTATCTTAAGTTAAAGGCTTTTTCGCCGTGTTCCATCTCATCTAAGCCTTGTGATTCAACCTCTGCGATGACACGAGCACCACCGGTGAGAAGAGAGGCTACTTTAAAGATAATCGCTGTGGCAATGGCTGTATAGATGGCGGTTACCACAACGCCTTCTATTTGGATGAGCACTTGTGAGGCGTTACCGTATAAAAGCCCAGTACCAAGTTCATTCACTTCTGGGTTTGCAAAAATACCTGTGGCGATGGCACCCCAAATACCTGCTAAACCGTGGATACCAAAGGCATCCAAAGAGTCATCGTATTTGAACGCTTTTTTAAGACCATTGACACCGTAAAAACCAACCAATCCCGCAACCAATCCAATGACAAGTGCTCCTTTAGTATCGACAAATCCTGCTGCTGGAGTAATCGCAACCAATCCTGCTACAATACCTGAAGCAATGCCTAGAAGGGTAAACTTTTTGTAGGTGACATACTCGATAATCATCCATGAAAGTGCTGCAATCGCTGCTGCTGTGTTCGTGACTAAAAAGGCACTCGCTGCAATGCCATCAGCTCCTAATTCACTGCCTGCGTTAAAGCCAAACCATCCAAACCAAAGCATACTCGCACCTAAAACAGTGAGGGTCACTGAAGAAGGGAACATCGCTTTACCAAAATCGCTTCGTTTGCCAAGCATGATGGCAATGACTAAGCCTGCTACACCTGCGTTAATGTGAACAACCGTACCGCCTGCAAAGTCAAGCACGCCATCTTTAGAGAGAAAACCGCCACCCCACACCCAGTGTGCAACAGGTGCATACACCCCAATAATCCACAATGCCGCAAAAATCATCCATGTTGAAAATTTTAGTCTCTCAATCAATGCACCGCTAATGAGCGCTACGGTGATGCCCGCAAAGGTCATTTGAAAGGCGACAAAAAGAAGAACAGGAATGTTACCTGTTGCCCAAATATCAGTCACTTTAATGCCACTTAAAAAGAGGGAATCAAACCCAATCACTCCGCCAATGTCCGCACCAAATGCTAAAGAGTATCCACACACAATCCAAACGATGGAAGCGATAATATACCCCATAACACTCATTGCAACGGTGTTAAGTAAGTTTTTAGAGCGTGACATGCCACCATAAAACAGTGCTAAACCAGCCGGTGTCATTAGCATCACCAGTGCAGTTGCCATTAAAACCCATGCGGTATTTCCAACATCGAGTGTTGGAATTGTCTCTGCGACCTCAGTAACACCCTCTTCAGCAGCCCATGTGCTTGAGAGAGCAAGCAGTGTTAAAAGTACAAAGAGTTTTGTTCTCATATCCATCCTCCTAAAAGTTAAACTGATGAAAGTTTAGCACTCAATGGAGTTTAAACTATGCAAGTAAATGATTAAATTTTAATCATAGGAGAGAAAAGCAGTAATTAGGCTGAGAATGCTGATAAAAAGCTATAATGCGCACGTAACTTATAGACTTTTTTCATAACTCATTGAAAAAAGTTTAATTTAAGGATAGGCACTACGTATGAATATTTTTTTATGGCTTTCTCTGGGGCTTTTTTTACTTTTTCTTTTTACATGTAAAAACCGTACTCAAAACAGTAAAAGTGCTTTCTTAGGGGCTTTGGTTGTTTTTATCTATATGATTTTAGGTGCTTTTTATCTTGTTTCTGATTATTTTACGGGAGAGGGAATTAACGATGCGGTTATTTTTCACCTTCTTTATGGATTAGACGGTTCGGGCTTTGGTGATTATTATATCATCATTGCTTTTGGCGTAGGGCTTTTTATTGCTAGTTTGATTTTTTCAATTGTTTATTATCGTTTAATGAAAAATGTTTTGCTTGAAACGCCTAAGAAAGTAAAAGGTTTTTTCTCCTTAATGCTTCTTCTGAGTGCTTTTGCTTTACATCCGAGTATTCATTTTTTGACTCAAAGCCTTTTAAAAACGATAGGGATTGAAAATGCGCTCAGTCTTGAGTATCCTTTTTTAGAGTATTACCAAGAGCCCAGTTTAACATCCATCAGCGAGGAACACCCTAATTTAGTCTATATTTTTGCGGAGAGTTTGGAAGATACCTATTTTGATGAGAGCATTTTCCCCTCTTTAATGACACGCTTAAAATCCATTCGTGAAGCCAATATCTATTTTACAGAGATTGAACAGGCACAAGGAACGAGCTGGACAATTGCTGGGATGACCTCTGTATTGTGTGGTATACCTTTGGTTACTCCTTCCACAGGAGAGCATTCACCGCAGGGAAACTCAATGTCTAAAATGAGCACGTTTTACTCAGGAGCCGTTTGTATGAGCGATATGCTGCATAAAGAGGGGTATAAACTTATCTATCGCAGTGGCTCTTCTTTGGAATTTGCGGGAGTTGATAAGCTCTATAAAACCCATAAGTTTGATGATATTAAGGGCATCAATGAGCTAAAACCACGTTTAAAAAACAGAGGGTATCAAACACCGTGGGGCTTGTATGATGATAGCTTGTTTGAATTTTCCATGAGTGATTTTAAAAAACTTTCCAAAAGTAAACAAAAATTTGCGATGTTTATCTCCACGATGGATACCCATCATCCCCATGGGCATGTCTCCAAAAGTTGTAAAGCACAGCGTTATCAAAAAGGGGATAACTCAATGCTTAATGCGGCGATGTGTTCGGATGAGTTGATTGCTCGTTTTATTGAGCAGATTCAAAAATCACCGTATGGTCAAAATACGATTATCGTGGTAGGTTCAGACCACCTTGCTATGCACAATATGGCGATTGATGATTTGATGAAGGGCAAACGTCGCAATCAATTTATGATTATCGATCCACGCCAAAAAGAGGGAAAAAAGGTCGAAAAAGTAGGCACAACGCTTGATATTGGTGCGACACTTTTACCGTTTTTAGGGTATGACGCAACGCTAGGGTTGGGGCGAAATTTACTCCAAGAAACTCCTTCATTAGCTGAATCATTTTCGAATTTTGATGCACTTTTAAGTGCGTGGTCAAAAGAGATTAGCCGTTTTTGGGCATTTCCAAAAATCGAGCATGATTTGGTGCTTGATGGAACGAAAAAACAGCTCAAAATTGGCTCAACGCTTTATAAATTTCCTATTTTGTTGCGGTTAAATGAAACTTTAGAAGTCAATCCTTTTTTTGAAGTGAAGATTAAATTTTTTGAGACAACAAAACTCTTTGGTTATTTACATGATTTTAGCGATGATGACCCTTTTGTTTGGGTTGATACTTGTTCACGTATTGCACAGCTTGAGCCTTCAGAAAAAGTACCTTCAAAATCACTCTGTTATGCGTATGGCAAGTTGGGTTCAAAGATAGAATTAGGTGTTCTAAAGAAACCTTATACTCTGAGTTTAGAGATGTTAAACCAAACTGTATCGCTTTTGGTGGATGCAGAAGTGGCAAAAGCAAGACGTGAAAATGTGTTGAAAATTAATGAAAAATAGTCTTTACATGTAAAAAAGATGCGGTGGGAATTTTGGTAATACATCCAACATAAAAAAGAGAGAAATAGATTTAATCTCATTTTTATCCGTTCTTTTGGCTTATAATAAATCTTTCTTGTGCCGGCTTAAAAAGCGTACAAGAATTTTGTGACATTGATACCGTTTTTAAAGCATTGAACAAAGGAAAACAATGAGCGTTAATCTACTTTTAATTGGAGCAAATGAAGCAACGACGCAAGAACTTGTCTCGTTAGTTGATGCTACACTGGCAACAGCTGCGACCTATCAAAAAGCGACGTTGGCAAATTATCAAAATTTTGATGTTTCCCGTTTTGATTTGGTGGTTTGTTTTGCAAACCGTTACGATGAAATGGTTAAAAAATATGGACAAGAAAAAGTTATTTCTGTTGAATTTGTGCCACCTACAGATTTCTTTGTTGCGGTAAGTCGTATTTCTGCTGGAGAAAATGTCATTATTTTTAACAACAGCCAATCAGGGGCTAATGGGTTACTGAAATTTTTAAAATTTTATAAATTAGATCATGTTAGTTATAAAATTGTTCCTTTTGATGAGTGCAGTGAGGCTGAGACACGAGAAGCACTAAGCAATGCTAAATATATTATTGGAACAGATGGTTATGTCTCTTCAGGAAAGGCTTTGTATACAAAATACAGCTCTTTATTGCGACCTGATGTTACGGTCATTCCAAGTCCACCACGAACAGCGACGGCAGAGAGCGTTAGCTCTTTAGCACAAGTGGTTACAGCCATTAATAGTGATAAAGCACTGCAAGAAGCACGTGATATTTCTAAAACATTAGCAGAACAAACGAAAGAGATTTCACTGATTACGCAAAATGCTTCAAAATCCATTGAAGATACAGCCAATACGATTGTTGTCGTAAATACCAAATTGGCTTCAGAGGTGAAAAATGTTCAAGTAACCAATGATATGGCACAAGAGTTAACCAACGCTGTAGAGCAAATTGGAAATATCACAACAGCGATTAAATATATTGCTAGCGAAACTAATCTTTTAGCACTCAATGCAACCATTGAAGCTGCACGTGCTGGAGATCATGGTCGAGGCTTTGCGGTTGTGGCAAGTGAAGTTCGTAAACTCTCTGATCAAAGCAATAAATCAACCGATAGCATTCGTGTTTCTATTATGGAAGTACAAAAAGTGGTTGACCAAATTGTGCCAGCACTTCAACGCATGGTGGATGAAATTATTCATACACAAGCTGAAGTGGAGCGCATTAGTATTGCTGCAAAAGAAGAGAGCCGTGCTATGGAAGATATTATTAAAAAATTGCAAATTATTGTAGATGTTTCACAAGCACTCAATGTTGCTGAAAATAACCACGCATAATTCCACGAGAGGGTTTCCCTCTCTTTTTTCTTTTCTCCTCTTTTGATTCAAACCTAATCTTCATTGTGTTAAACTTTTAGCGCAATTTTAAAGGAGTCATGTATGCGTTTATCTGTGAAATTAATGAGCTTTGCTGCTATTTTGGCAACAAGCATGATGGCAAAAGAGGTAAGTGTGGGTGTTATTCTTCCCATGAGTGGTGCCCTTGCTGGGTATGGTCAAGTTGCGTATGAAGGGATTGAGCTTGCCAATGCGCTTGAGCCAAAACTTCAAAATGGTGACAGCGTTAAATTGGTCTTAGTCGATACCAAAGGCGATAAAGTTGAAGCAGCCAATGCCGCAACACGAGTGATTATTTCAGACAAAGTGGTGGGAATTATTGGTGAGATGATTAGCACCAATACCGCGCAAATTATTTCCATTGCAGAAAAAAAACAGGTTCCCGTGATTGCGCCTGCGGCAACCAATGATAAATTGACTGAAAAACGAATGTATGCAAATCGTGTCTGTTTTATTGATTCGTTTCAAGGTACGGTGGTTGCTAATTATGCTACCAAAGATTTGGGGTTAAAAACAGCAGTGGTGGTGACTGACCAAGCCCAGGTTTACTCATTGGGTCTTTCTAAAGCGTTTAGTGAAGCTTTTCGTAAAAACGGTGGAAAAGTGGTGAAAGAGATTCGCATTAACTCTGGCGATAAAGATTTTAAAGCCGTCATTTCACAAATTAAAGCGCTCAATGCAGATTTTATATTTCTACCCGTTTATCACACAGAAGCCTCTATGATTAAACGTCAAGCAAAACAAGCAGATTTAAATAAACCCTTTTTCTCAGGCGATGGTGTTGCCAATCAAACTTTTATTGATTTAGGTGGGGATGCCATTGAAGGTTATATGTTTACCGATGCATTTGATTACAGTGCGCCTCCAACTGGGAAATCAAAAGATTTTATCGCAGCATATGAGAAAAAAACAGGCAAGAAAGAGCTCAACTCCTTTACAGCCTTAGGTGCAGATGCCTACAACATCATGGTTGATGCGATGAATCGTTGTGCTAATCCAACGGATAGCGTTTGTGTGAATGAACAAATTCGTAAAACCGTTAAATTTGAGGGTGTTTCTGGTTTTATTAGCATTGATGAAAAAGGCAATGCAACACGTTCTGCGGTTATTAAAGAGATTAAAGGTGGAAAAGCCGTTTATAAATCAACGGTCAATCCTTAATCTTTACATGTAAAAAGCAAAGGGGCTATCTTTGGTCTCTTTGCGAGAGATATTTCTGCGTGTTACAATTCTTCTATTTTTTCGTTTCTCCGTCTATTTTTTTCTCCTTTGTTTCTAAATATTGACAGCTATGATATTTAGTGATAGCATTTAAACATATAGGAAATTAAGATAATAGTTTTTAATAAAAATGATACGTTTAAATTCAAAAACCTCAATTAAAAGGAGTGAAAATGAAAAAGATACTTTTTACAGGGTGTGTTTTGGTGAGTGTGCTGTTTGGCGATAGTTTTACAAATTCGATTGGCATGACGTTTATAGAGATTCCTGAAGGTGATTTTTCCACAGGAAATCAAGCTGCAACATGTCCTAAGGACAATCCGTATACTGAGGTTAATGAACAACAAGTTTGTTTAGATGCCATAAAAAAAGACCAAAAAGCTAAAAGTGTTGTTCATCTTAAAAGTTTTTATATGCAAACTACGGAAGTGACGTAAAAACAGTGGTATGAAATTATGGGAACAAACCCTTCAAAATTTAAAACAGGGAATCCTTCTATGCCTGTAGAGCAAATTAGTTTTAATGAAGCTAGAAAATTTGTCAAACTTTTAAATGAAAAAGAGAACACAACGAAGTATGACCTTCCAACAGAAGCACAATGGGAGTATGTCTCTTGTGCAGGTAAGCCCATTGAATACAGTTGCGAAGAAGATTCTGATCGCTGTGTAAATATTTTGAATTTAAAAAATATTAATCCTCCCTCTCCCGTTGCCAGTGGTACGCCAAATGATTGGGGAATTTACGATATGAGGGGGAATGTATGGGAGTGGACGAAGGATTGCTACATTCCAACGACTTCAATGAAAAAGAGTGATGCTCCTTTGAGTGATGAGTTAAAATGTACAACGTGTTGTTGGGTTAATCTATCGGATGAATGTAATGCAATTTTCCGTTTTAACTACTCTTCAAATTATCGCTATTTTCCTGTTGGCTTTCGTGTCGTTATAACAAAAGATTAAACTTTACGGGAGTTTTTCCCGTAAAGTCTTCCTTTATTAGAGTTTTGATATGATATTTTTATGTTATAAGAGAGTAGGAATATCATTTGAGAACACTTCAAAAACTGATTCATGAAAAAATTTTAGTCATTGACGGTGCGATGGGCACGCAGATACAAGCCCTTAAAATCACACCCGAACAATGGCAAGGCAAAGAGGGATGTAATGAGCTCTTAAACGTCAGCGCACGTGAGGAAATCTCAAAAATTCATCAAGGCTATTTAAAAGCAGGAGCGGACATCATCAAGACCAACACCTTTGGCGCATTGCCGTGGGTTTTGGAGGATTATGGTATTGGGGAGCAAACCTATGAGCTTGCCCGTGCGGGTGTGGCTATCGTCAAAGAGGCGTGTTTGGCGTTTTCAACAGAGCAAAAACCACGCTTTTGTGCCGCCGCTTTTGGTCCTGGGACGAAACTTCCATCCTTAGGGCACATCGGTTACGATGAAATGTACGAGGGCTATAAGGTCGCCGCACAAGGTGCAATGGATGGAGGGTGTGACCTTTTTCTCATCGAAACGGCGCAAGACCCTCTTCAAATCAAAGCCGCCCTTCATGCGATTAGCGATGCGCAAACTTCTTTACATGTAAGGCTTCCTGTGATGGTTTCAGTCACCATTGAACTAAGTGGGTCGATGCTTATTGGAACGGACGCAAGCACGATTGCGGCTATCTTAGAACCGTTTGAACTTTTAAGCCTTGGCTTCAACTGCGGTACAGGCCCTGAACAAGTGGAAAAGCATGTCAAAACACTTAGCTCCGTGTGGGATAGACCCATCAGCGTTCATGCTAACGCAGGGCTCCCGCAAAACCGTGGCGGTTACACCTTTTACCCGATGGGACCTAGGGAGTTTGCGGAACTTCAAGAAAAATTTACGGAAATTGCAGGGGTAAGTATCTTGGGGGGATGTTGCGGGACAACGCCTCAGCATATTTTGGAACTAAGCAAAAAAGTGGAGGGGAAAAAACCTTTAGCCCCTGTGGGGAGTATGCCTCGCTCCATCGCTTCACTCTTTGAAACAAGAAGCCTCAAACAAGACCCAGCCCCGTTTCTCATCGGTGAGCGAAGCAATGCTACGGGCTCTAAAGCCTTTCGTGACTTACTCTTAGCGGAGGATTACGATGGCACACTCAGTGTTGCCCAACAACAAGTCAGAAGCGGAGCGCACGGCATTGATGTGAGTGTGGGGTTTGCAGGGCGTGATGAGGAGAAAGACACCAAAGAGGTCATAGGGCGTTATGCGCAAAAGATAGCTCTGCCTCTTATGGTCGATACCACGCAAGTTAAATCCTTAGAGGTGGCACTCAAAATGGTGGGTGGAAGAGCTATTATCAACTCCGTGAACCTTGAAGATGGTATGGAAAAATTTGATACCGTCTGTTCTTTAGCCAAGCGTTTTGGGTGTGCGCTCGTGTGCCTCACCATCGACGAGCAGGGTATGGCAAAAACCAAAGCGCACAAAGTGGCGATTGCCGAGCGTATTTTTGAATTAGCCACGAAAAAACATGGCATTCATGCAGGCGATTTGGTCTTTGACCTGCTTACCTTTACAGTAGGAAGTGGGGACGCTGAGTATTTTACGGCGGTGATTGAGACCATCGAGGCGATTCGTGAATTTCACGCAATGCACCCAAAAGTTGGCTTTGTGCTTGGTATCTCTAACATCTCCTTTGGTTTAGCCAAACACGCCCGTGAATACCTAAACTCCGTCTTCTTGCACCACTGTGTGGAAGCGGGTTTAAGCATGGCGATTGTCAATGTTAAAAACACGCTTCCGATGCACAAAATCAGCGACGTGGATAAAAAAGTGTGTGAAGACTTGCTTTTTAACCGCCGAGAAGAGGGTGATCCACTCTTTAAATTTATCTCCCATTTTGAGGGTGTGGTAGAGAACAAAGACGAGAGCGATGCGGCGTACCTTGCGATGAGTACGAAAGAGAAACTATCGACGCTTCTTATTGATGGCGATAAAGAGCGCATGTTAGCTCTTTTACCCACCGCCAAAGAGGAGATAGCCGCTGAAATTATTGTCAATGAAATCCTCATCGATGCGATGAAAGTGGTCGGTGAGCTTTTTGGCAGTGGAAAGATGCAACTGCCCTTTGTGCTTCAATCGGCTGAGGTGATGAAAGCCTCTGTGGATTATTTGCAACCTTTTTTACCCAAGAGCGAAAAGAACACGACCACGACGCTCATCATCGGAACGGTGAAGGGTGATGTGCACGACGTGGGTAAAAACCTTGTCGATATCATTTTGAGTAACAATGGTTTTAAGGTGGTTAATATTGGGATTAAAGCAGACTTAGAGCAGTTTTTGGAAGCGCTGAAAGAGCATAACGCCGATGCGATAGGCATGAGCGGACTTTTGGTGAAGTCCACCAATGTGATGAAAGAGAACTTAGAGGCGATGCAAAAGATGGGGATTAACATTCCCGTGATTTTAGGCGGAGCGGCTTTGACCGATGGTTTTGTGGAGGATTTTTGCCGTCCGATTTATGAGGGGCCTATTTTTTACTGCAAAGATGCGTTTGAGGGTATTGAGGCGATGAGTCGCATCGAGGCGAAGGACTTTAACACCGATTTTGGGCGTAAAGTTTTGGAAAATGCGGTGGTGAGAGCCAACAAAGAAGCCAAAGAGATTCCGCCGTTTTGCGAGCTGAAAATGCCAAGCCGTGACATCAAAATCCCCACAGCACCATTTTGGGGCAGACGTGTGCTCAAAACTGACGTGAAAGAGTTGGCGTACTCGTGGATCAACCACAAAATTCTTTTCTCTCAGCGTTGGGGTTACAGTGGAAAAGGACAGAGTAAAGAGGAGAAACAAAAACAGCTTGATGAGGTACTTTACCCAACGTATGAGCGGGTTCGGGCAGACATTGAGCGACTAGGGTTGTTTGAGCCGACCATCATTTACGGCTATTACCCCGCACGCTCCTTTGAAAACACGCTCTATCTTTTCGATGAGAGTGAGGGGTACTTTAGTGAAGAGCAGGTGTGTCGTGAGAGCATCGATGTGGTAGAAAAGCGTGCGATTAAAACCTTTGATTTTCCTCGTCAAAATAGGAATCCCTATAGAAGTTTGAGCGATTTTATCCATTCAGAGCGCCATGATGTTTTGGCTTTAACATGTGTGAGTGCGGGGGCGAAGTTTTCGGTGTATGAAAAAAAGTTGTACGATGCGGGCAATTTTAAGGAGTACTTTTTTGTGCATGGGTTAGGTGTGGAACTTGCCGAAGCGCTAGCGGAGATTGTGCATAAGCAGATACGCTTAGACTTAGGTATTGCCGAAAATGAGGGGCATAGTTTGCGAGATGTGCAGATGAAGCGTTATAACGGGTGTCGCTACTCGTTTGGCTATCCTGCATGCCCAAATCTGGAAGATACCAAAGTGATATTTGAGCTTTTAAAGCCTGAAGAGTTTGGTATAGAGCTGAGCGAGACGTTCCAAATTCACCCAGAACAAAGTACCACGGCGATTGTGATGCACCATAAAGAGGCGCTGTACTTTAACGTGTAAGAGGAGTTTTTCATGGCAAAAGTGGTGATATTTTCAGGCGCTGGTATCAGCGCTGAGAGTGGGCTTTCCACGTTTCGAGATGCGGATGGGCTGTGGGAGACGTACCGCATCGAGGAAATTTGTCAGGCAGGGTGCTTGTCATGGAATCGTGAAAATACCCTAGCATTTTACGATGCAAGGCGTGAACAGCTCTCCTCTGTCACGCCCAATGCCGCACACTATGCCATCGCTAAACTTCAAGAGCGTTACCCGAGTGACATCGCCATCATCACCCAAAACGTGGACGACTTATTCGAGCGAGCAGGGTGTAAAGATGTTTTGCATTTACACGGTTTTTTACCACGACTTCGCTGTGAACAATGCGGCACAACCCATCTCATCGGCTACGCCAAACAAGAGCGAACCTTTACATGTAAAAGCTGTAACGGCTCATTACGCCCCGACATCGTCTTTTTTGGCGAAGCTGCTCCGATGTACGAACACCTCTACGAAGCGATGGAAGAATGCGAGTTTTTAGTCATCATCGGCTCTAGCGGAAACGTCGTTGCGATGGATCATTTCGCTTTACATGTAAAGATTTCTATCCTTAATAATTTGGAGCGAAGTGATGCCATTAACGAGAGGGTTTATACCAAAGTGTTGTATAAAAAAGCGACGGAGGCTATGGATGAGATAGTGGGGGATGTGGAGAGGTTTTTATGTCAAAAAAAATAAATATACTTATGCTTGATAATATGATGAATGCAAATTCTGAATTACTTTCAGACGATTGTGTGAAAAAATATCTTGAATTAGAAGACATAAAATCTCAGGAATTAACTACTGTTCAGAGACTATGTCAATATCTAAAAACAACTTCTCTTTTATATCAATTCTATGAAAATTATTATTTGAATTATAAAATTCCGCAAATTGGAAAAGAATTTGATTTATTACGAATAGGTAGAGAATCCGTTGTCAATATTGAACTAAAGTCAGGACAAGTTAGTGATGAAGAAGTCTTAACACAATTAAAAAGAAACTATTATTATTTATCTTTTTTAGGTAGAACAATACATTGTTACACTTTTATGACAGATGGTACACAAGATATATTATTTTATTTTGATGTAATAACTCAAGAATTACAACGGATTTCTGATAAGAATCATATTTTATACAACCTATATCATTTAAATGATATGGAAGATACTACTATTGATTCTTTATTTGTTCCAAGTAACTACCTAATTTCTCCGTTTAATACGACAGATAAGTTTATTGAAAACCAATATTTTTTAACGCAACATCAAGAAGATATTAAAAAGGAAATAATTAAAGAAATAACTAGCAATAGTCAAAATAAAATATTTTCAATTTCAGGAACTGCTGGGACAGGAAAGACTTTATTGACATATGATATTGCTAAAGAATTACGTAATATTGGTAAGAGCGTAACAATAATTCATTGTGCTCAATTCAATAATGGAATTACAAAATTAAGAACACAATATCAATGGGATATTAGAACAATTAAAAACTATTCTATTTCGCCTTTATCCAATATTTTAATTGTTGATGAAGCGCAAAGGTTAGAAAAAAGTCAATTTGAAGCTCTTGTATCAATAGGTAATAAAACGATTATATTTTCACACGATGTTAATCAGCGTTTAAATAGAACAAATCAGGCACAAGAAGTTGTTGCTCTAATCAAATTAAATGCTCATAAATCACCATATGAATTATCACATAAAATAAGGCACAATAAAAGCCTTGCTTCTTTTTTAAAAAAATTTTATGATTTGACTAAAATAACTACTGACACTTTAGTTTGCAAGGATTATGAAAATATTTTTTTCTATTATGCAAAAAATCTTAATGATGCACAGACATATGTTTCATTTTTAATGACGAATGGTTGGGAATACATTTATTTGACGAATAGTCGTTATAATCAAGAATCGTTATCTCATTTAAAATTCAGTGATAATAGTGCTCACCAAGCAATTGGACAAGAATATGATAATGTCGTGGTAACAATCGATCAAAATTTCTTTTATAAAGAAAATAAGAAATTAGCTTATAGGTATGGCTGCTATTACAGTCCTTTAGAAACATTGTTTCAGGCAATAACACGTACTCGTAAAAAAATTATGTTTGTTATTATTAACAACAAAGAAGTTTATGAAAATTGTATAAGAATTATTGAAAAAAGGTGATAGGCTACTTTATAAACAATCAGAAACTTCATTACTAGGAATCATTTTGTTTTACATGTAAAGGTTTAAATAGAACGAAGTGAAGAGGTGGATGAAAGCGTAGAAGATGCGGAGTGGGTTTTTCTGAGGTAAGCGTTGTGCTACAATAGGGGGAGAGAAAAGGATAGGAGATAAAAATGTTGAAAAAATCGGGGAAAGCGATTATTCGTAATCTGTTTAGAGATGTTTTAGAATCCTCTGAAGTTGAACTATCTGTGATTGAAAAATACATTGACCCTGGCTATATCCAAAAGGTCGATGGCGTGATTTTGGATTATCATGGATTTATTGAACATATGAAAAAACAAAAGCAAGTGATTGAGGCGATGTCGGTTACGTTTATCTCTATGGTTGAAGAGTCCGATACCGTTTTTACCAATCACATTGTAGTGGCTAAAAAGAAAAACAAAGAAGAACTGCACGTACACGTTATCGCCCAATTTACGCTTAAAGACGGGCGTTTAATCGCTTGTGATGAGCTAACGAGACTTTTAACGGGAAACGAAGAAGATCGAAACATTGGCTCTTGCCATTAATCATTACATGTAAAGAAGTTAAAACTTAACTCTTCAAAGTTTCATTGTCCTATAATATAACGCAACCTGAAATATACGAAAAAGGCAAACCATGGATACATTTTTAGAAGCAGCCATAGAAGAAGCGCACAAGGGTTTGGAAGAGGGTGGCATACCCATTGGCTCGGTGCTGGTGATAGACGGTAAAATAGTAGGGCGTGGGCATAACCGAAGGGTTCAAAAAGGAAGTGCTATCTTGCATGCGGAGATGGACTGTTTGGAAAATGCGGGGCGTTTGAGTGCAGCTGATTATCGTAAAGCCACGCTTTATTCGACTTTATCGCCTTGCGATATGTGCAGTGGTGCCGTTTTACTGTATGGAATTCCAAAAGTCGTTATCGGTGAAAACCAAACCTTTTGTGGCCCAGAAGCGTATGTCAAATCCAGAGGTGTCGAGGTTGAAGTTCTCAACGACCCCAAATGCCGTGAGCTGATGGAGGCTTTTATAAAAAACAATCCAGAGCTTTGGAATGAAGATATTGGGGTGTAACACGTTATAAGATAGTGTTTTTAAGAATCAAAGAAAGAGAAGATAAACATAAACTACTTTTTTGTAAAAATAAGTATATACATTTATGTTGAGGGGTATTTTTTAATCACAATGTAGGTAACAATGAGAATGCAGACAAGCTCAACAATAAAAAATATGCCGTAGTTTTGTGTGGAGACAATGATGCCAGCTCCCATAGCAGAAGCAATGCGTGTAAATGAAAAAAGGCTCGATTGTAGTGCGTAGTCGATGGCTTTGGAGGTTTGCCTTGCATAGTCCATCATCAAAGCAAAAATAATGGCCGAGGAAAATGAGATAGCAAGGGCGGTGAGGCTAATTGCTACAACGACTAAGCCCATGCTAAAACCGCAGTATTCCATGTACACTAAGATGGCGACACTTAGAGCATTAAAGCATGAAAAAACCACAAGAAGTCTTTTTTTTGCATAATATTTTCCTATGTAAGAAGCTAAAAAACCACCTAAAATTCCGATGATACCACCATAAATTCCGACCAGTAAAGCAACGTTATCAGGATTCATCTTTTTGCTAAGAAGATAAGGCTTGATAAAAATCCAAACCGCACTAATAAAAGCAAAATAAAATGCGACGATAATAAGCCAAATTCCGATATTTTTTTGTTTAAAAAACGATGAAATAATGCGAAATGAAAAGGATTCTATGAGAATCTTTTCGTCGTTTTCTGTGATGCATTTTAAAAACAGTAAAGCAATAAAAATCAAACCAGCCATGAACCAAAGGGTGTATTGCCAACCTATATGGTTATAAAAAAGAAGTAAAATACCTCCACCAAGGAGTAATGCTGTAAAAACGGCACTCATTTTATAACTTCCAGCAGCGATTCTTTCTTCTTTCTTGAAAACTTTAATCGCCAGAGCATTAAGGGGAATATCAATCAACGTTGCCACAAAAACGATAAGGCATATCATCATAAAAACAAGGCTGGTCTGATGCTCTAAAGAGCATTCACCCAAGCCGATAAGTAAAAGTGCGTAAACGATACCAAGGAGACAAATCCACGTTTTGTAATGATTTTTTTTAAAAACGATGCGATCAATGGGCGGTGATAGTAGAAATTTGAGGACAGCTGAGAAGCCTACCATTTGAAAAAGTCCGATAAACGAAGCATCAAAGCCTCTCATCTGCAAAATCATCGGCAAACCCATCATAAAAAAGATGGAGGGCGTCGTAAAAGCGGTAAACAAAAGTCCAAAGAGTATGTTTTTTTTAGCAAGAGACATGATGAGCTTCTTTTTTGAGAATATGAACGGTTGTGGGCGTCATGGGCGTATCGTGTGATGTAAAGGTTTGTATTGGCTCAAAGCCTGCTTTGTTAAACATGACGGATAATTCTGTGGGTTTAAAAATGCGTTTTCCTTGTAGATTTAAAAATAAAAAGTAGAAAAAACTATCGGTGTCATGGGAATTTGTTATATCAATTTCGACATGAGCACTGATTAAAATACCGTTTGGATTAAGAGCGTTGTACAGTTTTTCAATGACAGAGGTTGGATTTTCGAAAAAATAGAAGAGATTGCTGCACCAAATTAGATCGTATCCGTATCCAATGTCATCCATTTGTACATCGCCGCACAGTGTTGTCGTGCGTGATTTTAGAGCGTACTCTTCAATGTGCTCTTGCACGATTTCAATCACTTCGGGATAGTCAAAAAAGACGCCATGCCATGAAGGTCTGGTTTGGAGTATTTCAAGCCCGACGATGCCTGAAGCGCACCCGATGTCTAATATTTTTGCATTATCGGGCAAAGAAGGAAGGTGTTTGAGACACTTTAAGGCAACGTGCGAAATGAGGTTTTTTTGCTCTTGTTTTAAAAATTTTTTGGAAGCTTGCGCCCATCTTTGAGGATGCTTGGTGTGGATCATCTCTTTATTGCCTTCTTTCAAAAGTTTTTCAAGCATCTTTACACCTTGATGTAGCATGGCTTTTCGGTGCAAGAAAACATCGCCACAATACTTTGGGGCATCGAAAATAAAAAAAGTTTTTGTAATGTCCGTATTGGCGTAAAAAGAAGCGTCTTCTTCAATGAGCTCTAACATCACTAAGGCATCTAAGAAGATTTTTGTGTTGGTAGGATCGAATGCGAGTATCAGGGCTAAGTCTTCCGCCGTGCATTTTTGCTCTTCAATGCGTTGAAAAAGCTTTACATGTAAAGCGATGGCAAGCACTTCGATTTGATAAGGCACGAGTAACATCGTGAGGTAAGAATTGAGTGTTTTTGGCATGGTGTTTCCTTAAAATCGATAGGCAAATTTGACGCCGATTTCACGACCTTCACGTACGATGGTTGTGGTACCATTCATGTAAGCATTACGTGCGTTATACTCTTTGTCAAAAAGATTATGGGCGTAGAGATAAACATCGTAGGCTTTGGTTTCGTAACCAATTTTGGTATCGACAAGCGTATAAGCATCTTGAGAATAGCGGTTGGCTTTATCGAAATAGGTTTTTCCATACCCATTGACGTCACATCTAGCGTAATAACCGCTTGCATTTCGGTATTGCATTCCGACGTTAAAATTGTATTTTGGAGCAAAGGTTGCTTTATTTGCATCATAATTTCCAGCAGTGTCAGAAAAATTGTCGTATGAAGTATCGTTAATCCCACCACTTGCAAAAAAGGTCACAGTAGGGTTTAACAAGGCTTCCAGTTCAACTTCTAAGCCTTTTGAAGTTGCTTTGGCAGCATTGACAATATAAACAACTCCTCCTGTACGCATTTCTTCAACTTGCATATCGTTGATTTTCATGAGGTAAATATCGGCATTGAGTTTTAGTGTATCGTTTAAAAACATCCCTTTGTATCCTAGTTCATAAGAGATGAGGTTTTCTTCGTCATAAATTTGTTTACCAGTGGGAGCAAAAGGGTTGAATCCACCCGATCGGTACCCTTTGGCAACCGTAGCATAAGAGATATTTTTTGCATTAATCGTATATTGTAATGAGAGTTTAGGTGAAATACTATTCCATTGATCATCTAAATGAATGTTTGAAGCATCAACATCCATATTTTTCTTTTCAACATCGTAACGGATACCCGTATTGAGTGTCCATTTTTCGCTTAGTGGATGAATGACATTGGTAAAAAGTCCTAGACTTTTTTGCGTCAAATCTTGAGGTTTTGAATTGGCTCCTGTTGGATCAGCAAGGGTGATGATTTTCGTATGTAAATCATCCTTTTCTTTATCGAGATAAAGACCAGAGATGAGTTTTGTATCGGAAAATGTGGTTTCGTAGCGAAGTTCTTGGGAAAGCGTGCTGTATACATTGTCTTTGAATGTATTCTGAATAGTGGTAGGTAATAAATCTGCATCTAAAACGACGTTATCTTTATGTTCTCTCCATGTCGTAATAGAAGTAATTTTCTCATCATCATTAAGATGGTAATCAACATTCAATGCAATACTTGTTGTAGATGGTTCTGAAGAACTTGGTAAATTGGAACTAACTTTAGATGAGGTGCTCGTTGCTTTAATCCAATCGTGTGCACCATTGTTGTTTTTACTTTTTGAAGCAATCAGAGAAATATCAAGATTTTCCGTAGGCGTATAACGCAGTGTTATTTTCCCCGCATTGTTTTCTTTAAAGTTTACGTATTCATTGGTAAGTGTATTTTTGATATTACCATCTTTTTCGTTGTGTTGATACGCAATCGCTAAATAAAGTGTGTCTTCAGCAATGGGACCTGAGACGTTGATTCCGTACAAGCGTTTTCCATCACTTCCTATCGTTGTATACAGCTTCCCTCGTGCTTCGTTATTTGGCTTTTTTGTGATGACATTGATAACGCCTGCTTCCGAATTTTTACCATACAATGTGCCTTGTGGTCCTCGTAAGACTTCGATGCGCTCAACATCTTCGAGTGCATCGGCATAACCAAAACTATTCATTGTGGGTACGCCATCCACGTAAAGGCTCACGGGTGTTGAAAAAGAGAGCACATTGGCGCTCAATCCCCGCATTGAAGGTGGAGTAAGCCCTTGTTGTCCTGTATTAAAGAGCATTAAATTAGGTGTATATTTGGCGATGTCGTCTAAAGATTCGATGGATTTATCTTCTAGATCAAGATCATCAAAAACAGACATACTAATGGGAACATTTTGAACATCTTCCTTGCTTTTTTGTGCCGTTACGGTAATACTTTCAAGGTTGGTTGTCTGTGCTATAGCTTGACTTATACAAAGAGATGTTGCAATGGATAAAGAAAGCGTCGTTTTGAAATTCATGCTCTTCTCTCTTCGTGTACAATTAATCTATGAACAAATCTTTTGACGGATGGAAGAATCACGAGCACAATAGGAAAAGCAATCAAAAAAGCCCTCCAGTAAGCTTGAAGCCATTGATGGATAAAGTGGGATGACCACCCTAAGTTAAACCACGTAATAATCAAGCTCATAAGCCCCGTCATAATCAGTGCCATGATAAAAGAGAAGAGCAAACTCTCATATTTTTTGGAAATCATATTTGAACCTTTAATGTGAATTTTATAGAAGAAAGTCTATTATTTATATATGTGATATTCAATATCAAAAATATGATAAACGGTTTAATTTTCTATGCTAAAAGGAAAAAGATGCAGTATTTGTCGTTAAACAATATCATCAACTTCAATTTAGATTCTCAGCGCAGTGCTATTATTCAAAACAGTTTTCCAAAAGAGATTGGTGTGGATTATATGGAACATGTTTGTTTGCAAGAAGATCTTTTTTTTATGAAAACGGATTATCGTTTTTTGCAAAAAACACGTATCGAATCAAAGCAAAATGAGCGAAAATTTGTCATAACCTTTTCTTTGAAAGGCAAGGGGAGTTATACCAATCGTGATGATGCTCAAGTGATTCCTTTTCAAGAGGGATTTACGACTATCTCACTTTTAGATGAGACCGAGGGATTTCGTGATTTTCATACCAAAGAGCTTTCTCAAGTGAGGATTATTCTAAGAGAAAATTTTTTAACACGTCATCTTAAAGAGAGTGTGCAAGAGAAGTACCTTTACAACAGTTCCCCTCATCTTAATCTTGTCAAATTTGCACCGACTGCTATTGCTTCACAATGGGTGATTCAAGAGATATTTCGTTCTCCTTATCAAGGGGAATTGGCATCTTGTTATCTTCAAAGTAAAGTTTTAGAACTGCTCTCTTTTGAACTGAGTCATTTATCGGATAAAGAATCATCTAAACAGAGTATGTTAGATGCGTATGATAAAGAGCGAATTTATAAAGCAAAAGAGATTTTGCTTAAAAGTATGCAAAGCCCGCCTTCGATTGGTGAATTAGCAAAATTAGTGCATTTAAATGAAACAAAACTCAAGGTAGGTTTTAAAGAAATTTTCCAGATGAGTCCCTATCAAGTAGTGTTAAAATATAAAATGCACTCTGCTAAGAAAATGTTAGAATCTGGGGATTTTAATATTAATGAAGTGGCATCCAAAACAGGTTATAAATATGCGAATAACTTTACACATGCCTTTCTAAAAGAGTTTGGTGTTTTACCAAAAGCGTTTAAAATACGATAATTAATTTATTTTTGAAAGGGTTTTGTGGTGCCTGAATCTGTGTTGCATACAAATATTTATGATCTTTTAGAGATTGTCAAAAGCATTAAAAATCCTTTTTCTCGTGAAAATTTTATGGCAAAAGTGAAGCCTGCCTTTGGGGATGGGACGTTTTTGTGGTACAACCTAGGCAATGGCATCGCCAGTTATACTTATGCGTATGAACTTTCCCAAGATACTGTGGCTACCTTGTATTCAGATGTTGCTGGTGCGGTGTTGGTGTTTAATTTAGGGGATGATTTTACACATGCGTATCAAAATGGCACGAAGTATGTGATTAAGAAAAACAGCTTTTTTATTGGTTTTTCATCGCATGCGTTTGAGATGAAGATATGTATGGCTCAGGGGAAATCGTATAAAACGGTTAATGTTGGCATTAAAGAGGAGTTATTACTGCGTCTCATAGCTCATTATGGTGATATGTATGCCAAAATGGTGAACGATACTCGTCTCAATGGCTATGCGATTTTAGAGGGTGGAGAGATTGATGGGATGCAAAGGGAGATATTGAACCTTTTTCCTTTGCATGAGATGGATGAGGATGTGTTGAATGTTCTAAAATTGGAGGGACACATTATGCATTTGGTGCACGATACGATTGTGCGTATTATGCGAATGATGCATAAAATGAGTGATTTGAATTTAGATATTGCGAAGATTAATTCCCTTGAACGTGCGAGAAATATCATATACAACGAGTATGACAAAGAGCTTTCTATCAAACAGATTGCGTATCGTTCAGCGATTAATGAGTGTTATTTGAAGAAAGACTTCAAAGCCTATTATGGTATGACAGTGTATGAAATGCTACAAACACAACGTTTAGAAATGGCGAAAAAACTTCTTAAAAATGACACGAGTGTGAAAGAAGTGAGTTCTAAAGTCGGCTACAAACACACAGGACATTTTAGTAAACTTTTTACAAAGCGCTTTGGTATATCGCCGAGTATGTACCGCAAAAACTTCTCTTAAAGCGTTATTTTCCCCTTTGTATTCTTTTTTTTCCTTTTTGTGACTTTTTATTTATTGATAATCGTCATCATAAATGGCACACTTCTTCCATTCAAACTGATTTAGAGAAAAGGATAGCTATGTGGAAAAGAAGTTTGGTGCTATGTGCTCTTTTACCCTCATTTGTATGTGCTGAGAATGCAACGGTTGAACTGAGCGAAGTAACGGTTATGGGTGAAAAAATAGAGCGTTCGATGCAAGAGACCACAACGGCGGTGAGTGTGTTTAAGGGCGAGAGCGTGGATAAAGCCGATACCAAATCCATCTATGATGTGGCCGCTCAGGTTCCCAATATGATTAATAATCCTTCTGATATTCCCATTATTCGGGGTGTGAATGGTGCTGGACCTGCTATTGGAGGGTTTGCGGTACTCTCAGGAAAACACGTCCTCGCATTAGTACCAGTGTGGATGGTTTAAGTGAGGCATGGAACGGGCAACGCTATATGGATGTGAGTTCGTGGGATGTGGAGCAAGTAGAGGTTCTGCGAGGTCCTCAATCAACCACGCAAGGGCGAAACAGCATCGGTGGGGCTGTTGTTGTAACGACCAAAGACCCTAGCTTTGAGCCTGAGGGTGCACTGCGCATTGGGTATGAAAATGAGGCAGATAAAGCACTCTTTGCGGCAATGATTTCAGGCCCTGTGGTGGAGAATGAATTGGCAATGCGTTTAAGTATGGAGGGTGTGTATGGGCATGGGTTTATTGACTATGCGGGAGCAGATACACCATGGAATCCTTCAGACATTAAACAAGGCAGTGTGCGAGGCAAAGTGTTGTGGATACCCAAAGAGATAGAGGGTTTGACGGTTAAAATGACAGCAGCGCATAAGCAGAGTGAAGGTGGCTATATGAATGAAATTAGCCCTAATTCAGATATATCAGATTATACCTTTTTAGTCTCCGCACCTTCTAGTTTGGTGCGTTATGGCGATAGCAAAAGTCATATGCTGAGCACGGATGTAGAGTATGTTCTCAATCCTGAGACGACCTTTTACTTTTTAGCAGGGTATAGCAAGACCAAAACAACGTTTGAACAAGCCCCCACAGCGATGGATATGACTATTGATGAAAAGAGCATTACCTTAGAGCCTCGTTTGGTGCATAACCCACAAGGAGGGCTTCTTACGAGTATGGCAGGGCTTTATTTTTACCATCGTGACCAAAAAACAGATATTGCCAAACAGATTACCATGGATAGCGATGATACGATTAACGCCCTTGCATTTTACCTTGAAGAGTCTTTACATGTAAACACGAAGTTGGACTTCATTTTTGGTGGTCGGATTGAGCGAGAGCATCAAGAACGTGATGTTACGTATAACACCAGACCTATGGATGCCAACGTGGCGGAGACCATGTTCTTACCCAAAGTGGGGCTCAACTATAAACTTACACCTGAACATACCCTAGGCTTTACCGTACGCAAAGGGTATAACCCAGGAGGAGGTTCTTTAACGTGGGATACCTATACGTATTATGAGTACGATAAAGAAGAGGTGTGGACGTATGAGGCAACCACTCGCTCTTTGATGTTAGGGAAACAACTCTCTTTAAATACCAACCTTTTTTACAATGACTACAGCGATTATCAAGGGATTGCAGGTTCGGGTTTGGGACAGCGTTTTAGCAATGTTCCTGAGGGAAAAAGCTATGGCTTTGAAGTCGAATCAAGCTATCGGGTGAGTTCTGATTTAGAACTTTATGGCGCTCTTGGATTTTTACGCAGCGAAATCACCAAAGCACCCGAGGGAACAACCTTTAAGGGCAATGAATTTAACCATGCGCCGCATTTTACGGGAAGTTTAGGCTTTACTCAGCATTTTGGCGGAGGCTTCTTTTTTGGCAGTGATTTACATTATGTGGGTGAGTATTATACAGGGATCAATAATCTCGATACGTCTAAAGCAGGCAAATATACCTTGGTCAATTTTAATCTAGGCTATGAGACGAAAGATTATACGATTCGTACCTATCTTAAAAATGCCTTTGATGAAGAGGTCTTGTATAACTACCGTGGCACCTTTGCGCAAGTGGGACAACCTCGTACGTTTGGTGTGACCTTTGACTACCGTTTCTAAGAAGAGTCGTTTCAAATGAACCTTTATCGCTTTTTAGCCACACATGAGCCCAATGGCAAAACACTAGGGCTCTTTCGCATCCTGACCGCTATCTTTGGCGGTTTGGTGCTTTCGTACCTTGGCATGAGCCTTTTACCTGTACTTTTTTCTTCGTTTAAGCAGGATTTAGCGGTGATTGCACTGTTATACAACACGTTTGCATGGGCGGTGGTGGCATTGTGGATTGCTCTAGCTCCTACAAAACTTTCTGCCTTGCTTCGATGCTTTCTTACCACTTTGATGATAGGGATGCTTTTAGGATACCACTATGTATGAAAAACTATGGAAACAGCGCCTTGTACGTTTGCATGCCACGTTAGGTTTGGTGGTTTCACTGTTGCTGTATATAAGTCTTTTTTTTGGAATTTTTGCGATTTTTTTGCCCTATATTCATGTTTGGGAAAAACCTTCACGGCATATCCAGACCCTAAGTCCCACACAGATTGATTATGAGAAAATTCTCCAAACAGTCGCTTTGGAGCCAAATTTTCCTCAAAATAATCTTGTGATAACCTTGCCTAAAACCAAAGGGGAAAGTGCGCTTAAGGTTTCTCACCGCTTTGCTACACCGCTGTTTTTCAACTCAAGCAATGCTGAAAAAATCGCTGATGAGGGAAAAACATCGCAACTTTCATCCTTTCTCAATCAGCTTCATTACGGAAAAGTGCTTGATTTTGATAAGGAACTTTTTGGTGCTTTGTGGAGTGTTTTTGGTAGGGTTTTATTTGGGTTAATGGCTGTTGGTGTCATGAGCGTCATCATTTCAGGAGTCATTTTAATTCTGATTTTTTCCTACAAGCAGAAAATAAAAACACCCAAAATGCTTTTTTCTGCTTTACATGTAAAGATTTTTACATGGGTTTTTCCTGTCTTTTTACTCATCGTGATGAGTGGGGCGTTTATGAATCTTTCACTTCTAAGCGCAACACCTATGGCAAAACTTATCAGTGGGGGAGCGCAGAGTCAAATCGATGCCATCATCGGTCCTGTCCTTTTTCCTAAAGAGCAGAGTGTTGCACAGTCCCATGAAGATGCGCTAATGCTTCCTATCGCAAAGCTTTTTCATATGGCACAAACACGAAAGCCTACGATTGATTTTCAACAGATTCGCTTGATAAATTGGCACGATCAGAGCGCTCGTATCGAATTTAAAGGTATGACCCCTATAAGCCTTTTTTAAACGGGGGTGTTTTTCATAAACCAAGTGTGATACTCAGCGGAGTGGATGGCTCTTTAATAGCGGAGCAAGGGGTTTTAGGGCGTTCGTGGAGTGTGTATGCAGCAGAAGCGACCTTTTTTCTTCATTTTTTAGCAGGGGTGGATAGTATCAGTCGTACGATAGTTGCTTTGATGATGCTAGGGTGCGCATTGGCTATAGGATTTGGTGTGATGTTATGGTTGGAAAAAGAGTCTAGAAAGTTTGAGAGCAATACGTTGTTTTATCATGGATTTGGACGTCTTGCTTTGTCTGTGATGGTAGGTGTTCTCCCAGCAACGGCTCTGTTATTTGTAGTGCAATGGCTTTTGCCCTTTGATATGATTGATAGAGTTTTATGGCAAAAAGGGCTCTTTTATAACGCATGGCTCGCAACGCTCTTTTGGTCTTTTTACCGACTTAACAGTTACCAAGCCGCTAGAGAATTACTGGCGTTGGGTGGGGTGTTGTTTATAGTAGCGGTTGGTGTACACTATTATCGTGTGGGTTTTGTGGGGATTGCTTCGGTGATAGGCGTGAATTGCGCCTTATTTTTTGTGGGGAGTATTCTACTTTTCATCGCACAAAAATTGCCTGCTTCTTTTGAGAAGCGTGTTTCATTTTGGCTAAGAAAAAAGGAGCAAGTATGAAAAAAATAGTTTGGTTGTTGAGTCTTCCTTTATGGATGTACGCACACACGTTGTTATTACATGTAGGCGATAATGAGGATGGAACTATCAGTATTAAAGGTGAATTTAGTACAGGTGAGGGTGCTTCGGGAGCGTTGGTAAAACTCAAAGCACTAGGAAGTGAAGAGATACTTATGCAACAAAGATTACCCAATAGCAGTGAAATAGTTTTAGAGATTCCAAAAACACCGTATGAAATTATCCTCGATGGAGGTCCTGGGCATCAGGTACATCGTGAGGGTATCGCACCAAAGGGAGGATTTGCAAAAAACACTTCGGTGTCCTCGAAAAATGCTACGCCTCAAACCTACACTTTTCCTTTAGCCTTGCGTGTGAGTTTGGCGTTGGCATTAATCCTTCTCATAGCAACAATTACCATTAGCATTTACAATACCCGTTTAGTGATTCGAAGCATAGAAAAGAAGAAAGCTTAGGAATGTTTTCCTAAGCTTTGGGAGTGTTATTCAAACGCAGGGAATGGCCCCATTACGCCAATCCACGACTCGATGTCTTGTGGTGAGCTTTTCTTATCTTTGTCACTCTCTCCATAAGGGTGCTGAATGACGGTTGTCAAATACCCATTACCACCGATGTTTGGATACCAAAATGGAGACGTGGTTTCAGAACCATAGGGTGCGGTTAAAATGCGTGTGAGGCTCTTGGTGTCAACATCGTATGCCCAGATATAATCAATCTGGTGTAAGCCTGTATCTTCACCAATGATGAGTACATTAGAACTCTTGATAAAGGTTAAATTATCAGGCTCTGCAATAGCATCAATCGCACATTTATTGCCATCAAATTCACTTCCTTTAGGATAGGTTTTCATCACGCCCATCACTTCACCCACAAAGTTGCTCGCTATCATATTGCTCGCAATCGCAACCCCACTACTGTCTTTTTGTCCGCCCGTAATAGCAAGTTTATACACCCCACCACAGTCATTGCGTGGTAATTTGATATGGTTACCGCCCCCTAAATCATATTGGTCGCTCTCTTTTCCACTTTTTTTGTAGTCTTCCATACCGTATAAGATACGGCTGATGGCAATATAGAGTTGGTTGCGTTTAGGATCGAAGGTAATACCCTCTTTTTTATTGAACTCTGTTGTCGCTCCCATGTAGCCTGCATAGCGTCTTGATTCTAAACGTGAAGCAACCAGACCCATACCCGTTTTAAGCTTTAAACACTCGGTTCCCCATGCGGTATTGACAGAGCGAAAATCAGCAGGACATTTTCCATGGTCATCTTTTGCAACATCAAAGAGATCTTCAAAGGAGAGTTTTTTATCGACAAATTTACGCATTTGCGCATCATTGGCACGTCCTAAATTAATCCATGTAATACCAAAAGAACCGCCATTGAGATCACTTTTTTGCTCTAATTTAGCCGAATACAAAGTACCTGAACTCAAATCCCGCTCTTTATCGGCAATAAACATAAACAAGGCACCGTTTACACCATCATCGGTCAAGTAAACTGTTTTTTCATCAGGCATAACATAGCCTAATTCATGCGCAAAACGACCCATGGAGTAGTGTTTGACATATTTTGTCTCACCTTTGTCGTTTGTGATGGTCACTTCTGGCATCCACCCCCAATAGTAAGGATTGAGTGCTTTTTCACCCTCTTTAAAGTAGAGCGTGTAATTAGAGTAATATTCATCTTTGGCGACGGCTCTGGCATTTGCTTCGTATTCTTCACTTCCTAAGTGGCTTCCCCATGGTGTTTTCATTCCCGCACAGTGCACCCATCCGCCATGATACCCTGCTTGGGAGATGTGGCTGGTCGCAACGGCTTTAAGTCCACCCTCAGCCGTTTTTTCAAGTCTTGAGATGTACATCGCAGCAGGGCCACACTCAAATTGGGTGATGGCAAAAAGATTTCCATTTAATTCATGGAGCGTGGTGTGATCAGGGCCTGAGCCATCTTTACTGGTTTTACAGACAAAGGGGCTTCCATCTTTATGGCTAATGGGTTTGTCCATTTCATCTTTGACTTGACCAAAGATCTCTGTTGTTTTGCCATCTAAACTGGGCAAGACTTGACCCGTTCGTGCAATGGTATGCCACGCAATTTTGTGTGTTTGCCCATTAATAACTACTTCTTCAGAAGTCATAATCTGTTTTTTCTCCGCATCGCTTATGGGTGCTTTTACGGGTTTAAAATAGACCTCATTGTGCGTTTGCGTCGCAGGTGATGGGGTGGTCGTACAGCCACTGAAAATTAAGCCAGCGACTGAAAGGGCGAGCGTGCTTTTAAGCATCACGTATGTCATAGTTCTTCCTTAGTATTGGGGTATAAAAACCGCATTGTAAAACCAATTCATTACAGAGGTATTACAAAAGTGTGACATTTGTCAAAAAAAAACAGTGTAATAAAATTGAAACTTTTTAAGATTAAAATTTTTCAAAATAATGCTTAAGAAAGTGATTCTCAATGCAGATATATAACTATGGTTTGATAGTTTCTCTTTTTACATGTAACCTACTTTTAGCAGAAGAAATTGATTTGAAAAATACGACCTTATACAATGAAACTGCTTATATTACGAGTCAATGTTATACAAAAACAGAAGATGAAAGTAACCCAAATATTTTGCATAATCCCTGTTTTAGTTGCCATGTGAAAAACAAAGTTCCTAACTTCACCTTGTATGATGATGAGTTACAACGAGCGTATGACTTTCCCGCTCCTGCTTTAAAAAACCCATGGAGCAATCTCTTTTTAGACAGAACCCAAGCGGTCAATGCCATCAGTGATGAGGCGATTTTACGCTACGTTAGGGAAGATAATTACCTCAAAAATGGCAAGATTATTTTGCAAGAAAAACTCAACAATCTCCAACCCTCATGGGATTTTAACGACAACCAGCAATGGGACGGGTATGTGCCTGATTGTTATTTTCACTTTGATGAAGAAGGGTTCGATACAGCCCCCAATGGCGAGTATACAGGTTGGAGAGCCTTTGCGTACTATCCCTTTTTAGGCACCTTTTGGCCGACCAATGGTAGCACTGATGATGTACTCATTCGTCTTGCCAAACCGTTTCAAGAAGATGAAAATGGACGCTTTGATAAAGAAGTTTATAAGCTTAATTTGCTTATCGTCGAATCGCTTATTAAACAAAAAAGCCTCGCTATTGCACCCACCGATGAGAAGCGTTATGGGGTGGATTTGAACCAAAACGGCACCCTTGACGTGGCAGATGAAATCGTTTTCAACTGGCAACAACCCACATACGATGCGCAATCCCTAAAACTTTCCAACTTTAGTATGAGCTATGTGGGTCATGCGAAAAAACTTCTTGAATCCAATGATTACCTTATCGCCCCAGGTCTTTACCCCAAAGATACGGAGTTTTTACACTCGGTTCGCTATATCAACATTGATAAAAACGGTGAAATTACCCTTGCTCCACGTATGAAAGAGCTACGTTATGGTAAAAAACACTTTTGGTATCCTTACTTTCAGCTCTCTAATGCAGGTATGGAAGATTTAAAAGAAAAAGAGAGTTCTCCTGATAATGTTGATACCTATGTGGGAAACATCGAAACAGGATTGAACAATAAAATTGGCTGGTACTATCAAGGCTTTATTGAAGATGCCAAAGGGGAACTTCGTCCTCAAAGTTATGAAGAGACGCTATTTTGCGTGGGATGCCATAACAACATCGGCGCCATCGCCGATAGCACTTTTGTGTATCAGCGCAAATTTGAAAAAGGCACACACAAAGAGGGTTGGTACCACTGGAGCGAAAAAGGGTTTAAAAACATCAAAGATATGCTGCTGCCAAATGGAGAGAGCGAGTACGTCCGCTACCTCAAAAACAACAACGCAGGTGATGAATTTAGAGATAATGAAGAGGTCATGGAGAAGTTTTTTGTCAAAGGGTGGGAAAAGGATGCGAAAAATATCGAAAAAGAGCTTTTGATTAAACTGGAAAATCCTGACAGTGTTTTGGATTCGTATTGGAAAGTTAAAAAAGAGGCAATTTTAAAGCTAAAAAATGACATCTCCTACTTGCTTTTACCATCCAAACAACGAGCTTTAACGTTGAATAAAGCCTATAAAGTCATTGTGGAAGAGCAAAGTTTTATCTACGGGCGTGATGCGCATGTAAAGCCTGTCACAAATGTGCATAAAGAGGTGACAAGCAAACAAATGACCCATTTGGAAAAGATTGAGCGATGAGTACGTTGTATCATACTTTTTTAAGTTACATCATTGGATGGCAAAAAGAACTCAATACTGCCATTACCGATGCTTTCGATACCCTCGAATCAGCCCAAGGAGGCGGTGAAGTATACGCTTACATTCTTGCGAGTGCTTTTGTGTACGGTCTGGTGCATGCCCTAGGACCTGGGCATGGGAAGATGGTGATTGCAAGTTACTTTTTAGTGCACGGCTCCAAAGTGCGTGATGCCCTCAAAGCGGGATTTTTAATCTCTTTAGTACACACCTTCTCAGCGCTAGGCATCACAGCGATACTCTATCTTTTTTTTCAAAATGCTATTATGAAGCATTTTGAACGCATTAATGCTAACATGTACAAAATTTCAGCCATCTTCATTATGCTACTTGCGCTTTTTTTACTCTTTGAAACCCTCAAAGAGCGCCAACACGCTACCCCTCATGCTACGACCTCATCTAAAAGTCTTTTAAAAATTGCTTTTTCTATCGGGATTGTACCATGTCCTGGCGTGATGAGCATTGTTTTGTTTTCAATGATTTTGGGCTATTACACACTAGGTGTTGCCAGTGCGATTAGTATGAGTATTGGCATGGGGATTACGATGTCTTTGGCAGCGATTGCAACCACGCGCATCAAAAATACTTCTTTTTTAAGCCGCTACAAAGGGGTGTTTCATAACCTTAGTTTTGTGGGTATTGCTCTTTTATTCGGACTTGGCGTTGCCATTTTGGTATGAAATTTCTTTGCCTTATCGTTATTTTTCATCTGAGCCTTTGCGCACACCCGCATTTTTTTATTGATACGGATATTCGTATTGAAAAAGAGGCTATTTACCATCTTTGGCGTTTTGATGCGCTCAACTCCAAGCTCTTGATTTTTGAATTTGATACCGATAAAAACCGTATTTTAGATACTCAAGAACAAGAACATTTTTTAAAAGAGCACATAGCACCTTTGGCACAAAACCATTTTAATCTCTTTTTTCAAAGTGGCGAAAAAGAGATACCAAGCAAACCCATAGATTTTAACGTGAGCATTGCAAATAAACGCCTTGTCGTGACCTTTAAAACAGAGCATCTTTTTAGCCAATCCTCTATTTTTTGTACCATTGATGGAACCTTGTATATGGCGTATCAGTTACATGATGTTCAAAGCATCTATGCGTATGAGGCCCAAAAAAGTGACTACGATTTTTGTTTAGGAGTTAATCCATGAGAGTTTTTTTACTGTTTTATCTGTTTTTTTCTTCTTTGTACGCACATCCTGTCAGCTACAGTATTGATTTACATGTAAGCTATAACGAAAAGGACAAAAGTGTGCGTGTGGCGTGTGAAAGTGACAGTCGCAATAAATGTGGCTTGCATGATTTTCATCTGCTTAACGCGCAAGGTGAAGTTTTTAAAACCGCTTCGTTTCCGTTTATGAAGGAGAGTATTATGCTAGAATCTCCCCAAAAACCAGTCAAAATGATTTTTTATCTGCGCCAAATTCCTGAACACACCTATAGTGTTATTATAGAATAGTCTTGCACGTAAATCGTACATTCCTTAAGCTAAGATAAAAATGTTTTGGCTACAATAGACATCCATACGTGCGAATCTGATCACTTTTACATGGCACGTCGTCTCTTGTTTTTACATGAATGTTTCCCATCCAAAGGGTTTTGCACAACAAAATACAATGGAGGTATAAATGATAAATACACTGATTTCTTCTTCGCCATCGAGTGTTATTCTTGCAACTGATTTAGACGGTACTTTACTTGCAGGGCCATTACCTGCAAGACGTTATCTTCGTGAACTTTTTAGTGGTAATATTCCTCATGCTAAACTTATCTTTGTAACAGGTCGTGGGTTAGAATCTATTTTACCTGTTTTAAATGACCCTATGGTGCCTCGTCCTGATTATATCATTGCCGATGTAGGTGCTACAGTGTTGTACGGTGATACGTTACTGCCTATTTTTCCTTTGCAACAAGAAATTTCAGATAGATGGCCAGGGACACAGGTTGTTTTGGATGCTTTGAGCACATTTGATTATTTGGAACGACAAAGTGTTCCGCAAGAACGTCGTTGTTCTTTTCTTGTGCGTGAGGGTTTAATAGATGATAGACTAAGGGAGGTTGTTGAAGCTTTAGGGTGTGAACTTCTTTTTTCTGCTCAAAAATACTTGGATGTTTTACCCAAAGGGACTGGAAAAGGTTCGACATTAAAAAAATTATGTGAACATTTTAATTTTAATGCAAACAGTGTCGTGACAGCAGGAGATACACTCAACGATTTATCCATGTTTCAAGAGCGTTTTTCAAGTATTGTTGTGGGTGGTGCTGAGCCTGCTCTGATTCATGCTGTACGTGATTGTGAAGGAGTTTATCTCTCTTGTGCGGAAGGGTGTGCTGGTATTGTAGAGGGACTCAAGCATTATCAATTTTTAGAGACACAAAAACCAGCCATGGTGCATGAGGCAGGTAAGTCCGATTTAGTAATGGTGTATCACCGTTTACCCTTTGATGAGTTAGCTAATGGAAAACGACGTAAACCAAAAACTCCTAATGGTATTATCCCAACACTGCTCAATTTTTTTACTTCTGGTATTAAAGGTTCGTGGGTTGCATGGTCACAACAAGCTTCAAGAAACCCTGAAAATTTTGATGCACATGTGGATGTCGATCGTGAAAAATATCCAAATCTCCAAGCTTCTCGTATCCCACTGCTTGCTAAAGATGTGGATTTATTTTATAAGAAATTTTCCAAAGAAGCGTTTTGGCCCATTATTTTTTCTTTTCCAGATAAGGCAGAATTTAATCAAGACCATTGGAAGCATTATCTTGAAATTAATGAAATATTTGCAAAACAAGCTGCACAAGAGGCTTCAAAAGGCGCTTTAGTTTGGATTCATGATTATAATTTATGGATGGTACCTGCTTTTTTACGCATGTTGAGACCCGATCTTAAAATCGCTTTTTTTCACCATACAACCTTTCCACCTTCTAATATTTTCAATATTATTCCATGGCGAAGGGAGATTATAGGAAGTTTATTGCAATGTGATTATATAGGATTTCATATCCCTCGGTATGTCGAAAATTTTGTAGACGTTGTGCGTAGCTATGCCCCAACAAAGATTCTTTCCCAATCAACATGTGCGCCAAGGTTTATGACGTATGGATGCGCATTAGGTGTTGATAGTATGAGTGATAGCATTTATGTTTCAAGAAGGGAGGTACACTTAGGTGCACACCCTGTTGGGATTGATTGTGATCAAATCGATAGATGTGTTGCAAGCCCAGTATTTTTGCGCAAAACGGAGCGTATTCGTGCTGAGTTTAAAGGAAAACGAGCGATTCTTTCACTAGAACGACTTGATTATGTGAAAGGTGCGCTTGAAAAGCTGATGGCATTTGAATCCTTGTTGCAAAAACATCCTGAGTTTATTGGCAATGTGGTGTTACTTAATTGTATAACGCCAGCAGCTTCTGGTATGGAAGTGTACGAAGCATTACGGGTTGAGGTTGACATGCTCGTAGGACGTATCAATGGTCGTTTTTCAACCTTAGATTGGACACCCATACGTTATTTTTATCGTTCGATTCCGTATGAAGATGTCTTAACGTATTATGCCATCGCAGATATTGCATGGATAACTCCACTGCGTGATGGGCTTAATCTTGTTGCCAAAGAGTATGTAGCAACACAAGGAAAATTAGGCGGTAGTGGCGTACTTGTTCTCTCAGAGTTTGCAGGGGTAGCTGTTGAGTTACATGGGGCATTACTCAGTAATCCTTATGATGCAAAAAATATGGAAGAGACACTTTATTTGGCTTTAACATTAGAGCACGATGATAGAACATACCGCATGTCTCGTATGAATGCTATTGTACGTAATAATAATGTGCATGTGTGGGGAAAACGATTTATGGATGCCGTAAAGATGGGGCATAGAACACAACAATAGCCTTACATGTAAAACTAAAACACTTTAGGGTGTAGGAACTTTGATGGTGTAGCCAATGCCTCTTATGTTAAGAATAAAATCTTCTTTAACATGTGTTTTTAGGCGGTTGACTTCGGTGCGAATGGTGGCGTCATCAACGTAGGTGTCAACATCATCCCAAACACTCTCTCGAAACATATCGTAGCTACAAACGAAGCCTCGATTGTGGGTGAGAAACTCTATAATTTTAAGTTGTCGTTTGGAGAGAATTTGGGGTTCATCTTGAAAATAAAGCGTCATGCTTTCGCAATTAAAACTGTAAGAACTTGAAAGCCGTTTGTGGCACATTACTTTTGTTGCTGTTTTTGCGATTCTATCAATGCGAATGGAGAGTTCTTTGAGATGAAACGGTTTTTTTAGATAGTCATAACAACCTAGCTCAAAAGCACGTGAAATATCTTCAATATCAATGAGGGTAGAGGTGAAAATGACAGGAGCAACCTTCTTTTGTTGGTGCAGTGTCTCTAAAATACTCAAACCATCGATATTGGGGACATTAATATCAAACACAAGTAAATCAAATTTTTCTTTCTCTAAAACAGTTAAACAGACATTACCATCTCGTACGGAAGTTAGGGTATGTCCAATGCTAGCTAAGTATTTTGTAATGGACTCATTCAATAAAATATCATCTTCTAGGAGTAGGATTTTCATCTGTTTTCAACCTTAAATTCATAACAAAAAGAGGTAAGCTTTTCGTCTGAGTGGAGTTTTATTTTGACATTTTCTTCCTTGCAGATTCTTTTAACAAGATTAAGACCTAGCCCAAATCCATCTTTTGCTTTTTCTTCTCGATAGTACTCTTCAAATATCTTTTCAGGTTTTTGAATTTTTCGTGAGTGTGATGCGATACAAAAAAGATAACGCTCTTCCTCTTTTTTAAGGGAAACGATAATATTTTCATTTTCAAAGGTATATTTGATAGCGTTGGTGAGGTTGTTATCAATGATGCGCTGTAATTTGGTTTCGTTAAAAAAGAGAGTTGCTCTTTCGCAGTTGGTTTCAAAAATAAAAAGCGATTTTGCTTTTTGTGCAACTTGTGCAAAAAACTCGATGCGACTACGAATATAATCAACGAAATCAATTTTATGCTTTAGATAGTGAACATGGTCTTTTTTGACCAAATAGCTCAAATCATCGTACATCGAAAAAATACTTTTAACCGCTACTTCGATGTTTTCCAAATAAACACTTCGTCCAAACTCCATTTCATGGAGTTCTATATTGCTCATAATAACGCTGAGTGGGGTATTCATCTCATGAACGGTGTAGCGTAAAAACTGTTTGTGTGATGCCAAGAGATTTTCAGAGTAATTCATCTGTGCTTCGAGGCGTTTGGACTGTTCGTCATAATCCCTTGCACTTTGTTCTACGAGGTGGGTTAAGGATTGGATGGCTTTAGAATAGGAGGTATTTTTTTTAGGTTCTTCTTTAGGGAAAATTTCTAAGGCACGCAAAGGTTTCGTGGATTCACTCAGTGCAACAACGGTTAAGGTTTGATTGAGCAGTTTATTGCTCCCTTTATGGTGGTAAAATTCTGAGTAGGTAAAAAATCCAGCAGCAGGAGCGATTTTTGAGAAAGAACCAATGCCAAGTTTGATAAGAAAAGGCATAAACCTTCTACGTGCCATACACGAAAAGATATAAAAAGATTCTATATTGATGGTGTGTAAATTTTCTAAGACCTCGATGGGGTCTCTCATTAAAGATTCAGCGTCTCCAAAACCAATTCTTACCTCATCACCTTCGTCTAAATTACCACTGTAACTTAGGCTTCCATCTTCATGTTTGGCGATGACGGCTCGTGCCATAATAACGCCATTTTTTTCTAAGATAAGGGGAAATTCGATTTGAGAGAAATCGCTGCCTAAGTATTTATCATAAAAATAAGAGGCTTTCATATCGTCGATAAGGTAAACTCTATTGTCTTTTACTTTGGTAATGGTGTGCTTGAGTCCAATGGGTTTCCAATCAAATTTATAATCTGTGGCTACATGTAAAACATCGGAGTTCAATGAAACCCCTACAACGCCTTCACTTAAAAGGGTGTTTTGTGAAGAGATATAGGTTTGAACAAACTTGCCATTATCCCCTGCCATACCGCCACAAATAGGGATATTTGCATTAAACGATTCAATGCCTTTTAAAAACTTTTCGGCATTCATTTTGGTGCCATCAGAAAAGAGAATTAAGAGTTTGGTGTTGGGTGTGATCAGTTTGGAAGCGATTTGCATACCACATTGAAAGGAGTCACTATCGTTAGCAAAGGCGGTTTTAATACAGGTATTTTGAAAAACGCTGATGGAGATAACGGTTCGTGATGTGGTGATGGATTCACCATAGATTTCGCCATCAGTCGTCGTTCCAATACAAATGGCATCAGGGAGGCGCTTTAGAATGGTTTGCGTAAGCGTATTGAAGATTTCTTTACTTTGTCCACAAAATACTTGTACTAAAACATGCTTTTCATGCGTAAAGCAAGAAAAATCTATCAGCTCGTCTATGGAACCTTTTTCATAACAAAAATTTGTTGTCTGCATAAAACGTTCTCCTTGTGTATAAAGAAGATAGCAAATATGAACTTGTAACTCATCACATAGATGAAGAGGAAGAAGAGAGAAACGGTTTTTTTGTAACAAAATCACACATAAAAAGCTCTTTCAAACGAAAGGATTTCAAAGAAATCTTCATGCTATATTCATGCTATATTTTTGCTATATTTTTGCTATATTTTTGCTATATGATTGGATAGGCAAAGAGAAATAAGAAGCAATTTAAAGGAGGCGAAAAATCTTTTAATGTATAGAAGCATTGGCTGTGTGCGAGTGCTTTTAAGGGGTTTAAAAAAAGGGTGGTTTTTTGATGACTCACGAGAGATAATATGCTAAAAAAGCATATTGTGTAGAGGTAATATGGAATTTCAAAAAGCCTATGGAAACAAATATGTTATTTTTGCATATTCTTACATGTAAAACGTGACGAATAGACTCTTAAAAAGGAAAACGATGTTAAAAAGAACAGTTATGATCAATGGGGCGAAAACAACATTTGTTGCGGATGCTGAGGAGAAATTGTCGGATGTGCTTCGAAAACAGTTGGGTTTGACAGGCACAAAAGTAGGCTGTGGTAGTGGAGAATGCGGTACATGTACGGTGATTCTCAATGGTAAATTGGTTCGTTCATGTATTACAAAAATCAAAAAAATTGAAGACAATGATGAAATCATTACCGTTGAAGGTGTTGGGAGCAAAGATAACCTTCATCCTGTCCAAATTGCGTGGATGGTACACGGTGGTGCACAATGTGGTTTTTGTACCCCAGGTTTTATTGTTTCATCAAAAGCCCTTTTAGATCACAACAATAATCCAACACGTGAAGAAGTGCGTGATTGGTTCCAAAAAAATAAAAACCTTTGCCGTTGTACAGGGTACCAACCTCTTGTGGATGCAGTGATGGACGCTGCAAAACTTGTACGTGGGGAAATGAGTGTCAAAGAGTTTTGGAAAAAAATTCCTGAGGGTGCTTCTTTGGTTGGCTCATCCTTACCTAGACCTTCAGCGATGGCAAAAGTGACAGGAACATAGGACTTTGGTGCGGATTTGGGATTGAAGCTTCCTGAGAATACCCTTCATGCAAAAATTGTTCAAGCCAAAGTCTCTCATGCCAATATTCTCTCTATCGACACCGAAGAAGCGAAAAAAGTGCCAGGTGTTGTAGCTGTTTTAACTTATAAAGATGTAAAAGGAACAAACCGCATTAACGGACTTGCTTTCCCTTCTAACAAAGGTGATGGTTTGGACAGACCTATCTTAAATGATAAAAAAATCTTCCAATTTGGTGATGCGATAGCTATCGTTTTAGCGGATAATGAAAAAGCAGCCCATGCAGGTGTTGATAAGGTTAAAGTGGAAATCGAAGAGTTACCAGCGTATATGAATGCACCTGATGCAATGGCCGAAGATGCGATTGAGATTCACCCAGGTACCCCTAATGTGTACTTTACCAACTACATTGCCAAAGGTGGTGAAACATCACCGATTATGTCAAGTGCTCCGTATGTGGTTGAAGATAGCTTTTATGTTCAACGACAACCGCATTTACCCCTAGAGCCAGATGTTGGTTTTGCGTATGTTAATGATGAGGGAAAACTTATTATTCATTCAAAAAGTATTGCGCTTCACTTCCATGCCTTGATGATTGCTGAGGGTGTGGGTATGAAAGCTGAAGATGTTTTTATTGTTCAAAATAACATTGGCGCAACGTTTGGTTATAAATTTAGCCCAACGATTGAAGCGCTTTTAGGTGTGGCAACATTGGCAACTGGAAGACCTGTTTATCTCGAGTTTAACATGTTCCAACAAATTACCTACACAGGTAAACGTTCACCATTCTGGACAACGATGAAAATGGCAGCGGATAAAGAGGGGAAAATCTTAGCGCTTGAGTCTGATTGGAGCGTGGATCATGGACCTTATTCAGAATTTGGTGACTTGTTAACGCAACGTGGTTTTCAATTCGGAGGGGCTGGCTACAATATTGATAATATCCGTGGTAATGGACGAACCGTTTGTACCAACCATGGTTGGGGTTCAGCATTTCGTGGATACGGTGCTCCTGAAATTATGTTCCCTTCTGAAGTTTTAGTAGATGAATTGGCTGAAAAAGTGGGTATGGATCCATTTGAATTTAGATACAAAAATGTGTACCGAGAAGGCTCAACGACGCCAACAGGATGTGCGCCAGATGCGTATTGTTTAGAGGGCTTATTTGATAAAAGTCGCCCTGTGTATGAACTGGCTAAAAAAACAGCTGCAAGTAAAAACGCTGCCAGTGATGGGGTCAAAAAATACGGTGTGGGTGTTTCTGTTAATATTTACGGTTGTGGTTTGGATGGTCCTGATACTTCTGAGGCGTGGGCGGAAGTGACTCCTAAAGGTGTCGCAATTGGTACATCATGGGAAGATCATGGACAAGGTGCAGACATTGGTACCTTAACGTATGCTCATGAAACCCTTAGACCACTTAATCTTAGCATCGAACAAATTGACCTTGTCATGAATGATATGACTAAAACACCTAACAGTGGACCTTCTGGTGGTAGCCGTCAAAATCTCGTCACAGGAAATGCCATTACCGTTGCGTGCAAAAACTTACTTGAAGCGATGAAAAAAGAAGATGGTAGCTACCGAACGTATGAAGAGATGATTGCCGAGGGTCGTGAGGTGAAATACATGGGTAAATGGACTGCGCCATGTACAGATACTCCTCCAACAGGTGGTCAAGGCAATCCTTTTGCAGGTTACATGTACGGTGTATGTGTTGCAGAAGTTGAAGTCGATACCAAAACAGGTAAAACACAAGTTGAAAAAATGACATTGGCTTCAGACATTGGTACCATCATCAACAAACTTGCAGCCGATGGTCAAATGTATGGCGGTTTGGCTCAAGGGATTGGTTTGGCACTCACCGAGGACTTTGATGATTTGAAAAAACATACCACACTTACTGGTTGTGGATTCCCAAAAATCAAGGATATTCCAGACAATCTCAACCTCATCTACACAGAAACACCAAGAGCCAACAACTTCTACGGTGCTTCAGGTGCGGGCGAGATGCCTCTTGCTGCTCCACATGCGGCAATTATTAACGCTATTTACAATGCGTGCGGTGCAAGAGTCACTCACTTACCAGCACGACCTGAAAAAGTATTGGCGGCGTTAGCAAAATAAAAATGTTTTACAAGGTGAATGGGATGTGCTCTTCCATTCACCTTTACTTTAGATGCAATCAAAGAGGATGTAGAGAATGGACTTAGATAAATTACTGGAAATTGGCAATCAATGTATCCATTTAGAACCACCTGTTTGCGTGGCATCGTGTCCTGTGCATATGGACATTCTTGCCTTTGTGTCTGAAATCGAAAAAGGTGATTTTGCTAAAGCGTATAAAATCATGGAAAATAAACTACCTTTTAGCAGACTTATTGGAAAAATTTGTGACTATCCGTGTGAAAACAGCTGTGTTCGAGAAAAAGCAGGTGGAAGTATTCGCATCAGTGAATTAGAAAAAACCGTCATTGATTTGGGCTATGTGCCTCCTAAAAAACCTTTTCCATTACCCAAAACCAAAGGGAATGTTGCGATTATTGGTGGGGGTTTAAGTGGATGTGTTGCGGCGGTTGAATTGGATAAAAAAGGCTATAAGGTTAGCATTTATGAAAAAACGAATCGTTTAGGCGGAAGTCTTTGGGCGTATGAGGGTAAAGGTTTAGAAAAGCAAGCTATTGAAGAAGAGCTCTCTACCATTGAGAAAAAAGGTATTACGGTTTTTTACAATACTGAAGTATCGGAGCAGAATCTACAAACCTATAAAGATCAATACGACGCTCTTTATTTGGGTACGGGGATTTGGGAGAAAACGTATACTATCAACCCTCACACTTTCCAAGTCGATGAGAGCGCTTTATTTGTCGGCGGAAAGCTTCAAATCAAAAGCGATTCTATTATCTTCTCTGCTAGTTCGGGCAAACGAGCGGCGGTTTCCATTGACAGATATATTAACAAAACCTCAATGCTTGCTTCCAGAGAGCGTGAGGGAGTGTTTGAAACACGTTTACATGTAAAGATGGAGAAAATCTCTTTTGTACCAACAATCATTCAACGTAGCTCTTCTTACACACAAGCAGAAGCTATGGAAGAGGCGAGTAGATGCCTTAAATGCCAATGCAACGAATGCTTTAACGCCTGTGTGCATATGCAAAGCTTCAACATAACACCCGATAGTTACATTAGAAGCATCAACCACAATGAACGTATTATCCTAGGAACGCACCACGCCAATGCGATGATTAACGCCTGTACGCAGTGTGGTTTATGTAAAGTGGTGTGTCCTGTAGGAATTGGTATGAAAGAGATTATCCATGAAACACGGCAAAGTATGGTGGAACGAGGGAAAATGCCTGTTTCTGCGCATGATTTTGCCCTTAAAGATATGCAATTTAGTCACAGTGATTATTTCTCATTGGTACGCAAACAACCGAGCAAAGAGGCTTCAAAAGAGTTGTTTTATTATCCTATGATTGCTTTTTCGGCGTACGCACGAGGGCTGTATAAAGGCTCAGGCAAAACGGGCTATCTGTTTTACCCAGGGTGTCAGCTTAGTTCCACGCATACAGAATATATCGGGGATATTTACAAACATCTCGTGGGGGCTATTAAGGATAAAGATGCGGATAATGATGTTGGCTTGTATTTGGGCTGTTGTGGCGCACCTGCGGATTGGGCGGGGAGGCTTGATTTGATGCCTGAGAGTATCGAAAAAATACGCACGACATGGGAAGAAATGGGAGAACCGACCTTTATTTTAGCCTGTTCGAGCTGTTCGGCGACGTTTGAGAAGTACCTACCGATGATAAAAACCATCTCCTTATGGGAAGTCTTTGAAAAATATGGTTTACCTGAGGTGGATATTAAGAAAGGCAAACGAGAGCTTTGTATTCACGATGCGTGTGCAACCAGACACGATAGCAAAGTGCATGAGAGCATTCGGAGCATTGTCAAAACCTTAGGCTATAGTGTAGAAGAACTTGAATACTCCAAAGAAAAAGCTAAATGCTGTGGGTATGGTGGGTTGGTTGCTTGTGCTAACCCTGAACAAGCAAAAGATTTTGTTGAAGACCGAAAACACGAGAGTGAACACGATGTTTTAGTCTATTGTGCGATGTGTAAAGATATGTTGGTTAAAGGCAATAAAAGGGCGTATCACATCTTAGACCTCATTTATGGCACAGAACAAGACCCTCAAAAAATGCCAACACTCTCAGAGCGTCAAAATAATCGAAAACATTTAAAACAAACCCTTTTAAAAGAGATTTGGAAAGAGGAGACGATGCATACCGATGAAACATATACTTTTACCTTGCGCATCAGTGATGATGTGAAAGAGCTTATGGAAAAGCGTTTTATTTTAGTAGGGGATATTGAAAAAGTCATTGACAATGCCATCAAAAACAAAGAGCGTTTTTTCAATCCCAAAACATCGGATTATCTCGCACGTTTGAGGCTTCAAAATGTCACCTATTGGGTGAAATACGAAGAAAATGGCACTGAAATGACACTTAAAGATGCGTATTCTCATCGCATGGAAGTGGTGGAGCATTAATATGAAACAGGAAATGGATACAACAACACCATGGATGTGCGACAAATGCCATGAGGCATTGGTGTTGCAAAAGGTTCACGTACGTTATTTGGAGGGTAGTTTTGAGGTAGAGCTTTTAAAATGCCCTACATGTAAGATGGTTTTTATTAGCGACGAGTTGGCGATGGGAAAAATGCTTGAGGTGGAAAAAGGGTTGGAGGACAAGTAAGTGACAAATGCTTATGAGAGTTGCTGTATGCAAGAGGCTACGGGTGAGACCCTGCGTCCTGGTGGATTTACATTGACTCAAAAAGCCGTTAGTTTTTGTGGCTTAACACAGAAAAGTCGTGTTCTTGATGTAGGGTGTGGCATGGGTGCAACGGTTTCTTACTTATATGAAAACTATGGAATAAGTGCAGTGGGCATTGACCCATCTCAAAAACTTTTGGGCATAGCAAAAGTTAAAAATCCTTTTGCCACATTTTTTTTAGGTGCAGGGGAAGCTTTGCCTTTTGAGAAAGAGCGTTTTGAGTGCGTTACTGCAGAATGCACATTATCGTTGATGAATACTTTACATGTAAGTTTGCACGAAGTGCATAGAGTCTTAGAAAAAGGCGGTTGGTTTGTTATCACCGATGTGTATGCGAAAAACCCTGAGGCACTCAAATCGATGGAAAATTTTTCACTCAATTCGTGTATGAGAGGCTTGCACCATCTGCCACGTTTACAACACGAACTAGAGATGATGGGATTTGAGGTGATGCTTTTAGAAGATTGTAGCCAATTACTTAAAGAGCTTATGGTGAAAATCATTTTTTCACACGGTTCCATGAATGCTTTTTGGAGCAAAACGCTTGAAGATGAAACACCGCATGCGTGCTGTGCATTTGAGCAAAATCTTAAAGCGTGCAAACCAGGGTATTTTATGATGGTTTTACAAAAAGGAGAATGCAATGGATGATTTATCGCTTCGTTTATTTAAGCTCTCAAATGAAGGGTTTTGCTGTGCGCAAATCATGTACAAGCTGGCTTTGGAAGATGAGGGAAGTCACAATGATGACTTAGTGCGTGCCGCACAAGGCTTATGTAGAGGTATCGCCGATACGCAAAAAACTTGTGGGGTACTCACTGGAGCGCTTGGCGTTTTGGGTTTGTATGGTGCTAAAGGTAGTGAGAACGAAAGTGCAAAAGAAAATTTCTCACACATGATTAAAGAATTTCACGCATGGTTTAAAGCCGAATTTGGCTCCACCAAATGTGTGACCCTCATCGGTGAGAGAGACTTTACAAGTGCGGATCAAAGTTTTAAACCTATCTGCGCTGGAATGATTCAAAAGGCCTATGTCAAAGTCTATGAGATATTGCAAGAACACGGCTACGAGTATGGCAACAGAACGTGAACATTTGATGCAGACTCAAAGCCTTTGCCCGATTTGTTTGCGTAAGCTTGAAGCATTTATTGTTGAAGAGAACGATGATGCGTATATGCTTAAAACGTGTCCTGAACACGGCTTGTTTGAAACAGTGTTATGGAGGGGACGTACGCCTATGCGTGAGTGGATTCGCACCAAAGAGCGTGCGACTATTAAAAACCCCATCACGCAAATAGATCAAGGATGCCCCTTTGATTGCGGGTTGTGCTCTGCGCATCGGCAACACACCTGTACTGCACTCATTGAAGTCACTTCTCGTTGCAATTTAAACTGTCGCTTTTGTTTTGCGGATGCATTGGATAGCCAAAGTAAAGACCCGAGTTTAGAGCAGATGCGGTTTCAGTTTGAGAGCATTTTAAAAGTTTCAGGCAGATGCAATATCCAACTCTCAGGCGGTGAGCCAACGGTGAGGGATGATTTGGCAGACATCATTCGTATAGGTGTTGAACTGGAATTTCCTTTCATTCAGGTCAATACCAATGGCATACGCATGGCAAAAGAGGAAGCGTATGTCAAAGCCTTAAAAGAAGCGGGGCTTAGTTCTATCTTTTTACAATTTGATGGTATTGATGATGCTATTTATGAGAAACTAAGAGGCAAACCACTCTTTGAGCTAAAAGTTAAAGCGATTGAAAATTGCCAAAAATATGGCATTGGCGTGGTATTGGTTCCAACCATCGTACCTCGCGTTAATGAGCAGAGCATCGGCGATATTGTTCGTTTTGGTATCAGCCACTCTCCTACGGTAAGAGGGGTACATTTTCAGCCTGTGAGTTACTTTGGGCGTATTCCAAAAGCACCCAAAGATGAAGACAGAATCACCTTGCCTGAGGTGATGGATCTCCTTTGTGAACAGATGCATGGCATGGTTGAAATGAATAGTATGCAACCCCCTGGGTGTGAAAATGCGCTGTGTTCGTTTAATGGCAATTACCTTATCGAAAAGGGCGTTTTAAAACCCGTGAGCAAACGCTCATGCTGTTCGAGTAATGCTAAAGCCGAAGAGGGAGCAAATAAAGCCAAAGCCTTTGTGGCTCGCAATTGGGCGTATCAACAACAAGCCAAAGAAGAGAAACTTTCTGATTGGGACAAAATTCTCAATGCTATTGCGAACAACACCTTTAGCCTCTCTGGCATGGCGTTTCAAGATGTATGGAATGTGAATTTAGAACGTATTAGAGATTGTTGTATTCATGTCTCTATGGCTGATGGAAGACTCATTCCTTTTTGCATGTACAACATCACCAACATGGAAGGAAAGTCCCTTTATCGGGACTAAAAGAGAGCATGATGCACAAAACACCATTGGAAAACTGGATAGCAAAGCGTACCCATTTGAGCACAAAAAGCCAAGAGGCATTAAGGGCGTATCAGCTTGAAAAGCTCACACACACTTTAGCACATGCCAAAGACAAAAGCCGATTTTACAAAGAGAGATTAAAAGAAACCGACCTTGATACCATCAGCTCACTGAGTGATTTTGAACAGGTTCCTTTTACGACACCTTTGGATATTAGACGCAATGCGCATGATTTTTTGTGCGTTTCCGCCCATGAGATAGAGCGCATCGTGACGCTTAACACCTCAGGCACGACGGGTGATGAAAAACGCATCTTTTTTACGCACGAGGACTTAGAAGAGACCATCGACTTTTTTCACTATGGCATGAACTGTTTGGTCGAAAAAGGTGATAAGGTCATGGTGTTGCTCCCAGGTCCTAGCTATGGAAGTATTGGGGATTTGCTCAAAAAAGCACTCTCTCGCTCAAATATTGAGTGTGTGGTGCATGGTGTGTTGCAAGATGTGGAAAAAACAGCACAGTGTATTGAGGAGCATCATATTAGTTGCATCGTGGGCATTCCAATGCAAGTACGCTATCTAAGCCTTATGAAACCTGAACTCTTTAACACACACATTCAAAAAGTGCTGTTAAGTACGGACTATGTTCCTGATGTGCTTGTCAAAACCCTGAGTCGCAATGGTACATGTAAGGTGTTTAACCACTACGGCATGACCGAGATGGGTTATGGTGGAGGTGTGGAATGCGAGTGTTTGAATGGGTATCACCTAAGAGAAAACCATCTGTATTTTGAAATTATCGACCCTAAGACGGGTGAACGTGTGAGCGATGGCGAGTATGGTGAGGTGGTTTTTACCACGCTGAATCGCCAAGCGATGCCTTTGATTCGCTACAAAACGGGTGATATGGCACGATTTGTTAGCCAGCCTTGTGGGTGTGGTACTTTTTTGCGCACCATGGAAAAGGTGCGTGGACGCATGGAAAATAAGATAAATATTAATGGGTGTGAGGTGCATTTGAGGGAGCTAGATGAAATTATCCTAAGCTATGATGAGGTGATGGATTATAAAGCAGAATACTTTGGGAAAAATACGTTACATGTAAGGCTTATGGTCGCACAAAAATCACCCTCAAAAAGGCTTGAAGCATTCATAGCACATGTACTGAATGCACAGTATAAGGGAGCGGTTGACTTTTGTATAGAGCAGTTTGAAGAGGATGATTTATTGAAAATAAGCAATAGCATGATCAAACGAAAATTACACACAGGCAAAATGGAGATGAGGGTATGAAAAGAATGATAGATTCTATCGTAGAGAGTTTAAACACCCAACACGATGTTGTTACTGCAACCATTGTACAAAAAAGCGGTTCAGCCCCTAGAGAAGCAGGGACGAAGATGATGATTCGTACCGATGGAAGTATCGTTGGTACCATAGGTGGGGGCTTGCTTGAAGCGATGTGTATGAAATATGCACCTGATATTTTAAGCAGTAAAAAGCATGTTATGCAAGATTTTGAATTATCTGACAGTGATGCAACAGCTCAGGGAATGGTGTGTGGTGGCGAGGTGAGGGTGTTGTTAGAATATCTGGATGCTTTGGATATTTCTCAACTCACTATTCAGCATAAAGCGCAAGAACTTAGCTCTTTAGAGACTGATTTTGTAATGATTACTAAGATTTCACAGAAGCGTATTGTGGGGCAAAGCAAGTGGATTTGTACTGAAATGGATTTTTTTGGAGAAGAAGATAAAGAGGTGCTAAGCATTGCAATAAAGCTTAGAGAAAATTTTAATCGCATTAAGTTTCATCTACATACAGGTAAAGAGACTTATATGATTGAGCCTTATTATGCGACGCAACGACTTTATATTGTAGGCGCTGGTCATGTGTCTCAACAAATTGCGATGCTAAGCCAAAGTGTTGGTTTTTACACCGTTGTGATGGATGACAGGCAAGAGTTTGCCAACAAAGAGCGGTTCCCTAGTGCTGAAGAGGTGCATGTTATCTCCTCTTATGAGCTTTTGCGTCAAGAAGTCAGTATCCCAAAAAACAGTTATATTGTCATTGTCAGCCGAAGCCACGCATTGGATCAAATTATTCTCCAACAAGCCCTTCACACCCACGCCAAATACATTGGCATGATTGGGAGCAAAAGCAAAAAAAAATCATGTTTATGGGGAACTTTTAGCAGAGGGTTTTGCACAAAAGGAGCTAGAGGAAGTACATTGTCCTATTGGTGTTCCTATTAACGCTCAAACGCCTGAAGAGATTGCCATTAGCATCGTAGCGGAGCTTATTAAAGCCAAAAGAAGTTAAGCAGATGGCAAAGCAAAACATCGCTGTTCTCATCATCGCTGCTGGGTATTCCTCACGCATGGGTGATTTTAAACCGCTTTTGCCTTTGGGAAAAATGAGTGCGTTAGAGCGGTTGATTGAGACTTACCAAGCGCATGGGATAGGGCATATTTATGTGGTGGTGGGGCATAGAAAAGATGAGCTTATCGACGTTTTAAAAGGCTACAAGGTTCATATCGTTTACAACGAGGATTATGATCAAGGCATGTTTAGCTCCATTCAAAAAGGGTTGCGTGTGATGGACGAGCGCATCGAAGCGTTTTACATGAATCCTGTGGATATTCCCCTTATTAAGCTTCAAAGCCTTGCGCTTTTGTACGAGGCGTATGAGCATGAGAAAAAAGGGGTGATTTACCCGACATTTTTAGGGCGCAAAGGGCATCCACCCCTCATTGACATGAAGTACAAAGCGAATATTCTCGCCAGCGATGGCAAAGGTGGGCTTAAAAAAGTCCTTGAAGCATTTTGTGATGATGCTTTACATGTAAAGGTTTACGACCAATCGGTACTCATGGATATGGATACGAAAGAGGATTATGAAGTTCTAAAAGCGTATGAGGCACTGCATGCGCCCAGCGACGAGGAGTGTTATGCTTTGATGGATTTTTACGGGGTAGAAGAGCGTATTATCAAGCATTGCCAAGCGGTTAAGTCCATGGTGCGCATTTTGTTACATGAAGTCTCACGCAGTGGCATTTACTTTGATGCCCCCACACTTTTAGCCGCAGCTCTTTTGCACGATATCGCACGCAAAGAGAAAAACCACGCCTTCGTGGGTGCGCAAAAATTACGAGCTATGGGTTATGATGCCATTGCCAAGTTGATTGAAACCCATATGGACATTGACGTGGACACCCATGCGCCTTTAAATGCCAATGAGATTCTTTTTTTAGCCGATAAGTTGGTGAATGAAGATGAGGTGTGCGGTGTGAAAAAACGCTTTGCCAAAGCACTTCAAAAATGCGAGGGAAACGCTCTGGCGTGTGATAATATTCAAAAGCGATTGAGTGCTGTAAAAGCGATTATTGCTAAGATACAAATCCTTACATGTAAAGATTTTCCCTATGGTTGAAAAAGTCTATTTGGTACGCCATGGACACATTGATACAGGAGGAGAAAAGCGCTACATCGGGCAAACCAACCTGCCTCTTGATGCGCTAGGGCTTGAACAGGCTCATGCTTTGTCGAAGTATTTTAAAACCATTCCTTTGGATGCTGTTTTTACCAGTCCGTTGATGCGTTGCGTGCAAACCACACGGATTATTGCATCTGCCTATGAAGAGGTGGAAGCCTTGCGTGAGATCAATATGGGAAATTGGGAAAATATGCCACTTCGAGAAATCAGAGCACGTGACCCACAAGGCTTTGAAGAGCGAGGTCGAAATATCGAACACTTCACACCCCCACAAGGAGAGAGTTTTAGCACTCTTTCCAAACGGGTCTTAGAGGCGTTTCATACCCTCACGCAAAACTACCATGGCACCGTGCTTATCGTCGCACACGCTGGGGTTAATCGGGTTATTTTGCGCCACATCTTAGGTGTTTCTTTTGAGAAGATCTTTGAAATCAAGCAACCCTATGCTGGTGTTAATCTGCTGGTGAGAGATTTAAAAAAAGAAGAGTGGAAAGAGGCTTTACATGTAAAGCCTCTTTAGGGTTAATTAACTTTGGCTTTTTCGAGTTTTTTACGCTCAATTTTAATGCGGTCTTGGAATTTTTTACTTCTGTCTTTTGCAAAAAGTTGCATATCTTCAACTTCGTCCATTTCATCGACGATTTCAACACCTAAAAGTGTTTCAATGGCATCTTCAAGGGTAACAACACCTGCAGTTTGTCCGTAACTATCAAAAACAATAAAGAGATGTGTTTTACGTTTAATAAATTGGTCAATAAGGTTTGGTACAGGAAGATTTTCTGAGACCATATGCACTTCATGTGAAATTTGCTCTAACGTTGTCGCATCATGATCTTCAACACTCTCTTCAAGAATACGTTGATTAAAGACGATACCCACAACATCATCAAGCGTTTCACCAAAAATAGGAATACGTGAATGGATGTACATTCTATCGTCCTCAATGGCATCTTCAATGGTGGTTGTGGCAGGTAGAGCAAAGACAACGCTACGTGGTGTCATAATGTCTTTGGCTTTAATATTTTTCAGTTTTAAGAGGTTTTCAATCAAATCACTCTCTTTACTTAAAATAGAACCTTCTCTCTCACCCATGGCAACGACTGCCATAATTTCATCACGTGAATAATTATTGTGCTGTTTTTTGTTTTTAGAGATAAATTTGGTCAGCAGCGATGAAATCCATGTAAAAGGTGTGGTGAGTGTTACAAAAAATGAGATGGTATAGGCAGAAGGTACTAAAAGCTTTTTCCAGTATATGGCCCCAATGGTTTTAGGGAGAATTTCAGATGCATATAAAATGAGCAGAGTTACCGCAAAAGCAACAGCTGTTTGCCACTCTTCACCAAATATGATTTGTGCTTGTGCTCCAACGCCTGCAGCTCCCATAGTGTGGGCAAAAGTGTTGACCGTTAAAATAGAAGAAATAGGTTTATCAATATCAGATTTTAGATGTTTTAGTTTTTGAACGACCTCTTCATTGGATTCTTTTGGCAAGCTTTCAATATACGAATTGGTACTTGAGAGCAGTACGGCTTCAAGAATAGAGCAAAGAAAAGAGATAGAAATGGCGATAAGAAGATAGACAAGCAGTAGTGTCATAGGATGGCTCCTAGAACAGAAGAGAGTAAGCTACACGAGTCTGGTTCGCTTTGGGTCATACGAAATTCCTTTTAAAATAATTTGAACGGGTATTATAGCATAAACTCAAAACTATCTTTTTTGAGGAGCAAAGGTAAGGGAGAGTGAATTGACACAATGGCGTGTATTTTTAGGAGTGAACCCCTCGCCCTCAAATACATGTCCTAAGTGCGCTCCACAGGCTTTACAGAGAATTTCAATGCGCCTACCATCTGTGTCAGTTTTGCGTTGAACGGCACCTTCTATTTCATCATCAAAGCTAGGCCATCCACAGCCTGATTTAAATTTTGAAGAAGAGCGATACAAAGGCGAATGACAGCGTTTACAGTGGTAAACTCCTTCTTCATAAAAGTCGTTATACTCACCAGCATAAGGCATTTCCGTTCCTTTATGAACGATAATATGTTCTTCCTCTGGTGTTAAAGGATTTAGATTCATTTTTTTCCTTTTGGTGAATCAAAAATAAGGTAAAACTCTTTTACATGTAAAGATTTATAACGCTTTTAGGCTAAAAAGTGTTTTACATGTAAAGATTACTTATGGCTTTTTAAGGTAAAATTTTTCTCCCAAATTTTAAGGAGAATGTATGAAAAAACTCAAAGGATTTCGAGGGAAGTATTTTAGCTTGGCGGCTATTCTTGCTTTAAATACGACCATTGCGATTGCCAGTGAAGGGCAAAGCGTGGTGGATAATGAAAAGCAACTCTATGCGCCAAAAGCAGAATCTTCATCTGAAACATCAGAGGTACTTGAAGAGACAAGTGCGCCTGCTGTGGTTATCTCGAAAAAAATTAAAACGCAAAAGTCTGAAGTTTATTCTGCTTCTAAATCTCTGGTCAGCGCGACCAACGTGACTGATAATGTGAGCATTATCACCTCCGAAGAACTCTCCCAAAAAGGCATTTCAACTGTCACTGAGGCGTTAAATACCATTCCTGGTATTAGTATTACCACGCAAGGTGGAAAAGGTACACTCTCAAGTGTTTTTATGCAAGGTATGGCAAATAAATATACACTTGTAATGGTAGATGGCATTCGTTATAACGACCCTAGTAATAGCTCAGGTGCTGATTTTAGCAATCTTTTAGTGGGTGATATAGAGCGTATAGAGGTCATAAAAGGAGCGCAAAGTGGTGTGTGGGGAGCAGATGCTGCTGCAGGTGTGATTAACATCATTACTAAAAGTGCCTCAAAAGGAACACATGGAAGTGCGGGCATTGAGCTAGGAAGTTATGGGCATAAAAGTTTTAATACCTCTCTTTCCCATAAAACCGATAGATTTGACGCCATACTCTCTGTTCAACGTGTTATAGAGGATGGATTTAGTGCACAAGCACCTTGGCGAAAAGATATTGACAATTACGAAGATGATGCGTACCGAAATACGACAATCAATTTAAAAAGTGGGTATTGGATAAATGATTCCAATCGTATTGAAGCAGGGTATCATGACATTAATGCTTTAAGCAGTTATGATGGTTTTCTAGCACCCAATAGCACACAGCATAGTGACTTAAAACAGCGTTCAGGCTATCTGAGCTATAAATATTTTATTGCGAATCATGCCATAGAGACAACGCTCTCTAAAAGTACCTTTGAAAGAAAAGAATTAGAAGCTTCAAACTCTTATGATGTTAAAAATTATGAAGCAGAAGTCCCGTCCATAGAAATGAAAGATACATGGAAATATTATGACAATGGAACGCTTGTTTTTGGGGGAACCTATGAAAAACGTGACCTTGATATTGAGTACGTGGCACAACCAAAAGAGTCGTTAGAGGAAAATTCCAAAGCACTTTATATCAATAATACTAATAAATTTGGGAAGGTTGTTTTAACAGAAGCCCTTCGCTATGATAAATACAGTGATTTTGATGATAAAACGACTGGCAAAGTGGGTGTAAAATATCTATTTAGCAATGATTTTAATATTTATACAAACTATGGAACGGCTTATAAAATACCAAATGTCTGGGAACTTATGTATAGCAATGGGGAGTTAAAACCTGAAAATATTCAAAGTTTTAATGTAGGGTTGCAGTATGCTGGGCTAAGCATTAATCTCTTTAGAAATGAAATCGAAGATATGATTAGCTGGGATAGTGCAACATGGAACAATAAAAATATTGATGGTACATCGGTTCTTAAAGGCATTGAAATTTCCTATGAACAACTGTTGTTTCAATCTCTCTTAGCAGGTGCGAACTATACTTATGTGGATGCCAAAGATGAAGATGGCGATAGATTGGTGAATCGACCACGCTATCAAACAACACTTTATGCTACGTATATGCCAATTAAACAAATTGCATGGAATATTAATGGAACATACATTGGTTCACGAGAAGATTCTTCAACCAATGAGACGGGAAACTATTTTGTTGCGAATACAAAGCTGACCTATCATATCACCAAAGATGTAGATGTGTATGTGAAAGTCAATAACCTTTTTGACCGCTATTATCAGAGCGTTTATGGTTATGCATCTGCGGAGAGAAGTTATTATGCGGGTATTCAGGCGAAATTCTAATGAAACTGCACCTACGTTTTTACCTATGGTATAAGCTTCTTAACTCTTTCTTTTTTGGCATGGCGGTGGGGAGTGTTTTTGTGCTCTACACACCGCTTGAGCCTTCAGTATTTTCATTAGGAGGTATTGGGCTTGCCATAGGTTTACTCGTAGTGGCTAAAAAATACGAAAAGATGATGAATCTTTTTGTATTTTTCGCTGTGACTTTAATGGTAGAAGCTATTGCTTTGCTTATTATTTTTTCAGTGTTGTGTTTTAATATTTCTTATGCCAATGCACTGTTTATTTATAGTGCGTATCAGATTACCTTTATTTTTGGTAATTATTTGATGCGAATGGAAACGTTGGTTTTGAAAAAAACAGTACTCCTTTCTTTTGCCGATGTGATGAAACAAAAGGGATATTTGTTGGGTATGGTCGCTTCTTATCTCTTTTATAAAGCGATTGGCTTTTTGGGCATTGTAGACAAACAGACACAAGTTTATTTTTTACATGTAGGACTTTTGTGTGTACAACTTTTGATTCTTTTCCTCGTTTTTAAAGCATTTCGCTTACGATAGTCTTCTCTTTTAGGTACAATAAGGAAGATTTTTACTAAAGGGATTGTGCTTGCATTGTGCTGAAAATACACTGTTTCATATGTTTCTTAGAACCTATGAAGACCATAAAGAAAAAAAAGCTTTTATTTACAAAGTTGCCCAACAAGAATTTGACGTTAGTTACGAAAAGTTGTTTGAAGATGTTTTGGTACTTGCTCGTGCGTTTAAAGCCAAAAAAATTACAAAAAATTCCAAAGTGATGTTTGTATGCGATAACCGCTATGAGTGGATGGTAACAGATTTAGCACTGGTCTCATTAGGGGCTATCAGTATTCCTAGAGGGTGCGATACACCATCGCAAGAGTTAGCATTTATCTTAAATCACTCAGGTGCGGAGTTTTTTATTGTCGAAAACGAGCAAATGTATCAGCGTTATGAGGCAATTCTTCCTCTCTCTTTAGAGGCAATTTTTATTGTTGAGGCACCCAGCGTACACTCTTTTTTAAGTAATCTTTACTCCTATCAGGATATTTTAAAAGACAGAGCCATTCATACGGATGAAGTGGAAGCCTTTATTCAAAGCAAAGAAGCGCTGGATGAAGAAGATATTGTCACCATTATTTATACCTCAGGTACGACTGGAACACCAAAAGGCGTTCCTTTAAGTCATAAAAACATTATGTACAATGTACGAGAAATTCCGCCACTCATTGCGCTTCAAAGTACGGATATGTGGGTCTCTATTTTACCCTCATGGCATATTTTTGAGCGGGCGGCGGAGTATGTGGCACTTTCCCGTGGGTGCTGTACGGTCTATTCGACCATTAAAACTTTTGCAGCGGATTTGGAGCAGTATAAGCCGACTATCGTAGCAACCGTTCCTAGGCTTTGGGAGTCTATGTATACAAAGATTAATACCACGCTGGAAAAAACTGACGCAAAAAAAGCCAAAATTTTTAAAAAACTTATTGCAATTTCTGTTGCCTACAAACGTTCAAAACGTGTCATAGATGACGAACTTCCCTGTTTTAAAACCCCCTCATTTCTTTTTACATGTAAAGAAAAAATCGTGGCATATTTGACCTGTTTTTTCCTGTATCCTTTTTATAGCATCGCTCAGAAAAAATTAGCCCTTGTGCAAGAAAAGTTTGGAGGTAGACTTCGTTTGGCAGTGAGTGGGGGTGGGGCGTTGCCTGATTTTTTAGATGCGTGGATTGATGCGATTGGTATTCGTATTGTGAATGCGTATGGTATGAGTGAGTGTGCGCCTGTTATTTCAGGTCGTGCGCTTCAGTGCAATACCTTCTCTACCTTGGGACTTCCTGTGGAGGGAACCACGCTTAAGATTGTCTCTAAAGAGGGTGAGCAATTAGGAGCAGGTGACGTTGGTGAGATTTGGGTCAAGGGTGATCAGGTGATGCATGGATACTACAATAACCCTGAAGAGAATGCTAAAAGTTTCAGCGAAGATGGTTTCTTTAAAACTGGAGATTTGGGGAAATTAACCCTTAAAGGGGAGCTTGTCATCACGGGACGTTCAAAAGAGATTATTGTTCTTGCTAATGGTGAAAATGTTGATCCCTCCCGCATTGAATCGACCCTCTCCATGTTGCCATTTATTAGCGATGCTATCTTGGTTGGGCACACTAAAAAAGGTTTGGGTGCGCTGATTGTGCCTGATTTTGAAAAACTTAAAGAGTATGTCGCCTGTCATTTTGATAAGGCTGTGAATACGATTGAACAGGTTATGGAAGACAAGCAAATTATTGCTAAAATTAAAGGCGAGATGAATGATTTATTGCATCAAAAAGATGGATTTAAGCCTTTTGAAAAGCTGCAAAATATTCATTTTCTTGAACAAGAATTTAGTGTGGGTGAAGAACTTACCAATACACTAAAGAAAAAACGTCATGTAATTGAAAAAAAATATAAAGAGATTATCGATAAGTTTATACATTAAGGATAAACAATGGCAAATGTAACATCATACGGTGGTGCTTCTATGGTGACGGGGTCATGTCATCTGGTGGAAATTCGCTCTATTAAAATTTTAATTGATTGTGGGATGATTCAAGGTGAATTGTGGCAGGAGAACTATCAGCCTTTTGGATTTGAAGCTTCAAAAATTGATTATTTGATTTTAACCCATGCTCATACCGACCATATAGGGCGTGTTCCAAAGCTTGTTAAAGAAGGATTTCGTGGAGAGATTATTGCCACAGAAGCGACCTTGGATATTGCGTATATTATGCTGCTTGATAGTGCTGTTTTATTGATGGAAGAGTATGAAACACAGCTAAGAAAAGCACTTCGAAGAGGGGATGAGGCTTTGGTTCAGGAGCCTTTGTATACCAAAGAGCATGTAGAGCAAGTTTTTGCTAAAAAAAGACGCTATGCCCATTATGATGAAAAAATTAAAATTGCTCCTTTTTTAGAACTCAGCTTTCACAATGCAGGGCATATTATGGGCAGTGCTTATCTTTCTCTTTTCTTTAAAGAAGAGAATGGTGAAGAGAAGCGTGTGGTGTTTTCGGGTGATTTGGGCAGTAAAAATCGTCTTTTGCTCAATCAACTCACACCTCTGCGTCAGGCGAATACTCTTTTTATTGAATCAACCTATGGTGATAGAGAACATCGCCCACTCAAGGAAAGCATTAAAGAGTTTAACGAAGTGATTGTTCAAACTTTGCAAGAGGGTGGAAATGTTGTGATTCCTTCTTTTGCCTTAGAGCGTACACAAGAGATTTTGTGGCTACTGCATCAGATGCATCAAGAAGGATTGTTGCAGAATTGTCATGTTTTTTTAGACAGTCCTTTAGCCATCGAAGCAACGAAGATTTATCATAAGTATCCCTCAGAGCTTAATAAAGAATTGGGTTTACATGTAAGCTTAGGGGATGATCCTTTTTCTTTTCCCCAATTGCATTTAACTCAGCGCAGAAAAGATTCTATGGAGATTAATGACGTAGAAAAAAAGGCGATTATTATTGCTGGAAGTGGTATGTGTACGGGAGGAAGGGTGTTACACCATTTGAAGCAACGTATTTGGAATCCAAAAAATGCTGTTGTTTTTGTAGGGTTTCAAGTAAAAGGTACGCTGGGGCGTGACATTGTGGATGGAGAGCAATTTATTCGTATTTATGGGGAAGAGATTAAAGTGCGTGCAAAAATTCATACGATTAATGGATTTTCAGCCCATGCAGATAGATCGGATATGCTCCAATGGATTCAAAAGATGCAAGGTTTAGAGCATATTTATTTGATTCATGGCGAGCCTGATAAATTGGAACTTTTTAAAGTTTATTTGAAAGAAAATACAGAGAGTAAAGTGCATATTGTCAAGAAAAATGAGACGATTTATGTTTAGTTTTATTAGTTTAGAACTTTTTTAAGAGAAGCAGAGTATAGTTTGCTTGAACAGACTTCTTGTAAAACGCATTTTGTAAGAAGGAAAAGCACCAAGGGTGCGTGGGGCATTCCGCCGAGGAAAACCCAGTGTTAACATAGCCTTTAGAGCTTTGCTTTAAAGGTGTGTCGAGAGTTCTGAAAGAACTCTAATAAAAAAGGAGGTTCTCATGCAGATTAATTCAAATGCGATGATGGCAATGTCAAGCTGGATGGGGAATAGCGCTCATAATGTTGTTAATGTGAATACAGAAGAGTTTAAAGCAACACAAACAACTATTACAAACGAAAATGATGCAGTTGTGGCGCGGAGTGCTCAAACTCAGAATAGTACCGATTTAGCGACTGAGTTTACAGACCAAATCTCACTCGAAACGGCTTTTGAAGCGAATACAAAACCCATTCAAGCTCAAGATGAAATGCTCGGTACTTTGCTGGATATGAAAGCATAAAACGCTAAATAATTAGCATCGCATCGCCGTAAGAGAAGAAGCGGTATTTTTCTTTTACGGCTTCTTCATATAATTCTAGCGTTTTTTCAATTCCTATAAACGAAGCAACCAACATGATGAGTGTTGATTTGGGAAGATGAAAATTGGTTAAAAGATGATTGACACGTAAGGGTGGATTGTTGGGATGTAAGAAAAGATTGCATTTTCCTAGAGGCTCTTTGGCTCTTGCATAGTATTCAACACTTCGAGTCACGGTTGTCCCCACTGCAAGAAGGGGCTTTTGGGAGTCTATGAGTTTACATGTAAGTTCTGGAATAGCATAGATTTCTGAGTGCATAACATGTTCTAAAATATGTTCCGCTTCAACAGGTTTAAATGTTCCTGCCCCTACATGTAAGGTTAAGAAATGCGTTTCATAATGCTCTTTAAGTGCTCCAAACATGCTGTCTGTAAAGTGAAGAGACGCAGTAGGCGCTGCTACAGCACCTTGTTCTTTGGCAAAAACCGTTTGATAATCTATTGTATCTTCTCGTGTATCTTCACGTTTAATGTAAGGTGGCAGAGGAATATGCCCAATCGTCTCTAAACTATCAAAAAGTGCTTGCGTATGCAGTGCTTTCTTCTCTTTAAAAAAGGCAACAATACGTGTGCCATCTTCTTTAAGTTCAATAACTTCTGCTTCTAGTGCTTGATCAAAATGAAGTTTCATTCCTTTTTTAACACGACCTCTAATATAAACAGAGTAAAAATTTTCATGTAAGGGGGCATTTAAGAGCAGTTCAATTTCACCACCACTCTCTTTTTTCCCAAAAACACGTGCTTTAACAACTTTTGTATCATTAAGAAGCACCGCTATGTTTTGAGGTAAATAATGAAATAGCTCTTTAAAAAGGGTATGGGTCACTGTGCCATTTTGTCGATTAAACACCAAGAGTTTCGCCTCATCCCGTGGTTCAACAGGATGGGTGGCAATGAGCTCTGGAGGAAGCGTGTAGTCATAAGTGGATTTTAGAAGCGGATCGATGGCTTAGTCCTCTTCTTTTATTTCTTCATCAGTATTTTCACTCTCTTCTTCACTCGGTACATAAGGATTGACGGCTTTGGCAACTAAAATGGAAATACCATATAAAATAATCAGCGGAGCTGCCATCAAAAACTGAGAAAGAACATCAGGAGGTGTGAGCATTGCTGCTAAAATAAAAATAATAATAATGGCATAGCGAAAAAATTCTTTTAATCCCTTATCATCAACTAAGCCTAATTTTGCAAAGAAAAAGATGATGACAGGCATTTCAAAAGAAAGACCAAATCCCACTAAAATTTTGGTAAAAAACCCAACATATTCACCAATGCTCGGCAGAGCTGTAAAAAGTGCGCTACCGAAGCCAATAAGAAAAGCAAAGGCTAAAGGAACAACAATGTAGTAACAAAAAGCCGCTCCCATTAAAAACATTAACGTGGCAGCAGATACAAAAGGAATCACAAGGCGTTTTTCATTGTCATAGAGTCCTGGTGCCACAAAGAGCCAAAATTGCCAAAAGATAACAGGCAAAGAGACAATAAAGCCTGCAAAAAATGCTACTTTCATAGCAGTAAAGAAAGGTTCTTGAACACCCGTAAAAATAACACTACTTCCCGCAGGTAAAACTTCTTTTAGTGGTGCAATCATCCAATCTAAAATGGGTTGCCAAAAAGAAAAACAGACCAAGAACATAACAATAACAACGGCTAAAGAGATGCTAAGGCGCTTACGAAGTTCTGCTAAATGGGGTTTTAACTCATCAAACATTAGACATTTTCCTCTTTTTTAGTTTCTGCTACAAGGGGGGAAGGGGTGGGTGTTACTAGTGTGGTTGGTTCTATGGGTGTTGTAATTGACTCAAAAGAGGTACTCTCTTTGACACTGTTTTCTAACTCTTTTAAGGAGTCAGTAACCCCTTGTGTTGTTTTTTTAATCTCTTCAAGTTCATCAAAGGTAATCACTTTTTTTGCGCTGGTGGCTGCTTCATCTAGCTTTTTTTTATAGGTAAGTGCTTCTTCTTTAAGTTCTTGAATTTTCATCTCTTGTTCAAAAGAGCTTTTGACATCATTAATGCTGTTCTTAAATGATTTGAAAAATTTTGCACCTTTTACCATTGCATCAGGAAGTTTTTCAGGACCTAAAAATAAAATAGCAATAATCGCAATGACGAGGATTTCAGAAAAACCTAGACCAAACATAAACGACCGCCTCAGAAGTGAATTTTAAGTTTGAATCTTAGCTGAATTTTTATCAAAATAATATAAATATCTGTATAATAGACTCATGGATGTAGCGATATGTTAAGGAGAATAAGCTTATGCGTATTATGTTGAATTCTTTACGTATTGTTTTTGTCTATGCTTTTTTTTCTATTTTATGGATTTTATTCTCTGATACTATCTTGGGGTTTTTCATTAAAGACGCTTCTTTACTGAGCTCTGTACAGACAGTTAAAGGACTCTTTTTTGTTTTCATTACTTCTTTGATGCTGTATGTTTTAATTAAAAGAAAAATTGATGAAATTGATACGATGCGAAAAAATCTTCATGAGCATCAGCAACGCTTAGAATATGTAATTGAAGGGGCAAATCTTGGCTATTGGGACTGGGATTATGTGCACAATAGACAAATGGTCAATGATAGATGGCTTTCTTTTTTAGGCTTAAACCGTGATGAGATTGAACATACGATTACAGATTGGTCTAACCGTATTCATCCCAGTGATAAAATTATTGTAGATAAAGCGATTGAGAATACCATTCGTCACAATAAGCCTTATATCATTGAATTTAGAATGCAACATGCGGATGGGCATTGGGTTTGGATTGAAGGCTCTGGTGCTGTTGTTAAACGAGATGAAAAAACAGGTGCTCCCTTAAGACTTGCAGGAACACATCGAGATATTAGTGAACGTAAACGATCTCAAGCAGATATGCTCTTTTTGGCACTCAATGATCCTTTGACTAAATTACCTAATCGGGCTTATTTAAGGCAGGAGTTTGAAAAAAGACGTTTGAGTGAATCTACTTCGATGGCTTTTTTATTTTTGGATTTGGATTATTTTAAAAATATCAATGATATGTATGGGCATTCTATTGGTGATAAAGTGATTCAAATTGTTGCAAAGCGATTTAACTCCTGTATTAAAGAGTCTGATTTTTTAGCACGTGTAGGGGGCGATGAGTTTGTTATTTTAACGGAGGGGCATTTACATGTAGGAAGTTTGTGTGAAGATTTGGTGCAAAGTTTAATTGAATCTATTGTGATTGAAGAAGATGCGTTTTCCTTAGGAGTAAGTATAGGTGTTGCGTGTGCTCCGCAAAATGGCAATAGTTTTGAAGCTCTTTTTAAAAATGCAGATACAGCCATGTATGAAGCCAAAAGTAGTGGCAAAAATAGATATGTTTTTTATACACAAGACATGACAGATAGTATTATTAAATCCACAAAACTTGATAACGAAATAAAACGTGCCATTGAAAAAGATGAGTTTATCCTCTATTATCAGCCACAAGTTGATTTGGAAACAAAAAAAGTGGTTGGTATTGAAGCATTGGTTCGATGGATGGATCCGATGAAAGGGGTTATGAATCCTGACTTTTTTATTCCCAGAGCAGAAGAAAATCGCTTGATTGTTGTTTTGGGTGAGATGGTTTTTAAAAAAGCTTTGTATCAACTCAAAGCATGGAAAAACCAAAAGCTTTTTGAGGGGAAAATGGCAATTAATATTTCGGGTGTACAGATGGAAGAGGAAAATTTTGTGCAGAGACTAGAATCAATACGTCAAGAAATTAATGTAGATGCTTCGTGTATTGAATTAGAAGTCACAGAGAGTTATATTATGACAAAAGCTACATCTTCTATTCCGATGCTTCAAGAACTTAAAGATTTGGGTTTTAGTATTGCAGTGGATGATTTTGGAACAGGATATTCTTCTTTGAGTTATCTTAAACAATTGCCACTCCAAAAACTTAAGATTGATCGTTCTTTTATTAAAGATTTGCCTTATGATTACGAAGATAGAGCTATTTTACGTGCCATTGTAGATCTAGCAAAGGGTTTAAAGCTTGAAGTATTAGCAGAAGGCGTCGAAGAGGAAGAGCAAAAAGAGTTTTTACTTAAAAATGGCTGTAAAATGGCGCAAGGCTTTTTATTTGCAAAACCCATGAGTGCAGAAGCGTGTGAGGAGTATTTGCGTCAAAACTAACTTTTAGTTCCTTTTTTGTACAATAAGCCCATTTTAATTACATCACATAGGGTAACAATTCATGGAAAATTTAGACGCAGTGTTAAAAAAGCATAAGTTAACCAAAGACGAATATGAAAATATTTTGAACATTTTAGGACGTGAGCCTAATATGCTAGAGATCGGTATCTTCTCATCCATGTGGAGTGAGCACTGCTCTTACAAATCCAGCAAAAAATACCTCAATGGCTTCCCCACCAAGGCCCCATGGGTCATTCAAGGACCAGGTGAGAATGCGGGTGTTATCGACGTGGGCGATGGCATGGCGGCTGTCTTTAAGATGGAGTCACACAACCACCCAAGTTTCATTGAACCCTACCAAGGTGCAGCAACGGGCGTGGGTGGAATTTTAAGAGATGTCTTTACGATGGGTGCACGCCCTGTAGCCAATATGAACTCGCTTCGTTTTGGCAATGTCACCAACAATGACGACACATCGCATCATCAACGCTACCTTGTACGTGGTGTGGTTGCAGGTATCGGTGGATACGGTAACTGTATGGGTGTTCCAACCATTGGTGGTGAGACCTTTTTTGATGAGAGCTACAATGGCAATATCTTGGTTAACGCATTCACACTAGGTCTTGCAAAAAGTGATGAGATTTTTTACGGCAGAGCTGAGGGTATCGGCAATCCAGTTGTTTATGTTGGTTCAAAAACAGGTCGTGATGGTCTGGGTGGCGCTGTTATGGCGAGTGATAGCTTTACGGAAGCAAACAAAAGCCTACGCCCAACCGTACAAGTGGGTGACCCATTTGCTGAGAAACTTCTTTTGGAAGCATGTTTAGAACTCTTTAAAACTGACTACATCGTGGGTATTCAAGATATGGGTGCGGCTGGACTTACTTCAAGTTCATTCGAGATGGCAGGACGAAGTGGAAGCGGTATGATCATGCACTTAGATAAAGTTCCTGCTCGTGAAGAGGGTATGCAACCATTTGAATTTATGCTCTCTGAATCACAAGAGCGAATGCTCATCTGTGCTAAAAAAGGGTATGAGGACAAAGTTGTCGAGATCTTTAGAAAATGGGATCTAAACGCTGAAATCATCGGTGAAGTAACAGCAACGGGCAACATGGAACTCTTCTGGCATGGTGAGAGAGTGGCAGATATGCCAGTACAACCCGTGAGCGAGCAAGCACCGATTTATGATCGACCCACTAAAGAGCCAGCTTATTTGGCTTCTATTAAAAACACAACGATCAACGACTTTGCTAAAGTAGAGAACCAAAAAGCGTTTGATACCCTTTTAAACTCCGTCGAAGTCAGTGATAAATCATGGATTTTTGACCAATATGACTCCACCGTTCAAACCAATACCATTAAAGCACCAGGAAGTTTGGATGCAAGCGTGATTCGTATCAAAGAAAACGGTAAAGCACTTTCGATGAGTAGCGATTGTAACCCACGTTATAACTACATCGATCCTAAAATGGGTGCTGCTGCTGCGGTGGCTGAAAGTGGAAGAAATGTTGCTATGAGTGGCGCACGACCATTAGCAATTACCGATTGTCTCAACTACGGCAATCCTGAAAACCCTGAGGTCATGTGGCAGTTTGCACAGGGGTGTTATGGCATCAAAGAGGCGTGTGCGAAACTCAATACGCCTGTTGTCAGCGGTAACGTATCTTTGTACAATGAAACCAATGGCATAGGTGTTTTCCCAACCCCTGCGATTGTGATGGTGGGTTTGAATGACGATGCGAACAAAACGCTTCCATCAAGCTTCCAAAAAGAGGGCGCTTCGATTTATCTCATTGGTGAAACTAAAAGCGATTTTGGCGGAAGCTTGTATATGAAAGAGCTTTTTGGCAAAGTCGAGGGAACCTTAGCAAAGCTTGATTATGACAAAGAGCTGAAACTGTGGGAATTGGTCATTGAAGCCAATAAAAAAGGTTATTTGAATGCGGCTAAAGATGTGAACGTAGGTGGCGTTGCCATCGCGCTGGCTAAAATGGTCGCCAAAAGTGGAAAAGGTGTTACATGTAAGTTTACATGTAACGATGCTAAAGACATTTTTTCAGAGAGTTTTTCCCGTGCACTCGTTGAAGTAAACGATGAAGCAGGCTTTGAAGTGATGGCTAAAACGGTTGGTTTAACTGCTACTAAAATCGGAACGGTGGGTGGAAATACCTTTACATGTAATGATATTTCAAAAAGTGTTGAAGCGATACAAGAGCGTTATTTTAACCGTTTCCAAGAAGTTATCGAGCAAGATATCTAAATCTTTAAGAGGTGCGAGGGCACCTCTTTTTTACTTCTTATTTTAGCTTTCTAAAACTCAAAATGTCCCGTATGCGACAAAAAAGGCGATATTCATACATTGTGGTTGTGCGGCACCTTTTTTTGAGGGGCAACGCTTCATATAGGTATTGATTTTTTTGCCATCTTTGTGTGTGAGCATGGGGTAGTTAAAATTCATATAATCTAAAATATTTTTACCATTGGAGTGGTGAATAAATTCTACCGTACCATCGGCTTCAACTTTGGTGACAATACCTACATGCGTGATATTCTCAGCCACATTTGGCACAGGTGCTTTCTTTTGAACGACCTCTTTTTTACCATTTTTTGTTTTGCTTTGAACTGTTTTTTTAGTTTTAGGAGTGGCTCTTCGCTCTGTATTTTCAAAAAAGACAAGGTCTCCAAGATTTGGAAGTCTAGCTTCGTAAGCATTGCCTTTTTTAGACATAAGATTAAACATGGCACGGGATTTTCGTGCGTTATCAAAACTTGCGTTTAACTCTTGTTCATTATAGAAAGGACGACCAGTTTTAAGGTTGATAAGATTGACAAATCCTGAACAATCACCTCCATCTCGTTTTCCCAAATACATCATGGCATTCTCAACAATTGCCTCACGGGAGGAGAGCTCAGGTGCATGGCGCAACCTATATCCCTCTTTCTCTTTTTCCAGAAAGAGCTCATTGTTTGGTTCTTTGTCAATGTACATTTTAGGTTCAACTTTGATTTCAGCGACATTGCTTGTTGGGGTAACTTCAACGTGTGTGATGGCACATCCACACAGTAGCAAGGCACTTAGGCTTAAAATGATTGGTTTCATTTGATACTCCCATAAGCACTAAAATAATTAGGGGCTAAGCAGAGATGGCCTTCATTTTTAGGGCATTTTTCCATGTAGGAATTGATCTTTTTTTCTTCGTAGTTGACGTCTTTTGGATAGTTTAAATTCATTTGGCTAATGAGATTTTTTCCTTTGGTATGGTGGATAAAATGTACGGTTTCATCGTTGTCAATTTTCGTAATGATGCCAATATGGGTAATGTTATCGACACTTTTTTTGGCTTGAGCGTATTTTTTAACGGTATTGGCAAAGAAGATAAGATCGCCCACTTTTGGTTTTTCATGGTAGAGACGGTTTTGTGTCTCTAAAAGATTGTAAATGGCGAGTGAACGCCTTGAGTCTTCGAAGTATTCATTGAGCTCTTCGGTGGTGAAATAGGGAGCAAAACTTTCTTTATTGACCAATGTGACAAATCCTGAACAATCCCCACCATCTTTTTTGCCATGGTATTTAAGCGCATTTTGAAGGATTCCCATGCGTTTAGGTGTATCATCAGGTTGGATAACAGGAGGGGGTGTTTGTACTAAAGTTTTTTGGCTACATCCTGTCACTAAAAAAAGCAAAGTCAGCATCATAAGATAAAAAAGTTTCATCGTGTCCCTTAAAAAAATTATATGATTTTAGCGATTTTGCCTTAAATTTTTAAATTATCCATTGCCTTTTGCATGCGTTCTAAAATCTCCTTTAAAAGAGTCCTTTGGGTTCCAAAGTTTAATCGTACACAATTTTTGTCGCCAAAGCCTTCCCCATCGCTAAGACCCACGCCAAATTCCAGAAAAAAGTCATACGGGCTTTTTACATGTAAAGCAGAAGCGTCTATCCATGCTAAAAAGGTGGCTTCTTGATTTAAGAGTTTAAGTTTGGGATTTTTGGCGACAAAGGCTTGAACGAGTTTGAGGTTTTCTGCTAAATAAAGACGAAGATCCGCTAGCCACGCATCACCTTCAAGGTATGCAGCTTTCATGGCAATAATACCTAAGAGGTTAATTCCTCCTACCATGCTGCCCATCGTCTCTTTAAAGCGTTTACGAAGCGAGGTATTGGGGATGATGGCAAACGAGGCTTGAAGTCCTGCAATGTTAAAGGTTTTACTTGGAGCCATCAGTGTAATGGTGCATTCTTGAAGTGCGGGGCTGAGTGAGGCAATAGGAATATGTTTTGCCGTATCATTGAGAATCAAATCGGCATGAATTTCATCTGAACAGATGCTTAGGTTATGCTTTAAACAAAATGCTCCTAGTTGCTCTAACTCTTTACATGTAAAAACAGTTCCTGCTGGATTGTAAGGATTGCAAAGCATAAAGAGTTTACATGTAGGTGTTATGTGCGCTTCCATCGCTTCAAAGTCAAACGTCCAGCGCTTGTTTTCTTCTTTCATTTTAATGGCTATCACTTCACGCCCTGCATGTTTAGGTGCTTTGATGAAATGGGGGTAAATCGGTGTCGTTGTCATGACGCTTTCTCCCTCCACCGCCATACACGCAATGTTCATACTGCTCACCACGCCGTGCGTAAAGACCAACCACTCTTTTTGAATCTCCCAATTGTAGTGGCGTTTCATAAACGCAAGAATCGCATCATAGGTTTCATCATCAACAGCGGTATAACCAAAAACCCCTTCGCGTACACGTTTTTGCAAGGCTTCTATGACACATGGAGGCGATTTAAAATCCATGTCGGCAACCCATGTGGGAATAACATCTTTTCCCTTGTATTTGTCCCATTTTTCAGAGGGCGTTTGGGTTCTATCTACGATTTCATCAAAGCTACTCATATAAGGTATCCTTATTTTTAATGAAATGATTGTAGCACAATTACGCTCGTTTCGTTTTTACATGTAATGTATCAATAAGAATACCAAATATGAAAAATGAGGCATAAAAAGAAAGCTTTTTACTTCTCTTTTTGGATGCCATAGTGTTGATATTTTTCTTGTATTTCACTCTTTTTCTCTTTCATTTGCTCCTTCATTATCTCAAATTCTGGGGTGTAATAATTTAAGGTATTTCGCATATTTTGATGTCCTGCATCAATATGACACGAAGCGCAATGAATTTCTTTATCCGTTCCTTTTAGGCTTTGATAATGTTTATGCATTTTTTGTGCTTGTTTGGAAGATGTTTGAGTTGAGAGAAGATTGCCATGACATTCTAAACAGCCATCATCAAAGACAAAACTTTCTCTGTGTGCTCTTTTTTCAATCCAATCAATTTTAGAAGGGTCTCCAAAGAGATGAATACTTCCTTCTACCACACCGTTTCTTGCTTTGGTGTAGATGTATTTGAGGATATTGTCATGGGGAAGGTGACAATCAACACATTTTGCACTCGCACCTAATTTCCCAGCACCTCCGTGTACATCTTCTCTATAAGCCACCACCATAGGGTCCATTTCATGGCAGATGACACAAAATTTTTGGTCACTTGTTTTGTGGAGTCCATAGTACGTTACAAGACTGAATATCAATCCAATACCAATACCTATGGATAGAAAGATAAATAGTTTAAGTTTCATGGCGTTTTCCTCATCCACATATTCGTAGCAATCTCTTTTTCATGACATTCCGCACACATATTGATAGATGCTTTGTGTTCATAGTGACATTCATCACAGGATAAACGTGTTCCATCATGAATGGAGTTGTGAGGATTTGGTTTGCCTATAAAATCTAAACGTTGCGCAATTTTTTCTTTAGAGCCATGGCATTCAAGACAGGTTTTTTCTCTAACCGCTTTAAACGCTTCAGGATTATTTCCCTGTCCATCATGACAAAAGAGACATTCTAAAGATAATTTTGCATGGACACGTTTGAGAGGATACTTTTCTTTGAACTCTTGTGTCATCGTTACGGTTTCTCTTCCTTTTAGATCAGGAGAAGAAGAGGTAACTTCTCCTGATTTAAGCGTTAAAGGTAAGAGAGTAAAACATAAAGAAAGACAAAGAGCTACAAATATATTTTGTGCTCTTTGTTTCATTTAGATGTTTTCTCCCGCGACCATACCAAAGACAAGACAGTCAGGAATAGAGCAACTACCCAAACGACTTGCACCATGGATACCGCCATTTACTCCACCTGCAGAGAAGAGCCCTGGAATCGGTTTTTTTGTTTTTGTCGAAATGATTTGTGCTTTGTCGTTGATTTTTAAGCCACCCATGGTGTAGTGCAGTTTAGGAACGCCTCGTGTGCCATAAAAAGGAGGTTTATTAATTTGTACACCTTCGACCCCATGCACGGGTTTCCCAAATTCGGTATCTTTTTTAGCGGTGACATAACCATTGTAGGCTTCAACGGTTTTTTTCAACTCCGCTGCTGGCATTTTGTAGGCTGCTGCGAGTTCATCAAGTGTATTGAATTTTTTGACAACGCCTGAAGCAAGTGCTTTTGCAGTCAAATCAGGAATGATTTTATCCACAGCGGCTTGATCACAAATATTGATAGGGTAGTTTTGATCTTGACCAATGACATTAAACATTGCAAGTGAGCGAACACGACGGTCGGCTAGTTCATTCATAAAACGTTTGCCTGTTTTTGTGTCAACGGTAATACCGTATCTAAATGTTGCATTAATGTTAAAATTAGAAGCGGTACCAAATCCTTTTTCATCTGGGCTTGCCCAAGGTCCCCATTGAATCCATGACATCTGAACGGGTACAGCACCTAATTCTAACGCTTTCATAATGACTTCACCTGTTGCACCTGGCTGATTTGTTGTGTCGCATTCAAGAGGAATACTAGGGTCTTGCATATTACGTAAAAAAGTATCACGACAAAAACCACCACTGGCAAGAATCACACCTTTGCGTGCCTTAATGTATTTGGTCTCTCCTGTTTTATTTTCTGCATGGTCATCTAAGGCTTTCATATCAAATTTATAGTTCTCTCGTATAACAACGCCGACAATACGTCCAGAATCGTCTGCAATAAAATCATCAAATTTTGTTCGGTTTTTCAGTGTGACATTGGAGAGTTTTTCTGCATAGCCTAACATAGGTTGAACAATGCCAGCGCCACTTGCGGTAGATGTTAAATACGTTCTAGGAATAGAGTGACCACCGAGGTGAGAAAGTTTTTCATAATATTTTGCACCACATTTTTCAGTTAATTTAAGCGCATCAGCACTTCTAGCGGCAATGACTTTAAGATTATCTGTGTGATTCATATTTAACCCTGCTTTAAGCATATCTTTGAGATAAAGCTCAATAGAATCTTGAACACCTTCTGCTTTTTGTTTAGGGCTATTTACGACGGCAAATAATCCACCATTAATGATCGAATTACCTCCAAAACGTCCCATTTTTTCAATCATACATACTTTAAGACCTTTTTCTGCTGCGGTAATAGTTGCGGCAAGCCCCGCAAATCCAGAACCAATAACCACAACATCATATTCTTGATCGTATTTAACACCTTTTTGATCCAGTACGCTTGCACCAAGTGAACTTTCACCTAGTGCTACCATTCCTGCACTTAGTGCTCCAAGTTTAACAAAATTACGTCGGGTAATATCAGCCATAATGACCTCCTTGAAATTTAAAACATCAAATTAAACTATAAAAAAATAATTAAAAAATAAATTTTATAAAAGAAGGGCATATTAAGGATTTTAGTGGACGATAGAATTAAGAAGAAAGAACACGATAGCCATATCCTGAGATGTTTTCTATAATTTCAGGATAGGTTTTATTGCGAATTTTTTTGATACACATGCGTAAAGATTGAATACTCATACTTTTTTCTTTCCAGACATAATTTTCAATGGTTACATAATCAATAATTTGATTGATATTAAGTATTAAAAGATGCAACAATTCTCTCTCAGACTTTGTCAAAACAATATTTTTTTCAGCTTGTTTTAATAGCTTATGCTCAATATCATAGGTGAAGTTGTTCTGTAGAGTGATGCAATGCGTACAAATGTCTTTGGTTGCCATAAGGAGTGTTGTTTGTAAGTCATCAATTTGAATAGGCTTGCGTAGATAACTGTATGCTCTTTGATGGATACTCTCCGCAATATTTTCTGAATTATCATAGGAAGTAATGATAATAACGGGTAAATGTGGCGCAATGGTATGCATGGCGGCAACCATTTCTAAACCGTTCATTTCTGGAAGATTGATGTCGGCAATGACGACATCATGGCGATTTTTTTCAAACATTTCAAATCCACTCATGCCGTTATTGGCAACATCGACACGTCGGCAGTGCATGATTAAAGATTGTTTTAATGCATAGGAAGTCATTTCGTCATCTTCAACAATAAGCACATAAATATTAGCCAGTTTTTTCAGAATGTTTATGTCTAACATGATAAATCCTCTTTATTTTTGAACAGTGATAATAGAAAAATTGTTGGATTGTGATAGGAAAGAACACAAAGGTGCCCTTTTAATTTTTGTGTAGCAATTAATTGAGAAAGGTATAAACCATTACCTGTTCCTTTAGCTCCTTTGGTTGATTTAAAGGGTTTAAATAGCATTTCTCTCATATTAATATTAATACCTGGACCATTATCCTCCACTTTGATAGTGTAGTTATTTTCTGTTTCTTCTAGGATTATTTTAATTTTCATAGGTTCTTTTTTAACATGTTCCATTAGCGCTTCTTTGGCGTTAAATAATAAATTGGCGATAATTTGTTGAAATTCATTTTTATACGTAGTACAAAGATACGCTTTCTCCTCCGCAATAAAATCAATAAAGATATTGGTATTTTTAAAATGAGGCTCTATAATAAAAAGGGTGTCTTGAATAGCTGTTTTTAAATCAAAGACGTGCATCTCTTTTTCAGGTACATAAAAATTTTTAAAAGTATCAATTGTTGTGGAAAGATAGTGGGTATTGGATATAGCTCGTTGAAGATTTTCTTCAAAAATATCATCGGTTAAACACTTCATCTTTTTAAATTGCAGTAAATTTCCTAAGAGAATAGAGATGGCATTTAAAGGTTGACGCCATTGATGCGATATGGCACCTATCATTTTTCCAAGATCTGCCATTTTGGATTGCTGAAAAAGAATATCTTCTTGCTCTTTTTTTTGCTGTTTTTCTTCTGTTTGGTCTGTTATATCATCTAAAATGATAATAATACCTTTATAGGTTCCTTTGCCATCTTTAACGGGTGACATAATGCAAAAAAAATGAAAACGTTGATTATTGTAAGAAAATGAAAAAGCATTTTCCCATGTTTTTTGTTTTTTAATCGTTGCTTTTATCATTTTGTTCATACACGATTGAACCCATGGCGGAAGATTTTGATAAAGAGGGTGTTGTGTGGATAAATAATTGTTTTTTGATTCGAGATTCGAGACTTTTAAGAGTTCTAAAAATCGTTGATTATAATACGTAATATGTTGTGTGTCATCGGCAATTAAAATTCCTTTTTCATTATGATCAATAAAATTATGAATCAATGCTTTTGCCGTGGATAATTGTTTGATATTTTTATAGGCTAAAATGTTATATAAAAGATTTAAAAGTATGAATAAGAGTAAGCTTACTGTATAAATGACAATATTGATAAAAAGTTGTACATCCACTTTTTCATACATTTTTTCTTTCTCTAATTGAGCAATAAGATACCCATCTAAGAGCTTAATGGGCGCATAAGAAAAAATGTAATTTTCTAAACATTCACTTGTCTTAACAAGATGGCAAGAGTTTTTATCCAAGTCACAAGGAAATAGTTTGAAAATTTTTTGTGCATCATTATGCACTAAAATACGTTTATTTTGGTCAATTAAAAAAGCCTTGCCATCATAAGGGAGTGAAATACTCGCAATTTCTGCTTGAATATACGCTAAAGGGAGTGTGCCACATAAGACTCTTTTAGGAGCGTTGTGTGTACGAAGGGGCGTACACACAACAAGACTCATTGTATCGTGATAAGGTTCAAAGTGTAGGGTTATTGTATTGTCAAAAAGAGTTTTTTCATGATAAAAAAAGGCTTCAGGTTGAGGTTGACATAAAGAAGTTTTTTTGTCCAAAAGAAGTGTAGGTGAATACGAAGTTTGCATAGAGATAGTCGCAAAACCAGCAAGTTTAGAACTATTGGTTAAAATTTCGTGAATACGTTTTTCGTTTTCATCTGGATTGAGCTTACTCACAAAATCTCTTGCAAGATATAAGGAGCTTATTTTTGCTTCTAACCATTTATTTAAATGATTTGAAACATCTTTCATGGATTGAATTTGCAAATCATCAATGGTACTTTTTAAAATATAAAGATTCATCCAATAATTAGCAATAATAAGGATAAAGAAACCTATGCTAAAGAGTAGAATCATTTTGATGTTTTTGAATAAATAGTGTTTCATGTTCATTATTTTTAATATTTTTTCGCCTAATGATTCTATCGCATATTGTTTGAAATGTTATGAAAAAAAAGAGAATTTTTATGAAACGTGTTGAAAGTGAGAGAAAGGTTACGTTTTCAATATGCTACAATGAAGGAAATTTTTTTGATATTTTTTACATGTAAAGGAAGAAAATGCTCTCCACTCCGTTTGAAAAACACACCTTAACGATGTCGGTTTTAATGACACCTGATAAAGCCAATTTAGCGGGAAATGTACACGGGGGTGATATTTTAAAATTGCTGGATCAAGTGGCGTATGCGTGTGCTTCACGCTATTGTGGGCATTATGTTGTTACTATGTCAGTCGATCAGGTGATTTTTAAACATCCTGTCTCAGTAGGCTCACTGCTCACGTTTTTAGCCAGCGTGAATTACACGGGTAAAACGTCGATGGAAGTAGGTATTAAAGTCATTTCGGAGGATATTCAAAAAGGAACAGCGATGCATACCAACAGTTGTTTTTTTACGATGGTTGCCATCGGTAAAGATGGCAAACCAACACCTGTGCCTGAGCTTATTCCTGAAACACCTGCGCAAATTAAGCGGTTTAAGGCCGCAAAAAAACGCAAAGAAATTCGTCTTCATGGCTGTGAGTGTCACGAGGAAAAACCCTGCTAGAGGGTTTTTCTATAATTCAGATTCGATGAGTGCTTGAAGCTCTTTGTAGCCAAATTTGAGTAGAGGCTTACCATTGACAAAAAACTCAGGGGTTGCTCTAACACCGAGTGTTTTTACATCAGCAATATCTTGTGCAATGAGTGCTTCGATTTCAGGTTTTTTCATATCCTCTTTAATCTTCTCAATATCGACACCTGCTTCAGGCAGAAACGTCCAAATTAAGCCAATATTTGGAGTGTGGTGACTTGCCCATTTATCTTGATATTTGTAGATGACACCTAATGTCTCTAAATATTTTCCTTGTAAGCGAGCCGCTTCTAGCATGGCAACCACCACAGAAGAGTCTTTATGAAAAGGGGCATACCGTAAAACCAATTTAATTTTATCAGGATGTTGTTTCATCATCTTCTTTACAAACGGGTAAAAATTTCGACACGTTTCACACGCAGGGTCAAAGAACTCTACAATAGTGGTTTTAGCATTGGGATTTCCAAGAACAAAGGCGTGAGGGCGAATAAGTGCTACTGTTTTTTCGTTTTTGAGACTGTGATCAGCGTTTTGATAAAAGTAACTTCCTACAAAATAGAGCGCAACAAGCGCTATAAACGTACCAATAATTATCCACTTTTTTTTCATTTTGTATCCTTTTTTTTGAGGCAAAGTAGTAAAATAAAAAGGAGTGCAAATGCACTTAACGATAAAAATTGAATGCTAATAAAGCCAAACCAATTGATGTATTCACTTGTGCATGAAACACCTTGTGTACAAGGCGCAGCACTCTCTGGAAGCACACCCCATGAGAGAAGGTTATGGTAGAGGGCAAAAAAGAGTCCGATGAGCACTAAAGGCATAGCGTATTTAAAGACATTTTTGTCATTTGAAAAAAGTGCTATAAAGAAAATGAGCACTAAAGGATACATACAAATGCGTTGATACCAACACATGACACAGGGTGGAAAAAGCATCACTTCGCTAAAGAAGAGACTTCCTAATGTTGAAATCATTGCTATTAGCCAGCTCATAAAGAGAATTAGCCATATTTGTTGTGAAGAAGAAGGGGAGGGGGTCATGTATTGCTTCAAATTTTAATCCGTCCTAAAAGGAAGATATTGTAAAATAAAAGTATCAATGAATTATTAATAAAAGTAATAAAGGAAAAATGTGAGAGCGTTAATTAGTGTGAGTGATAAGACTGGGATTGTCGAGTTTGCAAAAGAATTGGTAGGGCTTGGTTTTGAGGTTATTTCCACAGGCGGAACGTATAAACTCTTAAAAGAAGAGGGCATCAAAGCGCTTGAAATTTCTGAAGTGACAAAGTTTCCTGAAATGTTTGATGGTAGGGTTAAAACGCTCAATCCCATGATTCATGGTGGTATTTTGCATCGTAGAGATTTGCCTTTACATGTAAAGGTTGCAAAAGAGCATGGCATTGAGGGTATTGATGTGGTGTGTGTTAATCTTTATCCGTTTAAAGAGACAATTGCAAAGACCGATGATTTTGATGAAATTATTGAAAATATTGACATTGGTGGACCTGCAATGGTGCGAAGTGCGGCAAAAAACTTTAACGATGTCATGATTGTCACCGATGTTTTGGATTACGATAGGGTGATTGATGTGTTAAAATCTGGAAGTAATACCCTTGACTTTAGACGCTCTTTAATGATTAAAGCCTTTGAGCATACCGCAGCGTATGATAGCATGATAGCCAATTATATGAATCAGCGTTTTAGCGGGGGATTTGGTGAAAAACAGTTTATCGTAGGCACTAAAGCGTTTGATACCCGTTATGGTGAAAACCCTCATCAAAAAGGGGCATTGTACGAGTTTGATTACTTCTTTACCAACAATTTTAAAACCCTCAAAGGCGAAGCTAGTTTTAACAATATGACGGACATCAACGGTGCGGTTAAAATCGCTGCATCCTTTGGGGATGCACCTGCGGTATGTATTATTAAACATGCTAATCCGTGTGGTTTTGCGATTGGTGAGAATTTGCTTGATAGTTATGTGAAAGCCTTAAAATGCGATCCTGTTTCAGCGTATGGCGGTGTGGTTGCGATTAATGGGACGCTGGATAAAGCCTTAGCAGAGAAAATCAATGAAATTTTTGTGGAAGTGATTATTGCGGCGAACGTCGATGAAGATGCGTTGAGCGTTTTTGAGAGTAAAAAACGTATCAAAATCTTTACGCAAGAGAGCAAATATCTCGTGTTGAGTGAAGATGCGTACGACTTTAAACATGTGGATGGTGGTTTTGTATTTCAGCAGAGCGATATGGTGTGTGATGAAGAGATTACACAGGCAAAATGCCTCACAACTCGTCAAGCTTCCAAACAAGAGATGAGTGACCTTGAAATTGCTTATAAAGTGGCAAGTTTGACCAAATCAAACTGTGTGGTTTATGTTAAAGATAGTGCGATGGTTGCTATTGGCATGGGCATGACCAGTCGTGTGGATGCCGCCAAAGCGGCGCTTCGAAAAGCAGAAGATATGGGCATTGATGTCAGTGGTGCTGCACTTGCTAGTGAAGCGTTTTTTCCATTTCGAGATAGCATTGATGCGGCTGCAAAGGCAGGTGTAAAAGCCATTATTGAGCCAGGTGGAAGCATCAGAGATGATGAGGTGATTGCTGCTGCCAATGAGTATGGTATGGCGCTTTATTTCACGGGGGTTAGACACTTCTTACACTAAAAACTTCTTTGAAAGCCCATTTTTTTGGGCTTCTTCTTCAATTCAGACATTTTTTCTCTTTTTATTGATGTAGATTAAGGAAATCCCTTTTATCTTCCACTATAGTTTCATCCAAATAAACCCTTAAAAGGATGAAACAATGACACCTATTTCTTTACATGTAAACGATGCAACGGTCCCTTTTATAACCTACACGCACGATGGAATTGAGTATATTGAGTTTGATACGTCGATGTGCATTCCCCCAGAACCGATGGTCAATGCCATGTTGGCGTTGGAGCTTTTAGATACACCTCAAAAAAAAGTTGTGATGATTAACCATCGCTCTCCTGTGGGGCTTTTAGCCAAAGTGAGTGATTTTTATGACATTGAGGTTATTGAACTTGAAGGAGGAAAGCAAAAGTTGATTTTCTCTTACAAAGAGGGTGCGAGTAATAAGGCTGATTTAAGTCAAAAGCATTGTGCGGGATAAGGTGATGAAAGTCTCACTTGCTACCGAAATGGCACCACCTTTTGTGTTGGTGGCGCATTTTTTTATTGCGGGAATTTTCTTTCTTATCTTAAGCGGACTTTTGCTCTTTAGCATGGGGTCTGACATCTTAGGGGCTATGGTCTCCTCTTCCTTAGCGGCATTTTCACACCTCTATCTTTTGGGTTTTGTGATGATGATTATCTTTGGGGCGATGTATCAGCTTTTGCCTGTGGTTCTTGAAGCACCGATTTTTTCAAAAGATTTTGCGTATGTACAGTTTTACATGTACGTGTTGGGTCTTGTGTTGATGGTGAGTGGTTTTCATTTTGACACATTGCATCTGCTCATCCCTTATGGTGCGGTGATTACCTATCTTGCTATGCTGATTTTTTGTGTCAATGTGTTTATCACCTTTTATCGTTTAGAAGCAATGAGTCTCGTGGGATGGTTTTTGTTGATAGCGACTGTTTTTCTTTTTGTTTCGGTAAGCCTTGGGCTTGTCATAGGCTTTACCCTTGGGCATGGACTTTTTGAAATAGAGATTGATGCATGGATTAAAGCGCATGTGATGGGAACCCTAGGTGGTTTTGTGATGATGATTGTTATGGGGGTTTCGATGGTTTTAATTCCTATGTTTTCACTCTCCCATAGTTTTAAAGACAGTTGGATTAAAGCAGCGCTTTGTATCTATCCTTTAGGTATCGCACTGGGCATGATAACATTTGTCTTTGGCTTAGGCTGGGGGATGAAAGGCTTAGCTGCATTGTTTATGGTTGTAGGTATAGGGCTTTATGTGATTCAAATGGGTGTGATTCTCAAACAACGGGTGCGTAAACAGAATGATTATTGGGTGAAAAATATCGTCTTTGCATGGATGGCGCTCAGTCTTAGTGTGCTAAGTTTGGTGCTTTATATGGTTCAAGGAGATGAGTTTTTAGCGATTCTCTCAGGATCTCTTTTCTTTTTTGGTTTTTTACTTTCGTTTATTGTGGGGCACATTTATAAGATTTTGCCATTTTTGATTTGGTATGAGAAATTTTCACCGTTGGTTGGAAAACAAAAAGTACCGTTACTCCATCAAATGGTGCATACTAAAATAGCCGATACGCAGACGTATTTTTTATTTGGAGCGGTGATGATTCAAGCAGTGGGCGTTGTGATGCAACTGCCAACACTCTTTTTAGTAGGCAGTTTTACGTTAATTGTATCGTTGATATTGGTTGCCTTTAATGCGTTTTATGCGTTTAATTTTAAAATAAAGGAGAATGGAAAATGATGACAGAAGAGCAAGTATATGAGGCTATTTCAACGGTGATTGACCCAGAAGTTGGGTTTGATATCGTCTCTTTAGGGTTGATTTATGGGGTAAAAGTGGATGAGAAAAACAATGTTCACGTGACCATGACTCTCTCTACCAAAGGGTGCCCTTTGCACGAATTAATTCAGCAGTGGACACGTGAATCGGTCTTAAAATTGGAAGGAGTTCGTTCGTGCGAGATAGAGTTGGTGTGGGAACCTGCATGGAATATTGGTATGGCGAGTGAAGAGGTAAAAAAGGAACTGTGTGGCTAAAAAGTGTCTTTTTTAGAAAGGTTTAACTTTTGCCTCAGCTATTGCTACTATAATAAATCAAGTTTACAAAAAGAGTTGTGTATAGAGGAGTTTTTATGGTAGCAATGGGTGTTAAAATATCTTTACATGTAAAGATATATGTGTGATGCAAAAAGGCATTGGTTTTAAAATAGGCTTGACGCTTATTCCTTTGTTGTTGATTTGTTTTAGTGTGTTGCAATTTTTCATTGTTGGGGAGTTTAAAAAATCTTCCCAACTTCAAAGTGAAAACAACCTCGATTTGCTCAGTCAATCTGTTTTTCAAACGGTGCGAGCTACTATGAATCTAGGCGATAGGGCATTGATTGAGAAGTCTTTGCAAGATGCTGGGCAGATGAAAGGGATTAAAGAGCTGAAAATTCATCAGTCTTTAGCGGTCATTGAGACTTTTGGCATAGAAGCAAAACCTTCCAATGATGAAGCCATTGTTTCTATTTTCAAAAATTCCCATCCTCGCAATATTGAACTTGATGATGCACAGGGGCATCGTTTAAGGCTTTTAAAACCGCTTATTGCGGAAAAAGATTGTCTCTCTTGTCATCCAACGTCAAAAGAAGGTGATGTTTTAGGTGTTATGGATATGACTTTTTCGTTTGAGGCAATTGATGGCTATATTTCTCAAATCAGTTGGAAATTGGTGAGTATTTTTGCAATCTCACTTTTAGTCACTTCGGTTTTAATTATGCTAGTGCTTAAACGTGTCGTAGGAAATCCTTTAATACTTTTACGAGAGCGGGTGAGGGATTTAAGTGGTGGAAATGGCGATTTAAGAGCACGGCTTAATATTCAAAGCAAAGATGAAATGGGGGATATCGCTCGCTTTATTAATCTTTTTATTGAAAAAATTCACTCGATTATTGTGACGTCTCAGGGTATTTCTCAAAACGTTGACCATACTGGGGGAACGTTGAATATAAATGCAACAAATTTCTCTAAAAGTGTGGTAGAACAAGCCCATCAAATTGAGATGTCTTTTGATTTGATGAAACATATTGAGCAAAATCTTGATGAGTCAAAACGCTTAGCCATGAATACCGTTGAAGATAATAGTACTTCTTTTAGTGTATTAGAAGCCATGAGTTTTTCTTTAAATGAGGTGGTTCAAAAAATTAATAACGCCAGTGAAAATGAGCAAGAAATGGCGCAGCAAGTGCAAAGTGTTGTTTCTCAAACGAATCAGATTAAATCTATTTTAGCAATGATTAAAGAGATAGCCGATCAAACCAATCTTTTAGCTTTAAATGCTGCCATTGAAGCCGCACGAGCGGGTGAGCATGGGCGTGGATTTTCTGTGGTAGCTGATGAAGTGCGAAAATTAGCAGAGAGAACTCAAAAATCATTGGCGGAGATTGATGCAACTATTAGTGTGATTGTACAAGGTGTGACGCAATTAAGTGATCATATGGAGCATAATGCACAAAATATTCATGATATTTCTAAGAGTGCATGTAAAGTAGAAGAAGAGACGCAAGAGACCAAAAAACGTACCTTAGAGTCTATGGAAGATGCTAAAAAAGCTTCGCAAAAAGTGCTAGAAATTGCTTCTATGACAACACAGATGATGGAACAAATGAAAAAAACATTGGGACTTTCTCACAACAATGAGAAAATTGCCGAAGAGTTGGCTCAAATTTCTCAAGTAATGTTGAAAAATTCTCATACGCTTGATACAACGCTTTCAAGCTTTAAAGTGTAATGCAAAGGGCAGTTAAGCCTTTTGCATCATCTCTACTTTTTCTTCAATCAGCAGTAATTCTTCAATCAGAGGCTCTAATGAAGCCTCTTTTTCTTCGAGTGTTTTTGAGAGTTGTGTCAGTCCAATGTTTTGGTAACACGCTGGATTTGAAAGGCACGTTTTAATCTCTTTGATTTCATCTTCTAAGGTTTGAATCTGCAAGGGGAGTGTTTCAAGCAGACGTTGCTCTTTGTAGCTCAGTTTTGTCGGTGGTGTCTCTTTTGTTTTTTGTGTTTTTGGCTCTTCTTTTGGCGTGAATTCAGATGTTTCCATCATCTCCAGCTCTTTAATCTCTTTTTCAATTTCTAAATATTCGCTGTAGCCTTGATAACTCTCTTCTACAATACCTTCACCTTTGAAAACATAGAGTTTTTGGGCTATTTTATCAACAAAATAACGATCATGACTCACAAAAATAACCGCTCCATTAAAACTTTGAATGTACTCTTCTAAAATGTTAATTGTTGGAATATCCAAATCATTGGTTGGCTCATCTAAAATGAGACAATCCACTTCTTGCGCAAAAAGAAGAGCTAAAGCGACACGATTTTTTTCGCCACCGCTTAGCACACCCACTTTTTTGTTTAAATCTTCTTTGGGAAAGAGAAAGTTTTTGAGGTAACCAAAAACGTGCATATTTTTGCCCTTAACATCAACTCTATCGCCACCATTGGGACAAAACGTTTCAATCAGGTCTTTGTTTTCATCCAGCATAGAGCGTTGTTGGTCAAAATAGCCAATTTTGAAATCACCTTTATTGAAAACACCACTATCCACACTTAAATCCCCAAGGAGAATTTTTAAGAGTGTCGATTTTCCCGCTCCATTTTTACCCACAATCGCAATACGGTCTTTTTGTAAAATACGGGTTGTGAAATCGCTGATGAGCAGTTTCTCGCCAAGTTTTTTATGGATGTTGTACATTTCAAAGAGCATTTTTTGTTTGTTTAGGATTTTTTCACCGTTAAAATTATGCTTTTCTCTCTCTAGTTCTAGTTTAAGTTTTTTCACCAAAGAGGGATTTTTTTTCGCGTTTTCACGCAGTTCAAATACGCGCTGTTTTCGACCTTCATTGCGTTTGAGACGTGCTTTAACACCTCTTCTTAACCACTCTTCTTCGCCTTTGAGGTATTTGAGAAGATTTTCATGCTGTTTTTGAAGTGAGAGAATCAAAAGTTCTTTATTGACAAGATAATTTTCATAGCCTCCTTCAAAACTGCGCAAGCTTCCCTCATCAATTTCAATCGTTCGAGTTGCTAAATGGTCGATAAAATAACGATCATGCGAGATAAAGAGCAGGGTGAATTTTCCTTTTAAAATCATCTCTTCTAAAAATTCCACCATATAAACATCCAAATGGTTCGTTGGCTCATCCAAGAGCAAAATATCTGGTTTTTGCAAGATAAGCCCAGCTAGCGTTACACGGCGTTGTTCGCCTCCGCTTAACAGATTAACATCGCTGTTTTCAAACTGTTTGAGGTCAAATTCCTGTAAGACTTTTTCAATTTTTTCATCCAAACTCCATGCGTCATGAATATCTAAAAATGTAGCAAGGTGGCTTTGTTCGTGTAAAAGAGCATCATTGTGAAAATCAGACTCAAGCAACACTAAAATTTCATCGTAGCGAAGTTTGGCATTTTTAAGCTCTTTTAATTCCTCTTCAATCGCCTCTTTGACATTCATCCCCTCTTTAAAACGAGGCGTTTGGTCTAACATACCGACTTTAATATTTTTTTGCAAAATCCTTCGTCCCTCATCGGCTTCTAATATGCCATAAACGATTTTCATGAGGGTCGATTTTCCGCCACCATTTTTTCCAATAATCGCTACACGCTCTCCTTCGTGGAGTGAAAAATCAACATTGGTTAAAATTTTCTGGGTTTCGTATGCTTTGTGTATTCCAATTAAATCTAACAGTGCCAAAGCGGTGCCTCATTTCATTTTTTGGCGTATTATACCATGATGTCTTACTGCACGAAAAGAGGAGGGAATGTCTAGTACATTCCCTAAAAGCAAAGGATTTAAGAGCGGAATTGGTTGAGTTTAAGGTTGAGATTTTCAGCCAATTTAGAGAGGTGATCTGCTGCGGAAGCTATTTCTTCAACACTTCTGGCATTTTCACTGGTAATAGCGTTGATATTGTTTACCATGTTTACAATTTTATCGGTGTCTTGGGCTATTTTTTGCGAGTTATTTGCGCTCATGGTAACACTTTGAACACTGGTTTGCATGACTTCAGTTGTTCCTACGATGGTTTTTTCAACGCCACTGGAAACGGTGGAGAGCCTTTGGATATTTTTGGCATTTTTATTCATCTGCTCTGAGGAGTCAACAATAGCTTGGACAATAACATTAATGGTCGCATTAATTTCTGTAAGAGATGATTGTGTTCGCTCTGCTAATTTTCGTACTTCATCCGCAACGACAGCAAAGCCACGTCCGTGTTCACCCGCACGTGCGGCTTCAATAGCAGCATTGAGTGCTAGAAGGTTGGTTTGGTCAGCAATGTCGGAGATGACGGTGAGGATTTGTTTTACCTGTTCAGCATCGTGGCTCATTTGTTCCAATTTTTGGGCAAGAATACTTTGCTCATTGCTTGCGGATTCAACTTCATTACGAAGAGAAATAACCTCATTTTTAGCGTAATCCAAACGATTTTCTGCCTTAGAAATTTCCTCTTTCATATTTTCAGAGAGTTTACTCGTCTCTTGTACAAAGGTTTTAATGGTTGCAATCTCTGAAATGGTATTGGAAACGATGGTTGAGCTTTGCTCAGCATTACGTCCAATTTGCATACTCGTGGTACTTAGTTCATGGGAAACGGAAGCATTTTCATTGGAGGAGTGTTTGGCATCGACAATGGTATGTTCTAGGGCTTCAACTAAGTGATTAAAACTATCGACGATTTCTCTGATTTCATTGGTTTTATTATAAGCAATGCGAAATTTCAACTCTTTTTTATTAACAAAATGGGTAATGCTATCACGAACGAGATGAACGCCTTCTAAGATGTTTTTACGAATCATATGCCCAATGACAATACAGGAAAGTAAAACAGAAAGGGAGAGAAAAATCATCATAGTGTTGGCATTATCTTTAATGGAAGCGGCATCTTTCGCTTCGTGTTGGGCAAGCTCTTGGTTAAATGTCATATGCTTATCCAAAGCTTGGGTAAAAGCTAATAAAGAGGGGCGGTTAGCATTAAGCACTTTAGCGGCTTCTTGATTTTTGTTTTCAGAGGAGAGTTTCATAATATTTTCTAAAATGGTATAAGCTTTGGCAAGGGTTTCTTTATCTTTGATCAGAAGGGCTTTATCTTCATCGTTGGAGAGCATGGTTTCATAAGTGCTTAAACTTTTATCAATGCTTTGTTTGACTTTTTGAATTGCTTCTTCTGATTTTTTCATGCTTTGTGTATCTTCGGTGGAAATATGCTCCCAAATATTAAGGCGTAAGCGATAGCCATTTTGCATCACTTCATTGAGCAGATGAATACTTGGCAAGGAATTAACATTGGCGTAGTTTGTTTCGTCATAAACTTTATTCATTTTTGTGAATCCTATGAAAAAGACACCTGAAATACCTATTAACATGATAAAAAGCATCATGTATAACTGTTTTGAAAGATTCATAATAACCCCTTTTGTATTGAAAAATAGGATTCTAATCTAATAATCCTAATAAATTTATAAATCTAAGCCTTTATATGTAAAAAGGTTTAGATTTGACTTTATTTCTCGTCGCATTATAATCTTCGATTGTTGTATATGCGTTACATGTATTTATAAAATATTGAAGAAAAATTGCTATGATTGCAAGCAATTGTTTTTTAAAGGATGTATGTTTGATGATTTGGATAATACTCGTTTTGTATGCCATGTACAGTGGTATTAAAATATATGCGGCAATGGCCGAGATGGGTTATGTTTTAGAGGCTAAAAAGTGGAAACCTGTTATTCTCTCTGCTCACAATTATGAAAAAGCAGCTGCGTATAAAATTGCAGTGCAAAAATTTACCATTTTAAGTACTTTGTATGATACGGTGGTATTTGCAGGTTGGATACTCTTTGGGCTTTCGTATTTAAGTACGTATGTTATTTTTGAAAATACGTTGATGCATTCTGTAGCACTTATCATGCTTTTTATTGCGATTAACTATGTTTTAATGCTCCCTTTTGAGCTCTATCAAACGTTTGGTTTAGATAAAAAATTTGGTTTTTCTACTATTGATGTAAGAACATTTTTCTTTGATCAGATGAAATCAGCTGTGATGTTTATCCTCTTTGGTGGGGCTTTTTTTTGGGCGATGAGTGCGATTATTGCAAGTTTTAATTATTGGTGGTTTTATGGCTTTTTATTTTCATTGGGCGTAATTTTATTTATTAACATGATTTATCCCATTGTCATTGTCCCTTTGTTTAATAAACTAACTCCTTTAGAAGATGAGCATTTGAAAAGCTCTATCGAAACGTTATTAAGGGAAGCGGGGCTTAAAAGTAGTGGGGTGTTTAGTTTGGATGCAAGTAAGCGTGATAATCGTTTGAATGCTTATTTTGGAGGTTTGGGAAGTTCAAAGCGTGTGGTCTTATTTGATACCTTAATTGCAAAACTTGAAAAACACGAACTCTTAGCGGTTTTAGGGCATGAGTTGGGACATTTTAAACACAAAGATATTTTAAAAAATATTGCCTCTAGTGCTTTGATGCTTTTTATTATGTTTGCACTCTTTGGCAATCTTCCTCAAAGCCTTTTTGAATCTTTACATGTAAAGAAAGAAGCATTTAGCATTATGGTTTTATTTTTACTCTTTTCACCGCTTATTTCTTTTGTTTTAATGCCTTTATTTGGCTTAATGAGTCGTTATAATGAGTACAGAGCAGATGAATATGGCAGTATGTGTGAAAGTAAAGAGGCATTATGTTCCGCATTGGTCAAACTTGCAGATGAAAATAAAAGTTTTCCTTTTTCACACCCTTTAAGCATTGCACTTTATTTTACCCATCCACCTTTAACGCAACGTTTAGAAAAATTAGGAATGCGTTTTTCAAAGGAAGATCAGTGAAAATTAAAGAGTGCTTGTCTTTGGGCGTAGCGTGTTTAAAAGAGGTGACACCGATTCCTCAAAAAGAGACGATGTTACTATTGGGTGAATGCTTAGATAAAGAGATGAGCTGGATAGTTTCACATAGTGATGATATAATCCTTAATGAATGGTTTTATAGCGCACTCAAGCGTCGTGCGAATCATGAACCTTTGGAGTATATTTTAGGGTGTGCTTCTTTTTATGACAGAGAATTTGCTGTGGATTCACGGGTGTTGATTCCACGACCTGAGACTGAAATTTTGGTTGATAAGGCGGTTCTATTAGCAAAAGATTTATCGAAGCAAGCACATATTGTAGAAATTGGATGTGGGAGTGGTATTGTCAGTATTATGCTTGCTCTTATGCTTCCAGATGTCAAAATAACCGCAGTTGATATTTCCAGTGATGCTTTACATGTAAGCCAGAAAAATGCTTTGAAACACGGTGTTTATGAGCGAATTTCTTTTATACAGGGAAGTTATTTGGATGGAGTCAATGAACCTATCGATATGATTGTCTCTAATCCTCCTTATATTGCAAAAGATGAGCCTTTAGGGAAAGGGCTTGCTTTTGAGCCTTCTTTGGCACTTTTTGGTGGAGAGAAGGGCGATGAGATGTTGTGTCATATTATTGATTTGTTTATGAGTCAAAAGGTTAAAATGTTGGTGTGTGAAATGGGATACGATCAAAAATTACCATTGCAAGAGTATTGCATTCAACATGGACTTAAGCCTACATTTTATAAAGATTTAGCAGGGTTAGATCGAGGTTTTTTTATTCAGGAGAAGCGATGAAAAGTTTTACATTACTCTATTTAGGTTTTTTAGGTATTGCTATTGGTGTGGAAATAGCCGCAGGTGCATTGGTTGCACCTATTATTTTTTTTCCACAGAAGTATTTAGGTGAGGGTGTATTAACTCATTTTCAAAGTGGAATTTTAATGACACAGGTTTTTTTAAAGATGAATATTCTCATTGGTTTTGTAGCCCTTTATAGTATTATTTATGAAGTGCAAGTCATGATGGCACGCAAAAACAATGACTTTTTTTCATTAATTTTATCGCTTAGTGTTCTTATTTCTACAGGACTTTTTCTTTTTTATTACACTCCATTTATTGTTCATACCCAGCAATTAGGAGTAGAACAGACTGCAACACAAGCATTTTCTACAATGCACAAACAGAGTGAATGGGTGATTAAAGTTTTAATGCTAACACAAGTAGTACTTTTTATAAGAAGAGGATGGTTGTTACATACAAAATAGATAAGAAGCAAAAGCTTCTTATCGTTTAAGAGGGATAGAGAAGAAGGATTAATCCATTTGATGTCGAATGAACGTTGGAATATCAAGATAATCATCTTGACCTTCATATCCGCCACTGACTTTTTTCATACGTAAAATACGTTCTTTTTTTATTGCTTCTTGATTGCTATTAAGCATTTTAAGCTCTTTTGCTTCTGCTTTATTTTCAAATCCTGTTGCAACAATGGTTACCTTTACACTGTTCTCAGGCATATTGGCATCGGTTGTTGTACCAAAAATAACATCAGCATCTTCATCTGCACAATCCATAATAAGTCCCATGGCAGAGCTAATTTCATTAAGAGGATAGGTTGGTGGAAGTTGGAAATGAACAAGAACACCTAATGCCCCATTGATAGACATATTATCAAGCAATGGAGATTCAATAGCACTTTTGATGGCTTCAACAGCAGCATCTTCACCTGTACTTTCACCAATACCCATAAGTGCCATACCTCGATGACTCATAACTGTTTGTACGTCTGCAAAGTCGACGTTAATATCGCTTTGACCAGAAGAGAGAACCACTAAACTCATACCACCAACCGCACGGCTTAAAACATCATCAACAATTTTAAAACTATCTTTAATGCCAAATTTTGAATCAACAATAGAAAGCAGTTTGTCATTAGGAATGATAACAATAGAATCACTCTCTTTTCTTAGCTCGTTAATACCAATATCTGCAAGTTTCGCTCTTTTTTTACCTTCAAATAAAAATGGATGTGTTACAACGGCAACGGTTAAAGCCCCAATTTCTTTGGCTGCTTGTGCAACAACAGGTGCTGCTCCTGTTCCTGTTCCCCCGCCAAAACCAGAGGCAATAAACACAATATCTGCTTTTTCTAAGGAGCTTTTAATTTCTTCATAACTTTCCAATGCAGATTCACGACCTATATCTGGGCGCATACCTGCACCCAATCCTTTGCGACCTAGTTGGATTTTTGTTTTTGCCAAACAGTGTTCAAGGGCTTGTGCGTCAGTATTTGCAGCAATGAGTTCAATCCCATTGACTCCTTCGCGTACCATGTGGTTAATCATATTTCCACCGCCACCGCCAACACCGATAACTTTGATTTTAGCGCCATAAACACATTTTGATTCTTCTATGCTAAATCCGTTCATCCCTCTTACCCCTCTTAAAATAATTGTGTTAATCTATTCCATAGTTTAGAACCAAAGCCCTCACTATGTTCTTCTTGGATATTTGCAAGATCTTTAAGTTTTTCCTTTGCATTATCCGCTGGAAGTGCTGCTATATCATTTTCATTGACGTTGTCATTCTCATCATCAAAAAGTGTTTCTTGATGATGATGGCGACTTGGTTCAATACTTTCTTCTTTGTAACGTAACTTTTTATTGGAATCAATTTCATACGGTGTGAAATGACCACCACCGTATAAGATTAAACCAATAGCTGTTGCATAGCTAGGATCTCTAAGTGTTTCAAAAAGCCCATCTATCTCTTTTGGTTTAGCAACCCTAATAGGCATGTTATCAAAAATAGCAGAAGCTAATTCTCGAATGCCTTCTAGTTTTGTCATGCCACCTGTTAGAACAACACCCGCCCCAATTTGTTCTTTAAAACCACTATCTTCTAGTGCTTTTGCTAAAATCATCAAGGTTTCTTCCACTCGAACATAAATAACATTAGAAACAATATTTAGGGACACTTCATGGGTCGAACCATCATCTCCAATAATAGGGAGTTCGATTAAATCATTGGAATTATTTTTAAGTGAACCATAATTGAGTTTAATCTCTTCAGCCGCACTGAGTGGTGTATGTAACGCTGTTGATAAATCATTGGTAATATTTAAAGAGCCTACACCCAAATAATCATTGAAGCGCATTGAGTTGCCCGCATGAATCATAATGTCACACGTTGCGCCACCCATATCAATGACAGCAACACCGAGTTCTCTTTCATCATGATTTAAAACAGAAATCGCAGAAGCATAACCACCTAAAACAATGTTATCAATTTCAACACCTGCTAATTTAACAGCTTTTTTAAGGTTACTGAGTGAAGATTTTTGTGCAGTAATAATATGTACTTGAACTTCAAGACGTGCCCCGTTCATCCCTAGTGGGTCTTCAATAAATTCTTGATCATCTACTTTGAAATTATAAGGTAGGACGTGAAGTTTTTCATATTCATTGGGAATGTTCGCATTATGGTCTGCCATTTGCATGGCACGATTAATCTCTTTAATACCAATATCACGGTTGGGAATATTAACAATGCCACTACTATCAACGCTTTTTGTATAGGCACCAGAAATAGAAACGACTACTTTCTCGTACTGTGTACCAGCTACGCGTTTTGCATCATTCAGTGCACTGCGAATAGATTTGGAAGCAAGGTCAATATTGGTAATAATACCTTTTTTAAGACCTTGAGATTTCGAAATCCCTGCTCCTAAGACTTTAATGTCACCATCATCGTTTTTTTGAGCAATAATAGCGCAAATCTTGGTTGAACCGATGTCAATACCTAAAATTGTAGTGCTCAACTATTTTCCTTTATAATATTGCTCGACTTTATAAATGCCAGCGAGCTTTTTAATTAGATTTTGATTTAACTCTTTTTGTTTTACTTGTAAAACATTATCGCCAATCAAACTAACATATTGCTTAACTTTGTCATCATTAAGCAACTTTTGTTCCAAAATCTCGTATACAATGGCTTTCCCATCAATAATTTTATAACCCTTTTTTGAAGTGTTATCAAAAACGTGACCAAGAAATTCTGCACTTTTTGCTTCATTGAGTCCTGCAATAGATTTTACAGAATCCCTACTAACAAAACCAATATCGTTACCTGTAAATTTTTCAAGTTTTGTTTCAGCTTTTTTTTGCAACGCTGCATGTTGAAGTTCGTCGAGTAAATTGCGTGTGGCCTCTTTCTTTGCTAACTCGTATGACATGGGCTCTGGAAATTTAATCTCTTTTACTTTAATAACAACGTAAACATCTTTGATAATGACAGGTTTTAAAACTTCATCTTTTGCTGCTATTTGAATTTTATCTATTGGAAACAAAGTATCGTCATCGTAAATAACTTTGGTTTCGGTGGCATTGACTTCACCCTTTTTAAAAGCAAGAAAACTTTCTAAAGCACTTTTTTTATCATTTTTGAGCCTCAAATCAACGATTAGTTTTTCTTTAGCTTCATCAAAACTCATTAATTTTCCATCTTCATGTTTGTAGTTATGTTTTTCTTCTGCGTAAAAGCTTTCTAATGCTTTATCATCAAATTTTGTTGCAGAAGCAGGAAGGTTTAAAAGTTCAAGAGTGTAACTTTTTTTTGTTAAATAATTAGCTTTATTCTTTTCCCAATACTCTTTAATTGCTTCTTCATTCACGGTAACTTCATTTGCATCCAATGTAATTGTGTTGATAGCTAAGCGATCTTCCATAAAAAAAGCAGAGGTGAAAATTTCAATTTCTTTTGTAGAGGCGGGAAGTTTAAAAAAGTTTTCTAATTTTGTATATAAAATTTCTTTGGTTAATTCATGCTCATAATCATTCGGATTGATACGATTAGATTTGAGGATAGAATAGTATAACTCTTTGCTAAAAACGCCATTGCTCTGGAAATTCGGGTTGTTTCTAAGACGTTCTATCACATCTTTTTTGCTTGCCATAAGACCAATTTCATCTGCGTAATTAAGTAATAGTGTTTGATTGATAAGGCTACTCATCACAATCTTATCCAAACCCATTTGTTCAGCTTGTTCTTGTGTTAATTGACCTTGAAGGAGATTGTTATAAAAATTGTAGTGATTAGCATAAGCAGATTGAAACTCTTTAACAGAGATCGTTCGATGACCAACTTTGGCAACAGAGGCAGCACGATCTTTGTTTAAATCATAAGCACCCCATCCCACAAAACCAGCTCCTACAAATGCTATAGTACTAATCCAGATGGTGATTACCAAATATTTTTTATGACGTTGCATCCACGTAATCATTCTTGCCCTTTGTCAAACATTGTATTTTGATATAATTCTAACTACATTGTTATTAAATAACGATAAATTCGCTCTTATTCCCTAACAAAAAGGTGAAATTAGTTCATGAAAAAAGAGATAATAATCACAGAAGATTTAAAACATATTTGGCATCCATGTACCCAAATGAAAGACCACGAGACACTTCCGCTTATTCCCATTAAGCGAGGAGAGGGTGTTTATTTATATGATTTTGACAATAACGCTTATATTGATGGTGTTAGTTCATGGTGGGTCAACCTTTTTGGGCATTGTAATGCGTATATTAATCAAAAAGTAAAAGAGCAAATTGATACTTTAGAACATGTTATTTTTGCGGGATTTACGCATGAACCTATTGTAAAACTCTCCAAAAGATTGTGTGCGCTAGCTCCTACGGGATTAGAGAAATGTTTTTATGCGGATAATGGCTCTAGTGCCATTGAAGTGGCGCTTAAAATGAGTTTTCAATACCACAAAAACAGAGGTGAAAAACGTCCTTTTTTCGTCTCACTTTCTAACAGCTATCATGGGGAGACCATTGGTGCTTTAGCTATAGGAGATGTGAAACTCTACAAAGAGATTTTTGAAGATATTTTATTGCAAACCTTACAAGCTCCCGTTCCTCAAAATCAAAGTGAGGAAGCGGCTCGTGAGGCGGCAGTGGGACTGGAAAAAGTTTTTAGGGATAATGAAGGCAAAATTGCTGCGTTTATTATTGAGCCCTTGGTGCAGTGTGCGGGAGGAATGCATATGTACCATCCGCTTTACATCACATTGGCACGCAAACTGTGTGATACGTATGATATTCATCTCATTGCCGATGAAATCGCTGTTGGCTTTGGTAGAACAGGTAAAATGTTTGCGTGTGAGCATGCAGGTGTTAGTCCTGATTTTATGACACTCTCAAAAGGGCTAACGGGTGGTTATCTTCCTCTTTCTGTTGTTTTAACCACACAAAAAGTGTATGATGCTTTTTATGGTGATTATGCAGAATTTAAGGCTTTTTTGCACTCCCACAGTTACACAGGAAATCCTTTAGCATGCGCAGCAGCAAATGCCACATTGGATGTGTTTGAAAAGGAAGCTGTGTTGGAGAAAAATCAGGAAAAAATAGCATTTATTGGCAAACAATTAGAGCGTTTTAAAATACTACCTAATGTTCAAAGTGTACGACAAACAGGGATGATTGCAGCAGTCAAACTCCAAGAATACCCCATTGATTTTAGGGTCAATCTCAAAATCTTTGAACATGCTATGCAAAAAGGCGTGATTCTTCGACCTTTGGGAAATATCGTCTATTTTATGCCACCTTATGTCATTACATGTAAAGAGATTGAGCGCATGATGGATGTGGCGTATGAGGCGATTGTAAGCCTTAATAGTTTATAATAAAGACATTTTAACGAAGGATTTTGCGTGAACATTCCCCATATTCCCGTGCTTTTAGAAGAGGTTAAAACAGCATTTTCTAGCATTCAAGAGGGCATTATTATTGATTGTACGCTAGGGTATGGTGGGCACAGTGAAGCACTTTTAGAACAAAATCCGACTATTAAGCTTATTGGATGTGACCAAGATGAAGAGGCGTTAGCGTTTAGCAAAAAGCGTTTGGAGCGTTTTGGAGAGCGAGTCATGGTGCACCATGGAAATTTTGCCTCCGTGATTGCTCAGTATGCGCATTTGCCGATTCGTGGTATTTTAGCTGACATTGGGGTTTCTTCCTTACAACTCGATAAAAAAGAACGTGGTTTTGCTTTTGACTCTGAAGTGCTTGATATGCGGATGAATCCGAGTCAACCCTTAAGCGCTTATGAAGTGGTGAATCATTACTCCCAAGCGCAATTGGAGTTTATTTTCAGAGAATACGGGGAAATTCATGCCTATCAAAAAATGGCTCAGCTGATTTGTGAAGCTCGACTCAAAGCACCCATACAAAGTGCTAAAGAGCTCTCTAAAATTGCTCAAAACGTACCAGGTAAAAAGAGCATTCATCCTTCAACGCTTCTGTTTCAAGCGATTCGTATTGAGGTTAATAATGAGTTGGGGGTGCTGGGTGAGCTTTTGCAGAGCATCCAAAACGCAGGGTTTAAGGAGTGTATTGTAGGGATTATCTCGTTTCACTCTTTGGAAGACCGTATTGTCAAGCAGACGTTTAAACTTTGGAGTCAAAACTGTATTTGTCCGCCACACGTGATGCGTTGTACGTGTGGCAATAACCATGCGTTAGGAAAAATTATCAGCAAAAAGCCGATTGAGGCAACATCTAGTGAGCTCAAAAAAAACCCACGTAGCAGGAGTGCAAGGCTTCGTGTCTTTGAGATAAGAGGCAAAGATGGAAGATAAAAACGAACTTCTAGAGCAGTACGATGCGGAGCAAAAGGTTGAAAAAAACCTTGATTTTCGTTTTTTACTCTTAGTCTATATGGTGATGGGCGTTGCTTTTTTGCTTGTTTTGCCCAAAATCTACATTAAAAATCAAATTTACTACATGAGCCGTGATATTGGAAAATTGTACGGCGAATACTCCATTCTCAAAGAAGAGAACCGTGTTTTGAAGCAAAATTTGGAAAATATGCGTTTTAAAAACCAAATTTTAGACACCATTTATATCGAATAATTCTGTTTACATGTAAAAGATTTTAGGAGCGTTTTTATGCCACAAGAGATGTTATTTTTAGCTATTTTAGGTCTGTTTTTAGATGTTTTGGTGGCATTTGGTTTTTGGATGAAATCGTTGTTGAATGAAAAAGAGCAGGTATTGGCTGAGCTTCAAAGAAAATATGAACACTTAGGGGCTGAAAATTTACGCTTAAACATGCATAACGCAAAACTAAATGCCGAAATAGAAGCCCACAAAGAGGGCAATGCACGGCTTAAATTTGATTTGGATGAACAGGGTAAAAAACTGGAGTTAAAGCTCAATGCTATTATGGAGACGCATTTGGAACGTAAGCTTCAAAAACTCGATGCCACCTCTACCAAATCGCTTGAAACCTTGCTAAAACCGTTTAAAGAAAATCTCGATACCTTTAAAAAGAGTGTGGAAAGCTCTCAAGAATCGAGCATTAAAAAGTTTGCAGAACTCTCCAAAGAGATAGAATTGGTCGCACGGGCTGGGATGAATATCTCCAAAGAAGCGGAAAACCTCACCAAAGCCTTAAAGGGTAAAAAACAAGCGCAAGGCAGTTGGGGTGAGATGATATTGGAGAGTGTTTTAGAGTACTCAGGGCTGATTAAAGGGGTGCATTACGAAACGCAAGAGAGCTACAAAGATGAAGAGGGTCGTACCAAACGTCCTGATGTGGTGATTAAACTCCCTCAGGAGCGTACCATCATCATTGACTCAAAAGTCTCTTTGAATAGTTACGATGAGCTGATTCGTGCGCAAAGTGATGAGGAAAAAAGCATTGCTTCTAAGGCACTCTCTTTGGCGTTTCGTGAACACATCGACACGCTGGATAGCAAAGACTATGCGCATTACAAGCAAGGAACGCTTCAGTATGTTTTTATGTTTGTGCCTATTGAAGGGGCATTTTCCGTGGCAATCCATGAAGACCCCAAACTCTATGAATACGCTCTTCGTAAGCACATCGCCATCGTCAATCCCTCAACGCTAACGGTTTCTTTGCGTACCATTTATCTCTATTGGCAAAGCGAGCAATCCAGCACACTGGCTTCAAAGCTCTTTGAAGAAGCAGGGAAGATGTATGACAAAATGGTGGGCTTTGCGGAGAGCTTTAAGCGTGTTGGTTCACAGCTTCAAACGCTCAATAACAGTTATGAGAGTGCGCATAAGCAACTCAGTGAAGGCTCTGGCAATATCTTAGGACGTGTGGAAAACTTAAAGCGTTTGGGTGCAAAAGCGACCAAAAATCTTAAAGATGCAAAGATTGAGTATCAAGATTTTTCGACAGATATTGAGCTCATTGAAGAGAAATAAGTAGAAAAATTGGAGAAATGATGCCACTTAGCGAATCCGATACCCGTGTCAAACTCATAGACCCTATTTTAAAAAGTAGCGGTTGGGAAGAGCGTCATATCGTTAGAGAGTATTATTTTACGGATGGGCGAAAGCTTATAGGTGGTAAACGAGGCGAGCGCTATTTTGTGGACTATTTGCTTAGCTTTAAAAACACCAACCTAGCCATCGTCGAAGCCAAAGCGGAGAATGTTGATCCGTTAGAGGGCTTACAACAAGTCATCAACTACGCTTCAAAACTTAAAATCGACATGGTTTACGCCACTAATGGACACAAAATTTACGCCCATGATATGCGTGAGGGAAAAGGCGAGTGGGTTAGCTCTTTTAAAGCTCCACAAGAACTTTTTGACCAAAAATTTGGAAACCTAACACAGACACAAAACACGACCATCACCCAGCATTTTTACCTTGATGGCACGAAAAAGCCTCGTTATTACCAACAAATCGCCGTGCAAAAAACCATCGAGGCTATCTCACAAGGCAAACAAAGAGTGCTTTTAACGCTTGCCACGGGAACGGGTAAAACCTATATCGCTTTTCAGATTGTGTACCGCTTGTTTGAGAGCCGTTGGAGCAGAAGTGGTGTGTCAAAACGCCCTCGTGTACTTTTCCTTGCCGATAGAAACATCCTCATCAACCAAGCCCGAAACGAGTTCAATCCACTAGAAAAAGAGTGCGTCTCCATCAACGGCAAAGAGATCGCCAGACGAAACGGCAAAGTACCGACCAATGCCAACATCTTTTTTGCTATCTACCAAGCCATCTCAGAGCGCAAAAGCGACGAGGCGGACAGTGAAAATGACTTTAGTGGTTACTTTAAAGCGTACGATAAAGACTTTTTTGACCTCATTATCATTGACGAGTGTCACCGTGGCAGTGCAAACGAGCAGAGCAGTTGGCGTGATATCTTAAACCACTTCTCCAGTGCGGTTCACGTAGGACTCACCGCCACGCCAAAACGCGATGACAACGGCGATACCTACGCTTACTTTGGCGAGCCTGTTTATGAGTATTCGCTCAAAGAGGGTATCAATGATGGCTTTTTAACGCCCTACAAAGTCAAGCGCATTCAGACCAACATCGACGAGTACACCTTCAACCCAGATGACATCATCCAAGGTGAGCTTGAAAATGGCATCGCTAAGTTAGAGCAGTTTGAAAAAGAGGTGGTCATCCCCAAACGCACTGAGCTTTTGGCTAAAACGATTTTAAACCAAATAAGCCCGATGGACAAAACCATCGTCTTTTGTGTCAACCAACAACACGCCCTAGATATGAAAATAGCCATCGACCAACACAAGAGCATCAAAGCCAACGACTACTGTGTGCGTGTCACCTCCAATGAAGGCAAAATAGGTATAAACTTCCTAGAAGCCTTTCAAGACAATGACAAAGACCTTCCCGTCATCCTAACCAGTTCCAAGATGCTCACCACAGGAGTCGATGCGAAAAATGTCCGCAATGTCGTCTTGACGGCTCCCATACGCTCCATGACCGAGTTCAAGCAGATCATCGGGCGAGGAACGAGGACGTTCGAGGGCAAAGACTTTTTTACCATCATCGACTTTGTGGGTGCGACCAATCTGTTTTATGATGAGCGTTGGGATGGCATAGCAGAACCTGTGCAAGTTCCTACATGTAAAGATGAAGAAGAGCCACAAAACGAGCCAAAAGAGTCAAAACCCAAAGAAGAAAAAGAGAAAAAAGAAAAAATCACCATCGAGATAAAAAGCAAAAAGCTCAAAGTCATCAACATCGAGACAAGCTATGTGGGAAGTGACGGCAAACCGCTTAAAACCAGCGAATACCTCACCCTTTTGGTAGGCATCTTAGGCGAATTTTACGACGATGAAGCAAAGCTTCGAGAGGTCTGGGCAACCCCAAAAAGCAGGCGAGCTCTACTCGAGAGACTTCGAGCCATGAACATCGACGATGAACAGCTAGAAGACTTAAAAACCATCTTCGACGCTCCGCAAAGTGACATCTACGATGTGTTAGCACACCTCAGTTTTAACCTAGAGCTCAAAACCAGAAGTGAGCGAGTGTTGGCAGTAGAACATGGAAGCTTCATCAAACGCCACCACAGCGAAAAAGCCAAAACCTTTTTAGAGTTCATACTAGAACGCTACGAAAAAGAGGGTGTCAAAGAGCTAGATGAGGACAAACTAAGTTCTTTAATTGAGCTTAGTCGCATTGATAAAGGCGAGCTGAAAAGTGCTTTTGGTGGGGTAGTGCACATCAAAGAAGAGTATTTGGCATTGCAGAGGGAAATTTATAAATGAGTGAAATTCGGTACCCTCAGCTTTACCTCAAGGGTAAAGGCTTACGAGGGAATTACGAAAGCATAATAAGATAAAAAGTGTAAAGATTGGATTAGAAATTGTTAATTTATTAAATTTAGAAAAGGTAAAAGATGAGGAAATCAAAAATATTTATAGGTTCTTCTAGTGAAAGTTTAAATGTAGCAGAAGCAGTTAATGTCAATCTTGACCATGAAATGGAAGTTACTCTTTGGAGAAATGGATTTGACCTTTCTCAAAATACTTTAGATTCATTGTTGAAAAAGGCGAATGAGTCAGATTTTGCCTTATTTATTTTCTCACCTGATGATATTGCGCTTATTAGACAACAAGAAAAACAAATTGTTCGTGATAATGTTTTGTTTGAACTTGGTTTATTTATTGGAGCTATTGGAAAAGATAGATGTTTTATTTTAAAACCGCGAAATGAAGATTTACATTTTCCGAGTGACTTGGCAGGATTAACATATGCTGATTATGAAGCAAATAGAAATGATGGCGATTTGGTTTCAGCTGTTAATGTAGGTTGTGTTTTGATAAAAAAACAAGTAGCAAAAATTGGCATTAGAAATTATGCTTCGTTACAAGTTTTAAATGAATCAAAGCCAATGATAATAGATTCCAAGTTAAATGAATTAGATGTGCAAGTTCTGATGTATTTACTTGAGACTTACACATCATCCGTTGAAGGATATAGTGTTTATGTGGTAAAAAATTATATTAAAAATAAAACAAATTTTGTTGATTTGTCATTGATAAAATTATTGAGGTTAAATTATATAGATAAAAGTATAGAACAAAATTACAATGGAGAGCCATATATTTCGTTTAAAATTACAGAATTAGGAATAGATAGCATTATGAATATAAATGAAGAGATAGAATTTTAGTGATGAATAAAAACTTATATATATTGCCTACAAGTTGGGTTTGGAGAAAGTTTGGAGATATTTTACATGTAGAAAGAGGTGGTTCACCTCGACCAATAGATGATTATATTACAACCGCCTCAGATGGTATAAATTGGATAAAAATTGGTGATACTAAAAATTCAACAAAATATATTTATGAAACTGCTGAAAAGATAAAACCAGAGGGATTAAAAAAATCAAGATTAGTTGTCGAAGGTGATTTTATTTTATCCAATTCAATGAGTTTTGGTAAGCCGTATATTATGAAGACAACAGGGTGTATTCACGACGGCTGGTTACTACTTAGACCAAAAAATGATAATCTTGATAAAGAATTTTTATACTATGTGTTGAGTTCAAGTTTTGTTTATGAGCAATTTAAAAATAAAGCGTCTGGTACAACAGTTAAAAATCTTAACTCAAGCCTTGTAAAAGATGTAGATATTCCCCTCCCACCACTTGAAGAGCAAAGGCGGATTGTGGGGAAGTTGGATGGGCTTTTTGCTAAGATAGATAAGTCTATCGCTTTG
>JAFGFU010000006.1 GCA_016930915.1 Campylobacterales bacterium
AAAGTGAGTCATAGCCAAAGCTATGGCGATTTTTTTAGTTTTCAAAAGTGATGTGCTATGAGCGATACTCTTTTTTCAATGGGTTATGCAAGCAGTCTATTAAATTAAATCAAAAGGAAATCCATGAAAAATGTACTCATCATCAACGGTCACCAATACTATCCAAACATTGCAGAAGGCAAACTCACACAGATTTTTATCGACACTGCAGAAGCATTTTTAAAAAGTAAAGGCTTTAACGTTAAACATGCCAAAGCAGAAAGTGACTACAACGCTTTAGAAGAGGTTGAAAAGTTTAAATGGGCAGATTTTTTCATTATTCAATACCCCGTTTATTGGATGGGCACACCGTGGATTATGAAAAAATACATCGACGAAGTTTTCTCAGCAGGTGCCAATAATGGTATTTACGCCAACGATGGAAGAAGCAGAAGTGATGCCAACAAACGCTATGGAAGCGGTGGTTTAATGCAAGGTAAAAAGTATATGCTCTCCTTAACGTACAACTGCCCAACTTCCGAATTTAGCAATAAAGAGGGCTTTTTTGATGGTCTGAGCCTTGATGAAGCCAATATCGCTACACACAAAACATGGCAATTCTGCGGTGCGAAGCCGATGAAGACCTACTCTGTGCATGACATCTTTAAAGGCGATTTGGACATTGAGGCTGAAAAAGCGAAATTTATCGCTATTTTGTCACAAAACTTTTTAGGATAAATCATGAAAAATCCAACGCTAACACAACTACAAAACCGAAAATCCATTCGCCATTTCACAGGTGATGCGCTGAGTCAAAAGGATTTAGAAACTATTTTTAAAACGGCTCAACGTGCCCCTACTTCCATCAATGGACAACAAATTAGTCTTGTTTACACCAGAGATAAAGCGAAACTTCAAACCATTGCCAAACTGTGTGGTGAACAAACGCACATTGCTGAAGCAGATGTCTTTGTAGGCATCATCATCGACTTTAATCGTACCAGTGCGATTGTAGAGAGTCTGGGGAGAAATCACATTATCGAGCAAAGCGCTGAGGGCATTATGGTAGGAGCCATTGATGCTGGCATTATGCTCGCTCAACTCCAAAGCGCGGCAGAAGCATTAGGCTATGGTACCACTGCCATTGGCGCAGTACGCAAAGAGAGTGAAGCGTTCATTAAGCTCTTTAATCTTCCTGCTAAAACCTTTTTAGCGTTAGGTTGCATCATAGGCGTTCCAACCGAAAAAGCCAAAAATGCCCCACTCAAACCCCGTGTCGACCTAGACTCCTTTGTGATGAAAGAGACTTATGCGAGTGACAAAGTGCGACAGGGTGCATTGGCATACGAAGAAACGCTCAAAGCATTTCGTAACCAAACGGGAAGTGGTTCGATGCCCACGTATGCCGAAATCACCTCAAGCTACTACGCCGATATCTACTACCGAAAAACCGCACAAAGCTTAGTGGCACAAGGGTTTGCGTTTAAGGACGAATAAAAATTTTGATGGGATACACATGAACAGTATCCCATTTTTTCCGCTAAAATACCTCTCCAAAAAATCTTTACATGTAAAGCAAGGAATTTAATTTTATGAACCCACTTATTCCCATTTTAGTCCAAAAAACAGGCATTGCCAAAGAGCATATTATTAATATTTTAAAGCTTTTAGAAGAAGGTTCGACCATTCCGTTTATCGCACGTTATCGCAAAGAGATGACGGGCGGGGCGAGTGATGAACAGCTTCGGGAGTTTGAGACTATTTACGCCTATGCGAAAAAATTGCATGAACGTAAAGAAGAGGTTTTACGCCTTATTGAGGAAAAAGCAGTCTTAACGCCTGAGATAAAAAGTGCGGTTGAAAAAGCACAAACATTGCAAACCATTGAAGATATTTATCGACCGTACAAAGAGAAAAAAAACAGCCGTGCGGCTTTGGCGATTGCAGCGGGACTTTCACCTCTGGCAGATATGTTGGAACGAGCAGAGCTTGAGGCAGAAGCGTTTGAGAAAAAAGCGCAGAGTTTTGTAAAGGAGCCAGTAAAGAGTGTGCAAGAAGCCATCAAAGGTGCGCAAGATATCCTTGCGGAGCGTTACGCTGATGATGCGAAGGAGCGGGAGTATTGGAGAGGACAACTGCATGATTTTTCTTCCTTTGAGATTAAAGCGTCCAAAACCTTACAACCTGAAGGACTCTATGCCAAACTTGCGGGCAAAGCTGAGCGCATCGCTTCCATCCCCTCACACCGCTACCTTGCGATGATGCGAGGTGTGGCGGAGAAAGAGTTACATGTAAAAATAAGCTACGACATGGAGCGAGTAGAAAGTGCTGTTGATCGTTACCGCATTCCAAGAAATGCTAAGAGTTCTAAAACGTATCTTTTAGAAGCGTATTTGGACGGCTTTAAACGTCTTTTATTTCCTTCCATTGAGCGAGAAATTCACGCCCTGATTAAAGAAAAAGCCGATACTCAGGCGATTGCGACCTTTGGAAAAAACCTCTCTCAACTCTTAAATACGCCACCTGTAACTAAACGGGTGATTTTGGGTGTTGATCCAGCGTATCGCACGGGATGTAAACTTGCGGTGGTCGATGAGCATGGCACATACGTCACCCATGCGGTTATCTACCCCACGCCACCACAAAGTGATTATGAGGCTTCGGCTAAAGTCATCAAAGAATTGACGCAAAAGTATCTCATCAACGCCGTGGCGATTGGCAATGGAACGGGCTCTCGTGAAACACAAGAGTTTTTCGCACGACTTAACCGTGAGATGGGGTTAAACCTTGCCCACACGGTGGTCTCCGAAGCGGGTGCTTCTATCTATTCCGCTTCCAAAATTGCCTCAGAAGAGTACCCAAACCTTGATGTGACAATCCGTGGAGCGATTTCCATCGCACAACGTCTACGTGACCCGATGGCAGCGCTGGTGAAAATCGACCCAAAATCCTTAGGCATTGGGCAGTATCAACACGATGTTGACCAAAAGCAACTGGAGAAAAAACTGCACGAAGTCACGGAAGATTTGGTCAACCGTGTGGGTGTTGACCCCAACAGCGCTTCTCTTTCTCTACTCTCTTACGTCGCAGGGGTGGGAGCCAAAATCGCTAAGGCGATTGTTGAACATCGAGAAAGCAAAGGGGCGTTTAAAAGTAAATCGGAGCTAATAAGCGTAAAAGGGTTGGGAGCTAAAGCGTACGAGCAGTGTGCGGGATTTTTCCGTATTCGTGAGGGTAAAAGTGTGCTCGATAACACGGGCGTGCATCCTGAGAGTTATGCCATTGCAGAAAAACTTTTAGCCCGTTCCGATTTGGCGACACTTAGCAAAGAGCAGATACTCACACTTTCTCGTGAGGAAGGCATCGGAGAGGCAACGCTTCAAGACATTATCACAGAGCTGTTAAAACCAGGGTTTGACCCACGAGAAAGCTTACCTCCCATCGCCTTTCGCTCTGATTTAACCGACATTAGTGAGCTTAGTGAGGGTTCTATCGTCTCAGGAGTGGTGCGAAACATCGCAGATTTTGGGGTGTTTGTGGATATTGGGCTAAAAAATGACGGACTCATTCACATCTCACAGATGAGTGAGAAACGCATCTCCCATCCGCTTGAAGTTCTCAGCATAAACCAGCAATTAACATGTATTCGAGTATTAGAAGTAGACAAAGAAAAAGGCAAAGTAAGTTTGAGTCTTAAAGAGATTTAACTTTACATGTAAAAGATAAAGAAGGTTTATGATGAAGGAAAAATTCAAAAAAATTGCAGACCATGCTCTTACAAAAAAGGTGCTTTTAGATCTAAAACCACAAAAATCGCTCTGGGGGATTTTAGGCGTTATCCTCTTTTTTATTGCCCCCGAAATTTTGGCGTATTTTTATGCCAATGAGATTGTAGCGTATGCCAAAGAGAGCTTAAGCCTCCAACCTTCAACGATTGAAGCATACAACTACAAAATTTTGATTGAAATTTTTGAAGATGGAATGAGCTGGATTAATCTTGGTATTGGAGTCGCACTACTCATTTGGTTATTTTTTTAAGCATTACATGTAAAGAAAAAACTTCTTTACATGTAACATTATTTTAAAGCTTTTTAAGTGCCTCTTTGGCGTATTTAACACCCAATTCGTAGGCTTTATTATTGGCAGCATGGACTTTTTCTGGGACTTTTGAGAGCATCACTTCACGTACTAACTCATGCGGAAGCACCTGCGTCATCTCCACAGTAATTGCAAGCGCAACTACTGATTGAGTAATGACATTTCCCACCTCTTCTTTTGCAATGGTAATGAGTGGAATTTCAATAATCTTCCATTTTTTACGGTCTTCTTCACTGGGTTTGACAAGATTAGGCTCCACAACGATAATGCCACCCTCTTTCACGCCTTCTTTAAACTGGTTAAAACTCACCTGTGCGGTTGCAATCATAAACTCAATCTCACCTTCATTGGCGTAAGGAAATAAAATCTCACTCTCATCGAGTAAAATATCGACTTTCGTAGGACCTCCCCTTACTTGAGACGTATAGGTTGAAGCTTTCACCCCGTAACCGCCTTGCTTAATTTTTGCTACCGCTAAAATCTCACCTGCTAAAATAACCCCTTGACCACCCACACCTACAAAACGTAATTGTCTTCGCATCAAGGGCTCCTTATAACGCTACGGTTGTTTTATGTTGTGCTGCGTAAATAACTTTATCGTACGCTTCACAGTATTCGAGTCTGCCCTCTTCTTGCTTTAAGATGCCTGTTGGAAACTTACCCACACGCTCTTCTTCACTTAAAAGGTCAAACTTATTTTTACCTACAATACGACTCTCTATCCATTTAAGATTTTGCACCGCTTCACCCATTTTATTTTTACGTCCCAAATTGATATGGCAGTTAGAAAAAATATCAAAAAAGGAGTAGCCTTTATGGGAAAATCCAGCAACCAGTACTTTTTCAAGTTTTTGAGGGTCTATGACCGATTCACGTGCCACAAACGTCGCCCCAGCAGCATCAGCTAAATGAGCCGCATCAAAAGTCGGGTCAACATTGCCATAATGCGCTGTGGATGTCCACATACCTTGTGGTGTCGTAGGACTCGTTTGAGAGTTGGTTAAACCGTAAATAAAATTGTTAATCAAAATATGATTTAAATCAATGTTTCTACGACAGCCATGAATGGTATGATTTCCACCAATGGCTAAACCATCCCCATCGCCTGTCACAACAATCACATGTTTGTCTGGATTAGCAAGTTTAATGCCTGTGGCATACGCAATGGCACGACCATGTGTCGTATGAACCGTGTTACAGTCGATGTAAGAGCTAAAACGCCCACTACACCCAATACCTGAAACCACACAGACGTCATTCATGTCCCACCCCATTTTATCAATCGCACGAATAACCGCTTTTAAAATAACGCCATCGCCACATCCCCAACACCATAAAGTCGGCATTTTATCTACACGTAAATAAGTATCGTAATTAAATGCCATTACATCATCTCCTTTACTTTAGCCACCATCTCAAGCGGTGCAATAGGACGACCATTTGCCTTATGCAAAGTAGCAAAATCATCTCGCTTCATCACCCGTTGAATCTCTTCTAAGTATTGCCCCATATTCAGCTCTGTCACCATAATTTTTGAAAAACGCTTTCCTATCTCTTCAAGTTTTGCCACGGGACTTGGCCAAAGTGTAATGGGTCTAAAAAGTCCTGCTTTAATCCCTTCACTGCGAAGTTTCATCACAGCTTCTTTGGCTCCACGGCTGATGCTTCCATAAGCGATAATACACACCTCCGCATCTTCTAACATAAACTCTTCATACGTCACCAAATCATCACTTTTGGTTTTAATTTTATTCATTAAACGCTCAATATTATACTCACAGATTTTGCCATCTTCGGTTGGAAATCCATTATCCCCATGATGCAATCCTGTGACATGGTAATGATACCCTTTAAAAAAAGGATTGAGCACAGCAGGCTCACAGGGTGCTGCGGCGTAAGGTTTATACGCCTTAGGATCACCGCTAAATTCTGCACGATTTTTCACACTTTTTTGAACCACATCCAAATCAGGTAAAATCGCTTTTCCATGCATATGACCTAGTGTTTCATCCAACAAAACAAAAACGGGTGTCATATAAGTTTCTGCAATATTAAACGCACGAATGGTCTCAGTGTACGCTTCTTCCAAACTTCCTGGGCAGAGTGCAATGGAGGCAAAATCACCGTGTGTTGGGTATTTTGCTTGACCAATATCGGCTTGTGAAACACGTGTTGGAAGTCCTGTTGAAGGGCCTCCTCGCATTACATTGACAATCACTAAAGGAATCTCAGCAATAAAGCTATACCCAATTTGTTCTGCCTTAAGTGAAATACCAGGTCCTGAAGAGGCGGTCATCGCTTTGGTTCCACTCATAGACGCACCTAATGCCACACAAATCCCTGCGATTTCATCTTCCATCTGAATAAATTTTCCGCCAAATTTTGGGAGTAAAACACTTAAATCTTCTGCGATTTCACTTGAAGGCGTGATGGGGTATCCTCCAAAAAATTTACAGCCACACTCAACGGCTGCTTTAGCCACCAGTGCATTACCGCTTGATATTACTTCTCTTGCCATCTTGCTTCCTTATGCACCGAGTTTTCTAAAATGATTGTTTTTAATTGCTTCTGCACGCTCTTTAGAGGCTTCAGAGAGTTTTGAAAATTTAAACTCACTCTTATCGGCAACATAAATCGCAAAATCAGGACAATGCAACTCACAGTCCCGACACCCAATACAGGCTTCAGGTACAACCACCTCTATCATAGAACCTTGTGTAAAGTTTGGCGCTTGAATCATTGCCAAAACTCCCGCAGGACAGAGACTCACACAAATATCACACGCTTTACATCGTGAGGTATCAACCCATACCGGGGTATTTGCTGGAGCAGTCATTAAGCTCATAGCTTACTCTCCTTTATCCTGACTCATTTTACCAATCGCACATGAGACAAAACTCTTCCCTTTTAAAAGTGCACCCTCCAAACTTCCTAAATCTTCATGAATGGAAGGATAGCCTAGTGATTTTAAAGTCTCGAGCAAATAACGCTCATCTTCGTCTGATTCGATCGTTGCACTCACCACTCTAGGCTCACTCTCCAAACTTACTTCTATGTCAGGAAAACGCTCTTTGAGCTTTGATTTCACCGTACCTGCACATCCGCCACATTTAATATTTAAGACTTCATAACTCTTTTTCATTTCTTAAGTACCTCTGCTACTTTTTTTCCAATTTGGGCAGGAGATTTAACCACGTGGACTCCAACCAAAGCCAATGCCGACATCTTTTCTTGTGCCGTACACGAACTGCCACTCACAATGGCACCTGCATGTCCCATGCGTTTTCCCTTTGGTGCACTCTGTCCTGCAATAAACGCTACAATGGGTTTTGAAATATGCTCCTTAATAAATTGTGCCGCTTGGATTTCAAGGTCTCCCCCAATTTCTCCAATCATCACAATCGCCTCAGTCTCACTATCTTCTTCAAACATCGCCAATAATTCTTTATACGAAAGTCCAATAATCGGGTCGCCTCCAATGCCAATAGCCGTAGAGATGCCAAAGCCTTCTTTACAGACTTGATTGGCTCCCTCATAGGTTAAGGTTCCTGATTTGCTAATAAGTCCAATTGAGCCTTTTTTAAAAATAGCCCCTGGCATAATGCCAATTTTACACTCTTCTGCTGTAATAATCCCAGGGCAATTAGGACCAATGGTTTTCATCCCTTTTTTTGTTGCATACGCTTTGGAGCGTTGCATATCTCGAACGGGAGCACCCTCTGTAATAATAACGGCAAGTTCAATACCCGCATCCGCCGCTTCCAAAATCGCATCGGCAACAAAAGCAGGTGGAACAAACACCATACTCACCGTTGCGCCTGTACTAGCAACCGCTTCTTTCATAGTATTAAAAACAGGTCTACCCAAATGAACACTGCCCCCTTTACCAGGAGTTACACCGCCTACAATCTGTGTGCCATACGCCATACACTGCTCAGCATGAAAGCTACCCTCTTTGCCCGTAAAACCTTGCACCACAACTTTCGTATCTTTATGAATTAAAATACTCATACTAACACTCCTTTTGCGGCGGCAACTGCTTTTTGAGC
>JAFGFU010000007.1 GCA_016930915.1 Campylobacterales bacterium
AAAGTGAGTCATAGCCAAAGCTATGGCGATTTTTTTAGTTTTCAAAAGTGATGTGCTATGAGCGATACTCTTTTTTCAATGGGTTATACAAGCAGTCTATTAAGTCACAACTAAGTTGCATTTGATTAAGATTCTGCATATTTTATGCAACTTAGTTGCAAAGGAGATTTTATGAAACACATTTTGTTACTTTTTACACTACTTTTTAGCACCTTTTTGTATGCTAAACCAACGGTTACCGTGAGCATTGTGCCCCAAAAATATTTTGTCGAACAAATCGCTAAAGATTTAGTCAATGTCAATGTTATGGTCAGCCCCGGTTCAAGCCCTCACACCTATGAGCCAAAGCCTTCACAAATGAAAGAGTTAGCCAACTCAGACGCCTACTTTAGCATTGGAGATGGTTTTGAAAAAGCATGGCTTCCTAAATTTAAAAGCACCCATCCCAAACTGGTTATGGTCGATACCATCCAAGGACTTGAAAAAATTCCTATGGCAGAGCACCACCATGAAGAAAAAGGAGACCATCATGAGCACGACGAACACGGTACCCTTGACCCTCATGTCTGGCTTGATCCTATTTCCGTGAAAATTCAAGCGAAAAATATTTACGATGCATTGGTCAAACTCTATCCTTTACATGTAAAAGCATTGAGGGAGAATTATGAAGCGTTCAATGCCTCTTTGGATGCTTTAGATAGAACCATTCAAACCAAACTTTCCAACGTTCAAAATCGAAAATTCATCATTTTTCACCCCTCTTTTGGCTACTTCGCAAAGCGCTACAATTTAGAACAAATTGCCATTGAAGTGAGTGGAAAAGAGCCTAAACCTAAAGAGTTAGCAAAAATTATTGAAGAAGCAAAAGAAGAGAACGCTAGGGTTGTTTTTGTATCACCTCAGTTTTCACAAAAAAGTGCACAAACCATTGCAAACCAAATCAATGGCAAAATCTTAACCATCAACCCTCTTGCTTATGAATGGCGTGAGAATATGCTTAGTGTGGCTGAAATCTTCGCATCAGAACTAAAATGATATAATCGCTTTATGCAAAACGATATCGAAATCAACAACCTTTTTTTTAGCTATGATGGCACATCTGTACTGGAGGATATTACCCTTCAGTACAACTCTAAAGACTTTTTAGCCATTATTGGACCTAATGGTGGAGGTAAAAGTACACTCTTAAAAATGATGATAGGGTTACTAAAACCCTTGCATGGAGAAGTGCTTCTTTTTGGGAAAAACCCTTTACATGTAAGCCATGAAATTGCTTATGTGCCGCAAGATACCATTGCCAATAAAGACTTTCCTATTAAAGTTTTGGATGTTGTTTTAATGGGTAGACTCTCTAAATCCAAATTTTTCGCACCCTATTCCAAAGAGGATTATGCTATTGCCTATGAAATGTTAGACAAAGTGGGAATGAAAGGGTTTGAAAACCAAAAGATTAACGCCCTTTCAGGCGGACAGCGTCAACGTGTTTTTATTGCAAGAGCCTTAGCGTGTGATGCCAAAATTATTTTCCTAGATGAACCTACTGCAAGTATTGATACAGCAGGGCAAATGAATATGTTTCAACTGCTAAAAACCCTTAATAAAACGGTGGGTATTGTGATTGTGAGTCATGATGTAAACGTCGCACTCAATTATGCTACCAAAGTAGCGCATGTCAATAAAACACTCTATCTTCATGATGTTTCAAAAGAGGAATCGTTTGCACTAGCACAAAACCCTAAAGAGCATATTTGTCCAATAGAACTTATCTGTGCACGCCGCTGCAATCATCTTCACAAAGAGCTTTTATGATAGATTTATTCGCATTTGATTTTATGCAAAACGCCTTGTTTGCCTCTGTGTTAGTCAGCGTTATTTGTGGTGTTATTGGAACGCTGATTGTCATTAATCGTATGGTTTTTATTGCAGGTGGTATTGCACATGGCTCGTACGGTGGTATTGGACTTGCCCTTTATTTTGGTATTGCACCCATGCTGGGTGCTTCTCTTTTTGCACTCTTTCTAGGGCTAGTTATTGCCTATATTACGCATCAAAACAGCACACGTATTGACTCACTTATTGGAGTAATTTGGGCGTTTGGTATGGCACTTGGTATTGTTATGACTGATTTAACACCTGGGTATAATGTGGATTTAATGAGTTATCTTTTTGGTGCGATTTTGTCCGTTTCTAACGAAGATATTTATGGCATGAGTGGTGTGTTTGTCTTAGTGTTAGCCTTTGCGTTACTTTTTTACAAACAACTTTTGGCCATGAGTTTTGATGCACAATTTGCCAAACTTCGAGGGGTGAATATCACCCTGCTTTATTTTGGCTTAGTACTCATGACTGCTTTGGGAGTTATTATTGTGATTCGTGCGGTAGGGCTCATTTTAGTCATTGCCTTACTCACTATTCCCCCTTATATCGCAGAGAAAATGACCAATTCCATGGGAAGCATGATGCTTATCTCTTCTCTTCTTTCTGTTCTTTTCTGTGTGATAGGCTTAATTATTTCTTCTTTTTTTAATCTTAGCGCAGGTGCATCTATTATTATGATAGGGAGCATAAGCTTTTTCATTCAATTTCTTTACTCAAAATGGCGTACCTAAACTTAAAGAGAGCGTTGCTTCGTTCGATAACGCTCTAAAAAATAACTACCCAACTCAGCGATTAACATACCGCTTAAAATAAGCATTGCGCCACCCACTTGAGAAGGTGTTAAAATTTCATTCGCAAACCAATACCCAAATAATCCTGCACTTACAGGCTCCATTGTAAAAATAATGGCTGTTTTAGCCGCTGTCGTAAAGCGTTGCATCGCTGTTTGCACCCAAAAAGCAAAAATGGTTGCAAATAAAACTGTAATAACAATTGAATTAATAAATAGCGTATCCACATGAGGAGGTGTTAATGTTCCTTCTAAAATAAAACCTCCTACTAAAGAGCCAACAGCTACTGTTGCAAATTGAATACAAACCAATAAGTAAACATTGTGTTTAGTAGAATAATATCCCGTAAAGACAATATGCAATGCAAACATAATGGCACAAATAAATGCATACCCTTCCCCTAAGCCAAAACCAATCTCACTATTAAGCGTTAAAAAATAAAGCCCAATTGCAGCAATAACTGCTCCCAATAAAGAAAAAATAGAAGCTTTATGTTTAAATAGTATATATGCAATAAAAGGAACAACAATCACATTAAGTCCTGTGATAAAACCTACTGTTGAAGAGTAGGTATAGGTCAGTGCAAATGTCTGAAAGGCATATCCCATAAACATAAATGCCCCCAAAAGAACACCTGCTTTTAAGACCTCTTTATCAAAATAACGCAATTGTTTCCACGAAATCAAAACCATAAAAATGGCTGCTATAAAAAAGCGCCAAAATAAAAAGGTATAAACAGGTGTTTCATTAACCGCTGCTTGCACCACAAAAAAAGTACTTCCCCATGCAATTGCTACCAAAAGAAGCAGAAAATCAGCACCCAACTCTTTTAATTTATAATTTATCACGAAATCCAACCCTATTCTTGTAAGATAAAGCACATATTGTAACACAATGAAATAAGAAAATCGAAGAAGTGTTGGATGAAAATTTATCCAATTAAAAGATTTTGTCTTACACCTATCCAAAGATGGTGCTATAATTATATTTTAGTGACAAATTAATATTATCGGGAGGTTTTAGCGATGACGCAACGCATTTGGATCTCTTTTGTAATTTCTCTGCTTTTCCACTCTTTTCTCAATGCACAAGAAGATGGTAAAGTACTTTATGCCCAATGTGCAGGTTGCCATGGACAAGATGGAAAGAATAAAGCTTTTGGTAGAAGTGGCATTATTGCGGGACAAAGTGTAAAAGATTTAATTGAAAGCCTTAAGTTTTACCGAGAAAGTGAATTTAAAGCGCATGGAACATCTTTGGTTATGGCAAAACAAACTAAAACGATGCGTGATCAAGATATTAACGCAGTGGCACAGTATATTTCAAAACTACCGAAATAATATCTTTAAAAAAGGTTGAAAATCCCTATGAACAAATTCATTTATTGCCTGTTCATTTTTACAGCATTTATGACACTTCCTTCCCCTTTATCAGCAAGCACAGTTAGAGGCAAAATTTATTATTCTAAAGTTCTTAAACCTATATGTGGATTTGATGGAAATCATATGGGGAAAAAACATACGATGAATGAATGGAGGCATTTTTATAACAATAACCAACTTTTACTCGCTATAAAAATACTTTGTCCACAAGCACCCGAAATAAATGATCCGAATGATCTCTTAAATCTTTATCATTTTTTAAGTTCCTTTGCAAGCGATAGTGGAAATATTCCCTCTTGCAATTAGAAAATAGTATGCAAAATCTTTATCTTACTTTTATATACAACTGCTACAATTATGAGGCCTCCTGAAAAATTTCTTATTTAAAATAGATAAAAGTTCTTGTAAGATACCTTTTGCAAGAACTTTTAATCACACTGTAATAACTTTTGAATGAAAGGTTTGAATGAATCAAACAATTGTACACATGGAAAATGTTGATAAATATTATGGTACGTTTCATGTACTTAAAGGTATCGACTTTTCTGTTAAAGAGGGTGAAATTGTTGTAATATGCGGTCCAAGTGGCAGTGGAAAATCAACACTTATTCGCTGTATCAATAAACTTGAAGAAATTGATAGTGGTAATATTCGTGTCGATGGCTACGATTTATACAACAAAAAAACAAACATTAATAGCGTTCGAGCAGAAACAGGAATGGTGTTTCAGCACTTCAATCTTTTTCCGCATCTCACTATTTTAGAAAATATTACAATTGCCCAACGTAAGGTCAAAAAAAACAGTAAACATGATGCTAACGAACTTGCTTTAAAACTTTTGGAGCGTGTTGGATTAGTACACAAAGCTGAGGGATATCCTAATGAACTCAGTGGAGGACAAAAGCAACGTGTTGCTATTGCAAGAACCCTTGCAATGCAACCTAAAATTATTTTATTTGATGAACCCACTTCCGCACTTGATCCTGAAATGATTGGAGGTGTTTTGGATGTGATGCGAGAATTAGCACATGAAAAGTATACTATTGTCTGTGTCACACATGAAATGGGCTTTGCTAAAGAGGTAAGCAATCGTATTGTGTTTATGGATGAAGGGAAAATTATTGAAGAGGGAACACCTGAGGATTTCTTCACCAATCCAAAAACAGAACGTGCTCAAAAATTTTTACAAGAAATCTTAACACATTAAAAATCTTCAAAGGAGAAGTCGTAATGAAAAAAATCTTAGTAGCATTCCTCGTAATGCTAGGCATTAACGCTATGGCAGATGATATTAATCTCTGGCAAAAATCCACCCTTAACAGTATTGTTCAAAAAGGGGTTTTAACCGTTGGCTTAGAGCCTGGCTATATGCCTTTTGAAATGAAAGATAAACAGGGCAATATCATTGGTTTTGATGTGGATATCGCAAATGCAATGGCAAAAGCGATGGGGGTTAAACTTCAACTTGTCCCTACTGCGTGGGATGGCATTATTGCAGGACTTTTAACAGGAAAATATGACATTATTATCTCTGGTATGACCATTACACAAGAGAGAAACCTCAAAATCAACTTTGCTGATCCTTACATCAGTGTGGGACAAACGATTCTTTCTCCTAAAAAACATGCGGGTAAAAAATGGAGTGATTTGGATAAACCTGAATACACTATTGTTACAAAAATTGGAGTAACAGGTGAAATTGCAACACGTAAAATGTTCAAAAAAGCAAAAATTAGAACATTTGAAACAGAAGCAGATGCCGCACAAGAAGTTCTTAATGGCAATGCAGATGGTTTAGTTTACGATAAACCTTACAATGCTATTTTCTTCGCTGAAAAGGGCAAAGATACTTTAGTCCATTTAAGTGATGAACTAACCTATGAGCCTCTAGGCTTTGCTATTCGCAAAGGTGATCCAGATTTTCTTAACTGGCTTAATAACTTCTTGAATCAATCAAAAAATGATGGAACGTATAAAAAAATCTATGACAGATGGTTTAATGAAACCTCTTGGCAAAAAAAGGTAATGTAAACAGTGGCAAAAGAGAAACAACACTTTTTACACAATAAAACATTCGGTCACATCGTGGCCGTTTCGTTCTATATTATCTTAGGCTATTTACTTTTTACAGCTGCTTCCAATATGAATTATATTTGGAAGTGGAGTGGTGTTCCTAAGTATTTTATGTATGAAAAAACTGACACAATTACTGCTCCACTTGATGGAAAGATACGTATTCAAGGGACAAAAATTATTATTGATGGTTATGATGACAGCAAAGAAGTCGAGATTGAAAAAGGCTATATCCTTCAAGTTCAAGAAGGAGATAGTATCTATGAAAATGATACCCTAGCGCATATAACGTCTATGCAAATAGGTCCTTTACTTGAAGGCTTAATTGTGACACTTGAGATTTCAGGAGTTGCAGCCATTCTAGCATTTTCGATAGGCTCTTTATTGGCATTTATGCGTATTTCAAACTACCAATTCTTAAAAGATATTGCAACCGTTTATATCGCTATTATTCGAGGGACACCTCTTTTGGTGCAAATTTTTATCTTTTATTTTATCATAGCAACTATTTTTGAACTTGAACGTTTCTTTGCTGGAGCCATCTCTTTAGGTCTTTTCTTTGGAGCATATATCGCAGAAGTTTTACGTGGCGCTATTCAATCTATCGATAAGGGACAATACGAAGCAGCAAAATCATTGGGAATGAATTACCCACAAACCATGATTTATATTATTATGCCTCAAGCACTTAAACGTGCTCTTCCCACACTGGTAGGGGAAATGATTGCCTTAGTCAAAGACTCTTCATTGGTTTCTGTTATTTCTATTACTGACTTGACAAAAGTCGGACGTGAAATTGTTGCCAATACCTTTTCACCATTTGAAACATGGCTTATTATTGCCGCAGTCTATTTTGCTATTACATTTTTACTAACTGCCTTAGGTCATAAAATTGAAAATAAAATGAAAAAACAAGGGGGCATGTAATCAAAAGATTAGATGCTTAAATACTGTATTCTTGAAGCGCTTCATTAAGTTCTTCAAGAATCTCTTTTTCTCTTTCTGTAATATAGTTTAAAATCTTCTTACTCATTGAACGATCAGGGAAAATACGCATACAATAGCGATAGGAGTCATTGTACTCAATAATATTAATTACTTCACCTTGTACCTCAATTTTCCTATCTGCACTCACCCCATTAAGCTCAAAATCTATCATCACTTTTGCACCAACAAATACACCATTATTTTCACCACTTACAACCCCTAAACCATTCATAGAGAGGTCATAAAGCCTTCCGCTCGTTTGAAGATTATTAAACTGGTGTAAATGCACCGTTGCAATAATATCTGGATGAACTCGAATGGATTCTCTTTGCAATGCTGGCATATTTAGCAAATAGGTAAAATTGTTGAGCGTCACCGTATTATTGTGAAAATGGTAAGCAAGTACATCTGCTTTCATATGTTTTGCAAAATAATCATTTTTAACCAAAAAGGCGTGGTTGTCAAGTTTGATAGCAATGGCCTGAAGTGCATCAACTTGAAACGTTACACTTTCATCTTCTATGCTCACAATACTTGCTTCTGAGCTAATAGGAACCCCTTTATAGAGATTTAAAAAAATAATCTTTTCATCTTTATGCTGCATGGTACGAAAAGCTTCGAGAATCGTATTCGTATGAGAAAATAACACATCATTATTCTGAGAAAAATCAATAAAAGAGGAGGAGGAAAGAGGTCTGTTTTCCTCTTCGCATACCATAATAAAACGCTGAATACATTCACACAAAAGCTCTAAATAAGAGATACCTGAATGCTCTCGGCAAAAAGCAATATAATTTTCAATCATATAAAGCATACTGCGACTAAGTAAAAAGCCTATCTTAAGAGCATTGCCGTTCATTGCACTCAAAAGTTCTTCCTTAAGTAGCTTAATGTTATCATCGCATTCAAACAATGTCTGATAAATTAAATGTGCAAATTTTCTCGCTTCTTCATCATCATCTATTTCAGGGGTGTATCTTTTCCATAATGCAGAAAAATAAACGATAAACGCAGACTCAAACTCTTGCAAAAAGAGTTTCGAATGGACCAAAAAATTCTCTTTTTCTTCTTGAGAAATACCTTCTTTTTCCATTGTACCATCCCATTGATGACGATTTTAGTTTCATTATATCATGTTTTACACAGGAGATAGGTAATATCTAAAATAACTTCTGTTCCTAAGTTTTTTTGAGAATTAATCCGCATTTTAATTTTGAATTCGTCACAATACGCCTTCACCAAACTAAGACCTATGCCATATCCTTCTTTGTTTGCATCGACTTGATAATAACGATTAAAGACCAAAAAAAGATCTGCCTCACTCATCCCCACACCTAAATCTTTAATACGAAGTTGTGTTCCTTCATGACTAATAGTAATAGGTGCCTTGTTCATATTATATTTAAGCGCATTATGCAGTAAATTAGAGAGAACTTTCGTCAACCCATGTTTATCAGCAAAAATCTTTACATGTAAACCATGATGAATAATCTCAACACCCTCTGCCATCTCTTTTTGTTTTTCAATCACAGATGAGACAACCTCATCCAAATAAAAAATTTCTTTTACATCTGTTTGAATCTCTTTTTTAATGTAATAATCGACTTCCTTATACAATTCGTAAAGATCATGACTTGCCAATTCTATACGAGATAGACGTTTTAATTTCTTACTATCATGTTCATCAGCTTGCAGCATCTGAAGGTTAGCGTTAATCACACAAAGCGGAATATTGAGTTCATGAAGGGTATCTTTGAGTAAAATATCTAAAAAATGGTTGGTTTTAAATAAAGAAGCTAAGGTATAAGAAACCAAAAGGTATCCTACTAAAAAAGCAGAAACGATCAAGATAAAAAGCGCTACCCACCACTGCTCTATCCATTTCCACAAGTACAGGCAAAAGAGCGTAAAACAACACAACACTAGAGTAGACATAAGAATAGAACGAACAAAAAAAATCTTATCGCTACTTCTCAAAGCGATATCCAATTCCTCGAATATTTAAAATGCTCTCTTTGCCAAAAATTTTTTTAAGATTGTTAATATAAACCCGAATAGAGCCCTCATTGATCTCTTCACTGCTACTCCAAAGATGATTACAAATCATCTCTTTTGTAACCACATTTCCTCTATCCTTCACTAATAAATAGAGCAGTTCAAAATCTTTTCGATTTAAATCCAACTCTGTTGTCCCTTGAAAAAGACGTTTGCGCGCAAGATTTAATTTATACTGAGCATCTATGATAAACCAATCATCCACAGCGCCTTTTGTACGGGCTAAAATGGCTTTAATACGCAAAAGTAATTCACGTAAATCAAATGGCTTTTTAATATAATCATCTCCACCTATCAAAAACCCTTTTCTCACACTTTCTTGATCGTTTAATGAAGTTATGAAAATAGCAGGTGTTCTATCCCCAGAATGACGTAATGCTTGCAAAAACTCAAAACCATTCATATCAGGCACTTTGACATCAACCAAATATAAATCAAAGCTATTTTGATAGCATGCTTCCAAAGCCTCTTTTCCACTTTTAACTAACGTGCATACATACGCATATTCAGATAAAAAATCCTCTAAGGTTTGAAGTAAAAGCATATTGTCTTCTAAAATGAGAAGTTTATAGGACACGCGAAACACTCCTAATAACGATAGTATAAACTAGCATGACTCTCTTTATCGCTTCTAAGAACAACACCTTTTACATGTAAAGAATAGCGTTGCAGAACTTAGTATTTAAGCCTTAATGGGGTAAAATCTTCACTTATAAAATGATGACATATTAATATTAATTTAATATTAAATATACTGTAAAAAAAAGAGGGGGCTATTGATGAAATACCGTTATATTGGCAAAAGTGGACTCCGTGTGACACCTATCTGTATGGGCACCATGAGTTTTGGTAGCTGGAGCGATAAAAAAGAGTCGTTTAAAATTTTAGACTCCGCTTACGATAGAGGGATTAATTTTTTCGATACCGCCGAACTTTACCCCGTGCCTCCACGCAGTGATTACGCAGGACTGACTGAAGAGATTATTGCCGAGTGGCTTGAAACCAAACCTAGAGAGAGCATTATTTTAGCTTCCAAAATAGCAGGGGCTGCCAATGGTTGGTTTGTACCACCCGTTCGCCATGGCTTAACAGCGATTGATTCCTTTCACATTCAAAAGGCTGTTGAGGGAAGTTTAAAGCGTTTAAAAACCGATTACATTGACTTGTATCAAGTACATTGGCCTGATACCATTGTTCCGAAAGAGGAGTCTGCTCGTGCGCTGGATGTACTGGTAAAAAGTGGCAAAGTACGCTACCTTGGAACATCCAATGACACCGCATACGGACTGACCAAATCCAACACCATCGCTCACTATGAGAAACTGGCTCGTTTTGAATCCATTCAGAACAATTTTTCTCTGCTCAATCCTCGCTTTTTAGATGAGCTTTCCCACGTCTGTAAAACCGAAAAAGTCTCACTTCTGCCCTATTCTCCTATTGCAGGTGGCGTGCTTAGTGGCAAATACAATCAACCCTTTATTGGCCCAAAAACACGCTTTGGTGAATACATGAACCATGAAGATGCCAGACAACGTCTTATGTCTCAGCGTTTTGTCAATGAAAAAACGCTTTTGGCAACCTCCAAATACATGGAACTTGCTAAAAAACATGGTATGAGTCCTGTGACCCTTGCAGTGGCGTGGAGCATGCATTTTGATTTTGTGGCTTCAACTATTATTGGAGCACGCTACGCTACGCAGCTTGAAGAGAGTTTTAAAGCATTGGATATTACCCTCAGCGCTGAGATACTGCGTGAAATTGAAACCATCCAAAAAGAGATTTTATATCCTATGGGATAACTATTTACATGTAAAAAGAAATCTTTACATGTAAACCTTTATGTGAGATAGAGTGATTTTTAAATCACTCTATCTCTTTTTCTAAAGAGCATCGTCGTTTTGCTCACCTGTTCGAATACGAATGACACGCTCAACTTCACTCACAAAAATCTTCCCATCGCCTATTTTGCCTGTTTTAGCTGCATCCATAATGGTTGCAATCACTTTATCTACATTTTCATCAGCAACAACAATATCAAGTTTAATTTTAGGGAGAAAATCTACCACATATTCAGCACCTCTGTAAAGTTCTGAGTGTCCTTGCTGACGTCCATACCCTTTGACTTCATGCACGGTCATACCCGTAACTTCAATACTTGAGAGCGCATCTTTTACATCTTCAAGTTTAAATGGCTTAATGATTGCCTCAATTTTTTTCATGGTCTTCTCCTAGATTTATCACTTTTATAAGAATCATTTTATCTTAAATTATTTTAAATACGCTTTGAGAATCAACTGTGGTTCAAGCGGTTTATCCCTGCCATCCGTAGAAATATTTTCAAGTTTGCGCACGACATCCATCCCTTCAATGACTTCACCAAAAATGGTATGTCTTCCATTTAAGTGAGGGGCAGGAGTGGTGGTAATAAAGAACTGACTGCGGTTAGTGTTACGTCCTGCATTCGCCATAGCAAGTATGCCTGGTTTATTAAACATAACAAAGGGTTTAAACTCATCTTCAAACGCTCCACCAAAGAAAGACTCACCCCCTCTTCCCGTTCCCGTTGGGTCACCACCTTGAATCATAAAGTTTTTAATCACACGGTGAAATGAAACACCATTGTAATACCCCTTCTTAACAAGCCCTTCAAAATTTTCACACGCCTTAGGCGCAATCTCTGGCTTAAGTGCAAATACAATGTTTCCCTGCGTAGTTTCAAACACCACGTCGCTCGCACACACAGCACTCCATACACCCAATACACATAACGCTAAAACCCTCTTCATTTACGCATCTCCTACCAGTTTTGTATTGCGAAAGCGATACACTTTATTTTTTACTTTTTCTAAAATACCTACTTTAATAAGCTGTTGAAACATATGCACGACAGTAGGTTTACTCACACCAATATTATCAATAATATCCTGATAGGAACCGTTAAAAATTTTATCTTCATCTAAATGATTAATGATGTATTTCAAAATTTCAATCTTCTTTCCACCAATGAGTGCCGCAAGCCCTTCAATAATAAACGAACATCCTTGAATCTCCTTCCTCTGTAATCGTGGGAGCATTGCACTATAAATGGCACTGATCAAATCTTTCATATTAATGGGCTTCATAATAAAACCATCCACCTTTAATGTAATAGCTTCAAGCAAATAATCTGTCTCCGTGAATGCTGTTGTAATAATGGCAGGAATATTTCGATGATACTCTGTTTTAAGTTTTTTAAGCATCTCGATACCATTCATCTGTGGCATTAAAATATCTGTGACAATAATATCCACATCCTTTTGCAATACTACATTAAGCCCTTCTTCCCCATTACTAGCCAAATAAACCTCTTTAACAAAATCTTTCAAAATCATATACGTCTGATCTCGAACTGATTTCTCATCTTCTACGTATAGCACCACACAATCTTTTAAACTATTAAAATCCATCTATTGCTCCTCTTCTTTTTCCAGTGGCATTAAAAGTGTCATTATCATGCACTTTTCATAGTATTTTCCATTACTAAACGTATATGCGCCATTTGTTCCGCAGATACTCCCTCTCATCTGTTTTTCAATAATTTGTTTTGACATGTAAAGACCAATTCCTGTTCCTGAAGATTTATGTTTGGTTGTAAAATAAGGCTCAAACATTCTATCTTGCACCTCTTCATTAATACCACCACCATTGTCAATCACTAGAACAACTGCATTATAAGCCTCTTTTGAAATGACAACTTCAATACATCTCTCCTCAACCTGACGCTCCTCAAAAACATCTTTTGCATTGGAAAGTAAATTCATAATCACTTGAGAAAATTCATTAGGATAACCATGAACAATTGAATCTTTTTTACATGTAATAAAGATTTTAATTCCCGCTTTCGCATAATAAGCTTTAATCAATTTAACACTGTATGTAACGGTTTCTCTCAGACTGAAAGGCTCTTCACTTTGATTGGGTTTAAAAAAATTACGAAAATCATCGATAGTATTAGACATCAATAAACCCAATGCAATACCTTCATTCACCTGCTTATCGATAAAATCATCGCTTAATGCGATACCTGCCATTCGTTTCATTTGAAAACTTTGAATGATAAGTACCATCGCATTAAGAGGCTGTCTCCATTGATGGGCAATATTGCCAATCATCTCTCCCATTGAAGCAAGTCTTGATTGACGAAACATAATCTGATCTTTTTGACGACTTTGTTCCACTTCGTAACGCACTTTTTCTTCCAAATCACAATTGAGTTGTTGCAGTTCTTTGGTTTTTTCATCAATCCTATGAGCAAGTTTAGTATGTAATAATCGAATATTACGTAAGAGAAGCATTGCCAACAATCCTGCAACAATAGTTGTTCCAATGGTCGCTAGGACAATCCACTCAAAGGTATTATCATAGACTGTTTCTGTCTGTAAAAATCCTTCTTTAGCGTTTTCTAAGTTTTGATTAATCAGCCCTGTTAAATCAATATTAATCGAATAGACACTTGGATAAAGCTCATTTTGTAAAATCTCAATGGCTCTGGAGGATTGATTTGACTCAAAATAGCGAAACATTTTCAGCAAAATGCCATCGATAGTATGAATTTTCTGCTCAATTTTAGTAATAAAGCCATTATCTTCTATTAAAATATAGGCTTGATTTGTTTTTTTCAACAAACCCCACGAATGCGCCAATTTCACTAACCAATCGCTCTCATCAATTTCTAAACTTTTTTTATATTCTTGCAGTTCAATTTGAATCAACTCTTGCGCTAATGCAATGACCACTTTGCCTTCATTTGCACCGATAAACTCTTTTTCAATATCCCGAATCGTATCAAGTACATTCACGGTATAAATATCTTTAAGATTTTCCAAACGAATGGTAGGTAACATCCGTTTGGTGTACAAAATATCAAAATTATTTTTAATACGATTAATACTCATATGTGCAAAACTGCCGATAAAAAACATTCCTGCAAGCATAATAAAAAAAAGAAGCGTTGTTTTTTTCGCAATGGTCATTTCATCAATGCTGTTCATAAAATCACGTAAAGGATTATTTTTCATTACTGCTTCCCACAGAATAAAAATCTGCATCAACAAATTCGCTTAAATGAACATTGTGCAAACATTTACACCGCTCATCCCTATTTTTGGAGAGCACATTTTCATCTAAGGTTTTTGAGAAAGTTCCCAACGCATCAATAAAATCCTCTTTGGTAAAAGATTTTCCAATGCTTTTAAATACTTCACTCACCATACGAGCGGCAAAATACCCCTCCAAAGAGACATGGCTGAGTTCCTCCTTTGGATAGTAAAGATACATCAATTCACGATACTCTTGGACTTCTTTGACCTCAGATGTCCACGGGGATGGAACAACTTGAGCAAATACAATTCCCACACCATTACCTTTAAGTAATTCAATAAGCGGTTTAGGCTCCACAAAAGAAGAGAGCCCAAACTTCACCTCTTTACGAATTTTTTCACTCTTTCTTGCACGTTTAATAAACTCGGCTACGGCATGCGTTGACCCCGCCATTAAAATAACTTCAGGATTACTCTGCTCAATTTCATAAAGAGCATTCCCCACAGAAAGAGTATTACGTTTGTAACTGCCCTCGCCTATTAAAATAAGATTTTGTTTGGCCAATGCACTTTTAGCACCATTGAGTGCTGCTATTCCATAGCCATCGTTTTGATAAAAAAGCGCAAAACGCTTGTAATTAAACGTTTTTATATAGTACTGCACCAACTTTTCAATCTCATCTAAATCACTCGCTCTGGCATTTAAGACAATAGGATTAGGAGGTTTACGTAAAAATTCTGCGCCCGAATATGTCCCCACCAAAGGAATACGATGCTTAATAGCAATAGGAAAAACAACCTCAGCAGAAGGTGTTCCAATGATACCAAAGAGTGCAAAAATCTTCTCTTTTGTAATCAAATCTTTTACATTTTCAATGGCTATTTTTGGCTCATACCGATCATCTTTGGCAATAATTTCAATTTTTCTACCGTGCACCCCACCCTTTTCATTTAAATTTTTAAAATAAATTTCTGTTCCAAGTAAAAATTGGTTACCAACACTATTAAGCCCACCACTAAAAGGTCCGCTCATCCCTAAACGAATCACATCACCTTCAAATTTACTATGAACTATGGCGTAATTGAGTAAAAGTAAAGCAAAAAGGAAAAAAAGGACACTGGCTATGTAACGCATCTTTATTCCGCTTTCTTTTGGAGTTTAAAGTTATAATAGCGATATTTTTTTATAAAATGACTTAATTAGTAAAAAAATATTTACTTAAAATAAAAGAAAGTGAATTAAAACATGTTTTGTAAAATTTGTAACACTTTAACAGAGGCTATTGCCGATAATAGTTTAAAAAAAACATACCATTTTTGTCACAACTGCGATGCCATTACTCTTGATTCTTCGGATTATCTTCTCCCAGAAAAAGAGCATGCCCTTTATAATAATCACCATAACAGCCTTGAAAATGAAGGGTATGTTGCCATGTTTGAAAATTTTTTAGATTTTTTCTGGGATGAGCTTACATGTAAAGAAGAATCGCTCGATTTTGGCTCAGGGCCGACCCCTGTTTTGAGCTATTTACTTGAAAAAAGAGGGGTTAAAGTGGATTGTTATGATAAATTTTACCAACCTAAAACATGTTATGAAAATAAGCTGTATGATTTCATTACCTCAACTGAAGTTTTTGAGCATTTAGAAAATCCCTTAGAGACACTCCAACTGCTTAGTTTACATCTAAAGCCTCATGGTATTATTGCCATAATGACCCTTTTTCATAGTAACGATAAAATGCACTTTTTACAATGGTGGTATCGAAGAGATCCAACACATATTATTTTTTATACGCCTAAAACAATTGAAGTGATGGCAAACAAATGTGGATTAGAAGTGGTTCGAACCGATGAGCGAAGAATAGCTCTCTTGAGAAAGGTGGCTCAAAAGCCACCCTTTTCTAAGTATTAACGGTAATAACGGTCTCTATAATCTCTCTCATCATGACGATGATGAGGACGATGTGGAGGTCTAGGTGGTGCATAATAATATTTTGGTGAATTATCAATAATGACAACTCTCTCTCTTACATATGGCTCTGTGTACACTACCGTGGTACGAGGTTGTTCAATATAACGAGGTTGTTCTACATAATGAGTTGTTGTATAACTTCTCTGTGGTGTTCCACCAAAAAGATTCCCCGCACCCTCAAGTAAAGAAGGTAACATCAGCACAGCACCTGCACCAATTAGTACCCCTTGTTCTTTATCGCCCCAGGCGTGAGCGTTCGTGGCTCCACTAAGTACCAACAGGATTGAAACTAAACTAATTTTTACTATTTTCATTGGACACTCCTTAGCATTTCTAGTCGAAATGTTATATCAGAATCGTGAATCATTTGTGAATTTTTTCTACCCATTTCCAATAAAATCCAAATAAAATAAAACTACATCCCAAACCACATGTAATCATCCATAAAGCAACACCCCACTCAAACAGTGCACCAATGGCAAACGAGACGAAGGTGCTCATACCCATAAAAACCATATCGTTATAGGCAATCACTCTGCCATAAAAAGCTTCATCGGTTTCATACTGTAAAAGCGTGTAGGTGTAAGACCATAGGGTTGCGGTAAAAAGACCACACAGTAAAATACCTATAAAACTAAAGTAAAAATCAAACTGCAACACACCCCAAAGAACAATGCTCAACCCCTGCGCTATAAAAATATAAAAAAGTGTCTTTGCATTAATAAATGGGCTTAAAAAGAACTGCCCAAAGACTAAAGAAATGGCACGTGTGGCATTAATAAATCCAATGACCAGAGGAATAGAAAGAAGATGTTTATACTCATGATCTGCCAAAAGTGCAATCAATGCATCATACGCACTAAGCCCCACACTCGCATGCAATAAAATCAGATGGACAATTTTTGGATGATGTTTTAAATAGAGGAACCCCTCCATCATCATTGCTTTTACATGTAAAGCGTGATTAGTTGCCAAAGAAGGAATATTTAGCTTTAACAGTAGTGAAAACCCTACACAATACAAAATCATATCTGCCACAAATGCACTCGTTGTGCCAAAATAATGAATATAAAATCCAGATATTGCCATGCCAAAGGCATAAGAGACTGCCCAAATAATGGAGTGAATTTCATTGGCAAGTTTTAAATCATTATTGCTTAAAAGCTTTGGTAACAGAGACATTTCGGTTTGAAAGTAAATGCTTCCTGTGCCCATACGTACAAAAATAAGCCCCAACAAAATCCATAACGCATCCAAAGAGTGAATAAACATCAACCAAAAAACAGTGATAATTTCAATCGCAGTTAAAAAGAGCATAAAATGTTTTGTATTGACTTTATCAATAATCGCCCCACTAAAAGGCGCTAAAAGCATGGCGGGTAAAAAGGTAAACGCCGCAGCCGTACTCAGCGCCCAAATGGGTGCACCTAACTGAATTAAAAGGGTATAAATCGCCATATGACTAAACCACGCACCAAAATAACAAATAAGCTGAATGAAACTTAATCTTCTTAACGTTTCATTCTCTCTTAAAAGTGCTATGTAGTGGTTCATATTTGCTCCCATGTATTCAAAAAAAGGGATTGTACTCTTTTTTTATAAAGGCAAATTCATTTTTGTGTTACAATGAATTATGAATATTATGAGGAGTGACCATGAAAATATCGACCCGTATTCTTATTTCTCTGATTCTCTCTTTAATTCTTTTGGGTGCTTGTATTATTGGTATTGCCTATAATAATACACAGAGCAATGCCAAAATGTTTATTAAAGAGTATGAAAAAAGTGCTTTTTCATTTCACGAAAATGAACTCAAAACCATTATGTCAATGATGCAACAAACTGCTCATGCCATTTACAAGGACCAAAAAGCTAAAGGTGTTAGTGACGAAGAGATCAAAAAAGCGATTTTGTCAAAATTAGATGTCCTTCGATTTTTTAACGATCAAAGTGGGTATATTTTTGTCTATGAATCCAATGGTATCAACGTGCTTTTACCGACTAATAAATCGTTGCAAGGAAAAGATTTAAGTGGACTTAAAGACTCCAATGGTGTCTTTTTTGTAAAAGAATTGATTGAAATGGCAAAAAAAGGAGGAGGCTTAGTACAATACTTTTTTCCAAAAGTAAAAGACGGTCAACCCTTTTTAAAATATGCCTATTCTGTTCCATTTGAGCCGTATAATTGGACATTAGGCACAGGAATTTACGTAGACAGCGTTGAAAAAGAGGTTCAAAAACTTCAAGCAGAAATTGATGAGAATGTTGCATTGCAAATCAAATCGTTTCTTACCATTTCAATTGTGCTTCTTTTACTCAGTTTGGGTGCAACTTTGTACATTATTAACAAAACCATTTCAAAGCCTCTTAATGAGCTCATAGAACGTGCGAACAATCTTTCCAGTGGTGATGGTGATTTGACCCGTAAACTTGAAGTGATTGGGCGTGATGAGATTGCACAAGCTAGTGCAAGTATTAACCGTTTTATTGAAAAAGTGCGCCTGCTCATTAGCGAAGCTAAAAATCTTTCCAATGAAAACTCCTCTATCTCTCATGAACTCTCTTCGACTTCTTTAGAAGTTGGGCGTGCGGTTGAAACATCCATGCAATTAGTAGGCAATACTACAACTAAAGCCAACACCCTTAAAACAGAGATGGGAGTAGGCATTACAGAAGCTAAAGAGGGAAAAGAACAATTGCTCAAAGCAAATCAATTTCTCAGCGAAGCTAACAGCGCTATTTTAGAACTCACCCATCAAATTCAAACGAGTGCAGCAACCGAGATTGAACTAGCCCATAAAGTCCAGCAGTTAAGCTCCGATGCCTCTCAAGTGAAAGATATTTTGGTAGTCATTGGTGATATTGCTGACCAAACCAATCTTTTAGCGCTTAATGCTGCCATTGAAGCCGCACGGGCAGGAGAACACGGACGTGGTTTTGCCGTTGTTGCTGATGAGGTGCGAAAACTTGCCGAGCGTACGCAAAAAAGTCTTCAAGAAATCAATGCCACCATCAATGTCATTGTGCAAGCCATCACCGATAGTTCTGAGCAAATGACCTCTAACTCAAAAAAAGTAGAGTCTTTGGCAACTACTGCTAGTGGAGTTGAGAGTAAGATTAATAACATGTTTACCGTTATGAATAACGCTACCAACGTCTCCGATAAAACCGCTGAAAACTACCTCAAAACAGGTGCAGACATTGAGGTAATGATAGGCAATGTATCACAAATCAATGACATCTCCAGCCAAAATGCCAGAAGTGTTGAGGAGATAGCTGGAGCGGCAGAGCACTTAAGCAAAATGACCGAAATGCTCAACCTCAAACTCTCCGAATTTCGAACCTGATATTCTTACATGTAAAAGGGATTTAGCCTTTGCTAAATCCCCTCTCTCACACAGAAGGCTAAGCTTTATTTTCAACTTTTTTGCTTTTACATGTAAGAAGGTGTGAAGTGCATTCTTACTAAAATTTTGGCACGAAAGACGTAACGTTAAAAGTTAAACCATCCTAAAAATTCTAAAAATTGAAAAAGGTTTTTACAATGAATATTCTCTCCATCCAATCGCATGTTGTTTTTGGTCATGTTGGCAATGCGGCGGCGGTTTTTCCGATGCAGCGTTTAGGGGTTGAAGTGTGGCCACTGCATACCGTGCAATTTTCCAACCACACAGGCTATGGTTCGTGGAAAGGTCGGGTATTTGATGGTTTTTTTGTCGATGAACTGCTAGAGGGTTTAGCGCAACGAGAGATATTGCACACCTGTGATGGTGTGGTTTCGGGCTATATGGGCTCACCTGATTTGGGGTATGCCATTTTAGGAGCGGTGGAGAAGGTTAAAAAAGAAAATCCCAAAGCGCTTTATTGTTGTGATCCTGTTATTGGTGATGTGGGACGTGGCATTTTTGTCAGGCAAGGTATTCCTGAATTTATGGCAGAACACGCACTGCAGGTTGCCGATATTATCACGCCTAATCATTTTGAACTCGAATACCTCTCTGCTCAAAAGGTACACACCCTTAGTGAACTTAAAATGGCGATTCAAGCCGTTCATGCAAAAGGTCCTCACATTGTATTAGTCACTTCGGTGCATTTAGATGATACGCCTCATGATGCCTTAGATTTGGTGGTCTCTGAAAAAGGGCAATTTTTCAGAATTCGCACACCCAAACTCAATCTTACCCTTAGCGGAACAGGTGATACTATTGCTGCACTCTTTTTTGTCCATTATTTACGAACACGCTGTGTGAAAACAGCTCTTAGCAAGGCCACCTCTTCGGTATATGGGTTATTGAAAAGGACAGAAGAAGCACAGGCGAAAGAAATTTTGCTCATTGACGCACAAGAAGAAATCACTACGCCATCTTATAGTTTCGAAGCAGAAGCAGTATAGGGTAAGTTTTAGGGTGTTATAATACTTGAAAGAATGCAAGAAGGATGGTCTTTGGAATACTATAAATGGGTTCTCATTTTTCACATTATGTCATTTTTATCATGGATGGCGATGCTATTTTACCTCCCACGTCTTTTTGTTTATCACGTTGAGCATGCTGAAAAAAAAGGCTTTGTCGAAATCGTGAAAATTCAAGAGTATAAAATGTACAAATACATCGGGCTTCCTGCCTTTTGGGCAACCCTTGCAAGTGGACTTTGTATGATTGTGCTTGATTCGCAATTGCTCTCAAGTGGTGGATGGATTTACGCTAAATTTGCGGTCTTACTCCCCTTAATACTCTACTCTTTCTCCCTTGAAAAGTATCGCCTAGAGCTTGCTAATGGCACCTGTACGAAAAGTGGCAAATTCTTTCGTGCTTACAATGAAGTACCTACGGCGTTGTCTATTTTAATTGTAGGATATGTCATTACCAAAAGTTTTTCATGGGCATTTACACTCATTACTTTAGGTGTTTTCGCCATGATTATTGATGTTATTTTGGATGGAAAAGAGAAAAAATAATCTTTACATGTAAAGATTATTTTTAACCCGTCCTAAAATAATTTTTACATAAATCAGCGCAGAAAGTAACAAAAAATAGCCTACAAAAGTATACCCCAGCGTTTCCCTTTCTTTAAGCTCTTTTCTATAAATAGCATCTTCTTGAGATTTTTCAGACGTTAGGGTCGTTACTATTGGCTGTGTTTGCGTTACAGTAGTACTATGATAATGCTTAGGCAACACCTCTAAGCCCACATACAAAACGCTCATAAAAAAGAGGATGATGGCAAAAATCTTAAGATTTGGCATGGGCTTCCTTTTGAGATAAAAACGGTAAAAGAATAAAAAGAGCCATAATCAGGGTTGAAAAAAGAAACCCTAACCACAGAGTAAGCTCTGTCGTAGGCAATTTGCCTAAAATCGTAAGGGCAACCAAAGAGAGTACCAACGCCCAAAACCACGCACAAAAATAGGGACGTTGGTGTGCTGGAATACGGCGTGGATTTTTATCCAAAAGTGGCATCAATAACAATCCCATATTTACCACCACCAAAGAAGCCATGCCAATATAGGAGCCTTTAATAAAACCTATATCAAAGAAAAAGCTCTTTAAGAGTTGCAACATCCATAAAAAATACCATTCAGGATAGATATGAGCAGGCGTATCGGATGGATTGGCGGGGGTAAGATTGAGGGCATCAAAGGCTAAATAATCATGAAAAAAAACACAATAAAAAAAGAACGCTAAAAAAAGTGTGCACGCTAAAAGCGGTTTTAAAACGGCATTGGAGAAAAATGGTTTTGGCTCTTTTGAGGGTAGGGCATGTTTGCTAAAACGCTCCTCTTTACTGATATGTAAGCCTTTACGTGTCCATGAGAGTTTGGTCGTAGCGTACCATTTCATAAAATCAATATGCACTAAAATCATCAATGCAATGGCAAAAGGCATCACCACAATATGCAAGGTATAAAACCGAAGCAGGGTAATGCCACTCACACTAAAATCACCTCGCACCCAGAGCACAATGTCCTCACCAGCCCCTGGAATATACTCCAACAAACTCGTAATCACTTGTGCCGCCCAGTAACTCATTTGTCCCATTGGGAGCACATAGCCTGTAAACCCTATGACCATACAACAAAAGTAAAGTATCATCCCGCTGTACCAGTATTTCATTTTACCGTGTTTGTAAAAGCCAAAATAGAGCATCCCTAGAAGATGAATGTAGAGCAGTAAAAAAAAGAACGTAGAGCCAAGAGCATGAATTTTACGCCACAACCAGCCATAATTAACTTCTTGCATAATAGTGATATGAACACTCTCAAAGGCTTTATTCGCATCAGGAATATAGTGCATCGCCAAAAAAATACCAGAAACCAAAAGCAGGAGGCATAAAACCACCATGATGGTACCTGTGTAGAGCAAAATGTTAAAGTTACTCAATTTGAGATTCATGCGTTGGCTCTCTCTTTCAGCTGCAGATACGCTTCGCCTATTTCCCCAACGATAAGCGTGTTTTCTTGAACTTTAAAAGGAGGAATGACTAAAGGTTTGCTCACAGGCCCTGAGATGGCAATGCCATTTTGATCAAACTGTCCATTGTGGCAGGGACAAATAAAGCGTTTAAGATCGCTTTCATACTTTGGCACACAGCCTAAATGGGTGCAAATGCCTATCATCACGGTATAATAATACTCCCCGATTTTAATATCACGTTTGGCATCTAAGCTCAGAGATTTATCTTTTTTAAGAATAAAAAGTGGTTTTTTCTGCCACGTAAAAAAAGAGACTTCATTAAGGGGGAGGGTGGTCGTGTCAATAAATGTGGCGGCATCCAAACGAGCTTTTTTGGGAGGTTCTAAAGAGGTAAACATGGTTTTCACACTAAAGTATACACCGCTTCCCGCCAAAGCGATAAGCGAGTAATTCACAATTCTACGGTTCCTATCCATTCACACATTCCTTTTCCACAACTTCACTGCGCCCATTTTACCAAAAACTTCCCCGTAGTCATATTTTTATATGTAAACACTAAAAATTACGCACAAAGCGCCCTATACATCGAAAATTATGTGCTACAATCCGAAAAATTATTTTTACATGTAAAGGTTTTCGTGAAGGTTTCATCTGAAGTAAAAAATTATGGATTTATTGTTTTAGGCTCTTTATTTTTGGCGTATGGTGTGGTTGCACTCTTTATCCCCAATGCCCTTGTCACAGGTGGAACAAGCGGTATGGCACTTCTCATGCACTACATTTTTAACTACCCTGTGGGTGTGATGATGATGGCGATTAACGCCCCCTTGCTTCTTTTGGGAACGAAGTTTTTTGGAAAACATTTTACCTTTCGAAGCATCATCGCCATTGGGTTTACCTCCGTGTGTATTGATGGCATGCGTGCGTGGATGCATATAGTCCCACTCAGCCATGATGTCATTTTAGCTTCCATTTTTGGTGGCATTAGCGTGGGCATTGGACTAGGATTTATATTGAGCGGACAAGCATCAGCAGGTGGCTCGACCATTATCGCTAAAATTGTCGCCTCAAAAACAAGTATCAAAGCCTCAACGGTGATGCTCGTTATTGATATGCTGATTATTATTGCGATTGCGTTTATTTCCAAAAATGTGGATTTAGCACTGTGGAGTTTGGTGAGCATTTACATCTCTGCAAAAAGCATTGACATTTTCCTCACTCGTGGACCTTCCAAAAAAGTAGTGCACATTGTCTCAACCCAAATAGAGGAACTGTGCGAGACCATTGTGCATCATTTAGGACCGTATGGAACCATCGTACAAGGCAGTGGCATTTTTGAACACGAAGAAAAACGCATGATATTTTTAGTAGTCGAAAACAGCCGTATCCCTAGACTTAAAGAGCTGATTCAAAGCGTGGATGATGAAGCGTTTATGGTGGTAATGGAAGCTTCAGAACTTTTAGGAAGAGGGCATTAGTAAATGTTTCAACCTTTACATGTAACGCTTTTTCTTCCACAAAAACCACAAAATTTCGCCCTTACTCGCCTTATGTTATAATAAACAAAAACAGGGTACAAGCGATGAAAAAACAGCCTCCGCTTCTTGTCTCGCAAAGTTCTGAGGGGTTTAATGTCATGGTGCGTGGCAAGTGGGTCAAAGAGTCGATTCAACTGCTTCAAGGCACTTTTACAACACTTACATGTAAACCTCATGCCTCTTATAGGTTTGATTTGAGTGGCATTGAAACATTTGATACCCACGGCATTATGCTTCTACTGTATCACATCAAAAAACTTGAAAAAGAACAATGCATTGTGCACACCACAGGCGCAAGTGACACATTTAAAACTCTTTTTTCTATCTGCGAAACACACTATCCCCACGAAGTACCTCGTCCTAAAAAAGAGAGAATGGTGCTCTCTTTTCTTGAAAATGTCGGCAGAACAATGGTTGAGGGGTATAAAACCCTTGCTTCTTTTTTCTCATTTACAGGAGAACTTTCACACGCCATCAGCGCTCTTTTTTTCAAACCTGCCAATATCCGTCTTAAAGCCACGCTCTATCACATTGAACAAAGCGGGGCAGGGGCGATTCCTATTATTTTACTCACCTCGTTTTTGATTGGTGTGGTGATTGCCTATCAAGGTGCGGCACAGCTTGAGAAGTTTGGTGCCAATATTTTCATTGTTGAGATGATTACCATCTCAGCAGTACGAGAACTAGCCCCCTTGCTTACCGCTATTGTCGTTGCGGGGCGCAGTGCTTCTTCGTACACGGCACAAATTGGGGTCATGAAACTGACCGATGAGATTGATGCGATGAGCTCTATGGGCTTTTCCCCATGGAATTTTTTAGTGCTTCCTCGTTTGTTTGCACTGATTATCTCACTGCCTCTTTTAGTCTTTTTTGCTGATGTTGTCTCCATTTTTGGAGGAATGGTCATCGCTTCTACTCGATTAGATGTCAGTTTTGTGGAGTTTATCGACCGCATTAAGGAAACCGTCGCTCTCAAACACCTCATCATTGGGTTAGTGAAAGCACCTATTTTTGGGTGTATTATCGCTACCATTGGCTGTTTTCGTGGTTTTCAAATAACGAGTAACACGGAGAGTGTAGGCAAATACACGACCATCAGTGTGGTCAATGCCATCTTTTGGGTCATTGCCATGGATGCGATTATCTCCGTCTTTTTAACGGAGCTAAAATTATGAAAAATGGCACACTCATTGAAGCCAAAGATGTCATTACCCGTTTTGGCAGACACACCATTCACGATGGGGTAAGTTTTAGCATTGCCAAAGGGGAAATTTTTGGGCTTTTAGGCGGTAGTGGCAGTGGCAAAACAACCCTGCTTCGAGAGATGATTTTACTTCAAAAAATCAGCGAAGGTTCCATCACTATTTTAGGAACCAATGTTACAACCACTTCTTTTAAAATGGCAGAGTGTTTACGCAGGCAGTGGGGTGTCTTGTTTCAATTTGGCGCACTCTTCACCTCTTTAACCATTTTGGAAAATGTCAGCATTGCGATGAAAGAGTACACAAACTTGCCCGATTGGCTGATTGAAAAATCTGCCCTTATGAAACTCTCTATGGTCGGACTTCCGCCCAAAGTTGCTACTATGTATCCCTCAGAACTCAGTGGCGGAATGAAAAAAAGAGCCGCCCTTGCACGAGCTTTGGCACTTGATCCAAAACTTCTTTTTTTAGATGAGCCTACCTCTGGGCTTGATCCACAAAGTGCAAGAGCCTTTGATGAACTCATCGTTACGTTAAGGGATACGCTAGGTATTACGGTGGTTATGGTCACCCACGATAAAGAGACTATCGCACATGTACTGGATCGTTTTATTATTTTAGGGGACAAAAAAGTGTTGTTTGAAGGTACAATGGCATCATTGAAAGAGACTCGCAATGAAGCATTGAAAAATTTTTTAAGTTGAGGCAAAAATGGAAAATCGTTTAAGTTACATTTTGGTTGGAGCGTTTGTTTTTGTTTTGCTCATTGGCAGTGTTGTCTCGATTGTCTGGTTGGGGCGCTACTCAGATGAGGGCAGTTTTAAATTTTACCAAGTGGCAACCAAAGAGTCTGTCTCAGGGCTGAATGAAAAAGCCCCTGTGAAACTGCACGGTGTGCAAATTGGTGAAGTGCGAGCTATTACCATTAACCCTAAAAACGCCGAAGAGGTTTTAGTGATTATTCGTGTGCAAGATGATGCGCCTATTAAAGAGAGTACCTATGCCATCATTGAAGCACAGGGCATTACGGGGCTTAGCTACATTCAGCTTCAAGGGAGCATCAATAACTCAAAAGAGCTTAAAACGGGAAGTGCAAAAGAGGAGTATGGCATTATTTATTCTCGTCCTTCTACCTTTTCACGTCTAGATAAAACCATTACTTCCGTAAGCGCTAAAGCAGAGAAGATTTTTGAACGGGCTGAGAGCATTATGAGCGATAAAAACCTCCAACATTTTGAGTCTATTTTAGAAAACAGCGCTAAAATTGCCGAATCGACCAATAAAACTATGGCAAATATTGAAGCGCACAATAAAGAGATTAATCAACTTCTTAAACAATCGATAGAAGCCGCCAAAGGCATCCAAGAGATGTCACATTCTTTTACATCAGCCATTGATAACACAGGCATTGATACAATGGAAAATGTACGAGAAGCTGCTAAAAGTGTGAATACGGTTATGCGTGGATTAAATCAAAAATTGGAAAAAGGCTCCTTTGATATTGACCTTTTGGTCAAAGAAAATCTTATCCCTCTTCAAGGTACCCTTGAAGAGTTGCATTTAGTATTAAGCGAAGCAAAGAGTTTAATTAATAATCTTAAAGACAGCCCGAGTGATATTCTCTTTAAATCAGAGACCATCCAACCAGCTCCTAATGAATAGACTTCTTGCAAAATGAATTTTTCAAGAAGGAAAAGCACCAAGAGTGTGGGCTTTCTGCCAAAGAAAAACCAGTGTTAACGTAGCCTTTAGAGTTTTGCTTTAAAGGCATGTCAAGAGTTTTACAAGAACTCTAATAATTAAAAAGGATAAATGATGAAAAAAGAACTCTTAGGACTTTGTGCCCTTTTACTTTTTAGCGGTTGTAGTGTTAAGGAAACAACACTCAAACCCTTCAACTATTCGCTTGATCCCATAATTAAACTAGAGCGATTTGAAACACATAACGACGATGTACTCAAAATTGCACGTATTGACACACCTAGCGGACTCAATACCAGAGCTATCTTGTATAAAAAAGGTGGTGCGACTCAGCCTTACAAATATGGTATATGGAGTGAGACCCCTAGTTTAAAACTCCAACACCTCATCACTGAAGCCTTAGAAGACCAAAATCATTTTGAATCAGTCATTTCGGGTACTTCTATGGCAGCAAACAACTTAGTCCTAGAATCCGTTTTACACAACTTTGAAGAAGTTTTCGTTGAAGGTGGAAAATCGTATGTATATATTAGTATTCGTGTACATCTTATTGAACTCAAGAGCGGTGAAATCTTAGGCAGTGCTCGCCTCTCTTCTAAAAAAGATGTCACCAATACCAATGGAGCAGCAGGTGTGGTAGAAGCCTTTAACTTTGCAACAGCAGATGTAGTAAAACAACTAGCCGAATGGGTTAATGAGGTTCGTAAATAACCATGAAAAAAGCGCTCTTCTTCACTCTTTTTTTACTTTCAACACTGTTTGCAAAAACGGATTTTAGTGAAATGAGTACAGAAGAGTTAATTGCATTAATTGGCTATGTTGAAGAGCCAAAAATGGAGCGTTTTTTGAAAGAACTCACACAACGTTTTGAGCAAATGAACGATGAACAAAAAGCGCTTTATGAAGCAGAAAAACAACGAAGAGAATCGCGTGAAAACTAAACTACTCCTTTTAGAAGATGACACCAACTTAAGTGAAACAGTGTGCGAGTTTTTAGAGTCTAAAGGGTATAACGTTACCCCTGTTTATGATGGGGAAAGAGCAGAAGAGATCCTCTATGAACAGCAATTTGACCTTCTTTTACTCGATGTCAATGTCCCGTATCTAAACGGCTTTGAACTGCTCTGTAAAATGCGTAAAGAATCACAAAACACCCCTGCGATTTTTCTCACTTCTTTAAACAGTATCGAAGATGTTGAACATGGGTATAAAAGCGGATGTGATGATTATATACGTAAGCCTTTTGCCTTAAAAGAGCTTCTTTTTCGCATTGAAACCCTTTTAAAACGAGAGTTTTTTCACACACAAAGCAACAAAATCATTCTCAATGAAAACAGTGAATATGACACACAAACGCATCAACTTTTTATCAACAATCACGCTATACAGCTTCAAAACAAAGAAGCAAAACTGCTGAAACTTTTCCTTCAAAAGAAAAATGAAATTATTAGCCATGAGACACTTATGGCGCACCTTTGGGATTATAACGAACAAGGCAGTGACGATACACTTCGCACCTACATTAAAAACCTTCGCAAACTAATAGGGAAAGAACAGATTGTTAGCATTAAAAAACTGGGATATAAATTTACGCTCTAGCGAGAAAAAAACGCTTTGGTCGTTTTTACTTCTGTATGCGTTTTTAGCACTGCTTATTTTAGCCTTTGTGGCTTTTTTATATTATGATCTTGAACGTAATTTAATGCTTCAAAATCAAAAAGAGAGTCTTTCAAACCTCACTAATGAGCAAATTTCACGCCTAAAATCTTTACATGTAAACTTTGAAAAAGAACAAACTTACCCAAGAGATGAGCGCTTTAACTCTGCCATTTACGATAGTTCACTCAAACAAATTTTCTCGACTCTGCATGCTAAAAAAGTCAATCTTTATGAAGATATTTATCTTGAAAATGGGAGAATTTACTTTATTAAAGAGCTAGAGTCTTACTATTTGGGTGCACGCTACATTGTCATTGAAGTTCCAGCTCCAAAGCGATGGGATCGTAAAGTCTACCGCAAACTCCTGCTTTATGGTGGACTTATCTTTGGAGTGTTGGTGGTTATTGGTTATTTTTTATTGAACCTTCTTTTGCGTCCCATAAGAGAAACCATTGTACTGTTAGATCGTTTCATTAAAGACACCACACATGAGCTTAATACTCCCATCAATGCCATTCTCTCCAATATTGAAATGATTGAACTTGAAACACTCGATAGCGCCTTGGCAAAGAAGATTAAACGCATGAGTATTGCCTCTAAAACTATCTCGAACCTTTATGATGATTTAACCTATTTGGTTCTTTCAAATCATATGGGCTCACACGATGAAAGCGTTGATCTTAAGACACTCATTGAAGAGCGCATTGAGTATTTTGCACTGCTTTTAGAGTCAAAAAAGATTACGATAAGCACGGATTTACAAGAGAATATCACCTTAATCATTGATCGAAAAAAAATGGCTAAATTGATTGATAATATTCTCTCCAATGCCATTAAATACAACACCCTACAAGGCTCTATTTATTTCAGCCTTAGCCCTGAGGGTATCGTGATTCAAGACAGTGGTAGAGGAATAGAAGAGAATCAAATCCATCAAGTTTTTGAACGCTACACTCGCTTTGATAGAAGTGTGGGAGGGTTTGGTATTGGGCTTAATATTGTCTGGACGATTGCTAAAGAATACTCTTTACATGTAAAGATTAACTCTCAAGCAAATCAAGGAACATGCGTGAAAATTTCATGGTAAAACATATTCTCTTTTTATTGGTTATTGGCTCCATTTGCTGTGCAAAACAAAATGTATATGAGCAAAACTGTCTTTCTTGCCACAAAGAATTGGCTGTAAAAATTGACAAATTTTTTTACCGATATCTACTGAAATATAGCAGCGAAGTGGAAGTAAAAAAAGCAATGATAGCCTATCTTAAGAATCCTAAAAAAGATACTTCTATCTTGCAAGATGGCCTTATACAACGCTTTGGGATTAAGAAAAGGACAACACTAACAGATGAAAAACTCAAAGAATCAATCGATATTTACTGGGATACATACACCGTTTTTGGTCGCCTCAAATAGCGTTACATGTAAGCTTTAAGAAGACACAAAAACCACACCGCAACAAACACTACAATGCTAAGAAACACCACCGCACTGCCTGCATCTTTAGCGCGTCCTGCCATTTCATGGTATTCGAGTGTTACCAAATCGGTCACGCGCTCAATGGCACTGTTCATTGCTTCAGCAATGGGCATTCCCATTAAAGCGATAAACATTAACAGTTTATAACTAAGCTCCAAAGGAATGAAAAAAAGAAAAGGAGTTAAAAGAAGCACTAAAATGAGCTCCAAACGAAACGATGTCTCATGAGCAATAATATCTCGAAGCCCTTTAAGTGCATAAGTTGTGTTTTTAAAAAAATGGTATTTTGGTTGGTTTCTCACGGAATGCCTTTAGTCTAAACAGATATTTTTTGCCACATACCACTTGACAATTGCCATCGTCGAGTAGTTCATTTCACGTTGTTCAAAAGGGATAGAAGCAATGCACATTTTAGAGCTAACCACTCCACTTACGAGTGTTAAAAAGAGAAAAAATGCAATGCCCGCCCAAATGTTGTACACATATCCAATCCACAAACCCACACCCCACGGGCTAAGCGCTAAGAGTCCATAAAAAAAATATTGCGCTACTTTACACCAAAACCCTTTGATTTTTGGGACAACTTCAATGCGCGGAGGAATGGGTTGCATGTGTTATTTTAAATTGGTAAAGTTCACAGGAAAGTCAAATTCACATCCACGAATCGCAGCAATAGCTTCTTGTAAATCATCAATGCTTTTGCCCTCAACTCTGACCACATCACCTCGAATAGAAGCTTGAACTTTGAGTTTTAAATCTTTAATCTCTTTGACAATTTTTTTGGCATCATCACTGGAAATCGCATCCACAATGCTCACCGTTACCTTCACTTTTGAACCACCTGCTGGCTCACGTTTAAGCTCTTTGAGCGCTTTGCCTGAAATGCCTCGCTTAATCGCCTCAGAAACTAATGCATCGACCATCGCATCCGCTTTAGAATCAGTGGTAGTCACTAACATAACAGTTTTAGCTTTTTCATTGTGGTCAAACTCACACGTCACCCCTTTAAAATCCCAACGATTGGTAATCACTTTTTTAGCTTGCTCGTACGCATCTTTAAACTTTTGTTTATCAATCTCTGCACTAATGTCAAAACTATGCTCTTTTGCCATACTCTCTCCTTATTGTCTTAAAAAATCTTTGATATTTTCACCCACCAAACGGATGAGTTCGCGTCTTGCTTCCACACTTGCCCACGCAATATGCGGTGTGATAATCAAACGCTCACAATGCTTTACATGTAAAAGCGGATGATTCGCTTCCATAGGCTCTTTTTCTAACACATCAAGTCCTGCAAAAAGCTCTTTGTTATCCATAACTTCCGCCAAATCACCCTCATGCACAATGCCTCCACGCCCCACGTTAATGAGAATAGCTCCTTTTTTCATCATTATCAATTGCTCTTTGCGCACCAAATAGCGTGTTTTCTCATTCAAAGGGGCATGAATGGAGACAATGTCACACGTTCGCATCATCTCATCCAAAGAGAGCTGTTGGTACGTACCATTATGGTTGGCGCCACTGGTCGAATAATAGAGCACTTCTGCCCCAAAAGCCGTGGCAATTTTAGCCACCTCTTTACCAATATTTCCTAGCCCAATAATGCCCCAACGTTTCCCTTTAATTTCAGAAAAAGGCTGACCCAGATGAGTAAAAATAGGGCTTTTAACCCACGCACCTGACTTCACATACGCATCATAATAGGCAAGTTTACCTAACAAATTAAGCGCTAACATCAGCGTTGTTTGTGCCACGGACGCCGTAGAATACCCCGCAACATTTTTAACCACAATCCCTTTGTGCTTTGCATACTCCAAATCAACATTGTTCATGCCCGTAGCAGTAATACAAATGAGTCCTAAATTTGGGCAAGCATCCATCACTGCTTTATCAATGAGCACTTTATTGGTGAGCACAATTTTGGCATCACCGATGTATTCTACGCGCTCTTCAAGTGAGGTTGTATCAAAGGCTTCAAACACTCCAAATTGCGAAAAAAGGCTTAAATCCGCATCATCACCCAATGTTTTTGCATCCAAACAAACTATTTTCATCGCTTAATCCTTTATGCGGTGTCCCACAAATTTTGAAAAATTTTCCATAATCAATCCGCCCCGTCTAAACCCTAAGCCACACCCCTCATACGCAAAGAAAACACCCGCTTGGTAGCTTCTTCCCTGTTCATCTTTGGGCAACTCTGCATAGGCTTGATATATAGGTTTAAAATTACCATATTCGCCCTCAGTTTTTTCGATAACAGACATATCACGCTCATAAATAACCGTGTTAGCCCCTTCCCTTCCAAACGCTCTTTTTTCAACTTGTTTTTGACCTTTTAAAGGTTCAAACGACGTCTCAAGTAGTAACGGATGATTGGGAAAAAGATCCCATAAAATTTTCATAAACGCTTTACTTTGAAAAAGAAGCGTATAGGCAGGATTTAAAATAATCGCTTTTTGCTCTTGAACAATCTCATCCAATAAAAGGGCTAAATCACCCTCTTCAATCGCAATATTTTCCCACGGAATGAGTTTAAACCAATATTCAAAATTCTCATCGCCCTTAAAAATTCCCTCACTGCCATTAAAACCCACCTCATCTACGTAAGCAAAATCGGTGTGAAAACCCGCTTCATTAGCAGCACTTTGAAGCAAACGGGTGGTGTTTTCATCTTCAATATTTCCACGAATGGAGGAGAATAAAATTTTCCACCCTTCATAATACTGTGAGAAATCTTCGGTATCACCCTCTAAAACAACCAGACGTTTAAAGTTCTCTTTAAGCGCTTCAAAAACGGTATTGAACTGTTTGGCTTCATCCATGCCATTGGCTTTTAGCATCGCCCATTGGATAATAGCTGTCTCATAGAGTGAGGTTGGCGTATCGGCATTAAATTCGATAAGCTTGATGGGCTTTCCATCGACACCTCCCGCAAAATCAAAACGACCGTAGAGATGCCAATGCACGTCATTTTCCCATGAGTTTTTAATTAATTCAACCAAATTAAAAGGGATATTGAGCTCATGGAATAAATCATTATCAATAACGTATTGTCCTGCCTCTGCAAACATGTCGTATAACGTGTTAGCTGCTTCATAATAGGCTTCTACTTCATCATTGCTCACCAATACCAATTCATCGGCTACATACGATGTTTCATCACTATCGGTATGCCAATAAAATCCAATCGATTCTAAAAATGCTTTACTTAATGGTTTAATTTTTTCTATGTGTAACATATTTATCCTCCAAAACTGCTAGGTGCTTTTGATGCTGAACTGGTTGATGAGGTGGATGTCCCTGATTTTGAGCCAAAAAATCCACTGCTTTTACTCGCACTACTGGTTCCAGAAGTAGACATAGGTTTATTAAAACTTGTAGTACTACGAGAATAAGCTTGAGGTGATTTATAGGTTGTTGCACGTTGATTTTGATAATTTTGGTTATTAAAAAGCTTATTACCAATCCAACTACCAATCATTGCGCCTGCAATACTAGAGAGTAAAACACCACCCAATCCCATCTGCCCTGAGCTTAACTGTGGATTTGTTAAAGCTGAAGTATTATTATCAATTTTAGCAGCTTCTTCTTTGACTAAAGTATCTATTTCAGTTTGAGATAAAATACGCTCACTTCCATCAGGTTGTCGCACAATAACACGGGTGGTAGAACTAGGATATTCTTCAGCAATTTTATATTCACCTGGTGATATTTCATCGACAATAACCAGCGCACCTTGCGTTTTTGCAGCTTCGGCTAAAGCATTTTTATCTTCTTTTTGCTCACACCCTTGCATAGAAGCAATGACCATCACGCCAATGCCTCCAGCAATCATATAATCTGAAATTTTTCGAATGTACTTCATTATTATTATTCTCCTAATATCTCTTTGAGTTTTTTACCTTTTTTAATAAATAACTTTCCATTTTTATCCATAACACTATCAAGATGTCCTACTTTTTTACCTACTTTATCACTAATATCGTGTTTCTCTTTTTTTGAAAATCCCTTTTCTTTTAAATAGCTTCTCAAATCTCTCCAGTCGCTGTAAGCATCAACCGTGAAATCTATTTCCCTGTGTTCTTCTTCGTCTAGTACATCCGCCTCTTCATACGCATGTATCGATGGTGTCACTACGTGCGACATTGGCGTTAAATGCTCTTCATTATGCGAGGATGCTGGCTCAATATTCGTATGGGTGATTTGTCGATTTGCTAAAGAAAGAATGGCTTTTAATTGCTCATCTCGCTCTTTATAAATCATCTCGATTTTTTCTTTAGACTCAATAAGCATACGCTCTTTATCAGCAATAAGACGCTCTTTATCAGCTTCTAATTTTGCATTCTTTTGCTTCATCTCATCAAGTTGCACTTTTAATAATTCCACATAAGCACTATTCTCAATGCTCATATCAGTTCGGCGTGTTGGGGTACTCTCTTTTAGATTACTCTTTGTTAGCATAATGTATTTCACACCATTTTCAACAACACTCTGCAACGAGCCTCTTCGCAAACGGTTGTAAATAGCCTCTTTACTAACACCTAAAAGCTTCGCCGCCTCAAGAACAGTAAGTTTTTTATCCATTGTATGACCTTTATGCTAACACAAAGAAATATATTTGTTCTTAATGTTATCATAGCTTTGATTAGTTTATTTTTAGGGAAGTCTTAAATAAGGAAAAAAAGAAGTAAGCCAAGAAGCTAACTTCTTGGCTGTGTGTGTTAGAGTCTTGACTCGTAACGGCGAAGCATATAAAGTTTTTTCAACTGTTTTTTGCGAGCGCTAATTTTATCTTTTTTGCGTTTTTCGGTTGCTGTTTCATAGAAACGTCTTGCACGCACTTCAGTGACAACTAGGTTACGGTCAACTTGTTTTTTAAACTTTCTATACGCTTCGTCAAACGATTCGTTAGGATGTAATTTAATTCCTGGCATACTCTATCCACCACCTTTCTGATGAATTTAGGGGGAGATTATACCTAAGTACTTTTACATGTAAGCTTAAGAGATATCATTATCCTTACATGTAAAAGGGTATTATCCTATTTTTCTGACGATAAAAATCTTTTTTATATTGACTTCATACGTCAATCTTTGTATACTTTCAATAAAATGACAAAAAGGTGACAATTTTATGTATATTGCGCTTTTAAAAAATCAAAATCTACTGACTCCCATCACAGCACAACAGAAGCAGATTTTAAAATATACCCATCATCATGAGATCAATCTTGATTCAACAGAAATTGAAAATTCCGATTTTAATTCAACGTTAGAAGAAAGAAAAGAGTTTCGAGGCTTTTTACGTTCTTTAAATGAAAATGATCATTTAATTATTTTTGATCTATATACACTTTCCAAAAATACTGATGAGCTTATTAAAATTTTTGAATGTTTGCTAAAACGTTCTATTACTGTACATATTGCAGACATTAATACATACATCCATTCACAAAGTGAACCTGTATCACTACTTGAACTTTTCTTAAAACATCAAGAATCTCAAGAAAATGAAAATAAAGAGAAGAAAAATGGACGACCAAAAGGTCGTATTTCAAAATCAAAGTTTGATGTTCATCGTTCTTTAATTATTGAACTTCTCGAAAAAAAACAACCTATTACCAAAATTGCAGAAACTTTACATGTAAGTCGTACTTCATTGAAAGATTATGTTAACTCTCGTGGATTAAAGGAGCTTGTTAAAACTAAAGTCGCGATTTTGAAATCAACCGATGATAAGTCTTTTATCCCTAAACACGCACACCAAAAAGAGTGCTCTCTTAGCCACATACTCTCTGATTAAAGGAATTCTCATGAGTCAATCCCTTGCTTCTACATTTTACAGACAAAAGCGTTATATCGTCTTTGGGCTTATTTCGCTTATTGCGCTTACTTTGCCTTTCATTACAGTGAATGGTCATCATTTGTTCTTACTGAGTTTTGATAAAAAGCAGTTGCATCTTTTGTTTACAACATTTGATATGCAAGAACTTTATCTTATGCCATTTGTCTTAATGCTTTTTTTTCTGACAATCTTTTTTGTCACGACACTAGGCGGACGTGTTTGGTGTGGATGGTCCTGTCCCCAAACTATTTTTAGAGTTATTTTTCGTGATTTTATTCAAACAAAACTATTAGGTATTCGTAGAAGTATCCAAAATAAACAGCAAGAACCTAAAGAAAATTCTCTTTTAAAACGTATCCTTGCCATTTTAATTTGGGCTATTCTAGCATTCATTGCCGCTTCGAATTTCTTATGGTATTTTATTCCTCCAGAAGACTTTTTTGCTTACTTACAAGACCCTCTTGAACACAGTGTTATGTATGGTTTTCTTATTGGAATTACATCCTTTTTAATTTACGATGTTGTAGCTCTTAAAGAGAATTTTTGTGTCTATATTTGTCCATATTCACGCATCCAATCTGCCTTGTTCGATGAACATACCATCCAAACCATTTATAATGAAAAACGTGGCGGACAAATTTATAATACTCAAGGCATAAAACTAAGCAATAAACCGCCTTTGGAGAGTGATGATTGTACAGGATGCGAAGCTTGTGTAAGAGTTTGTCCTACACATATTGACATACGAAAAGGAATGCAATTAGAATGTATTAACTGTCTTGAATGCGCAGATGCATGTACTTCCGTCATGTCAAAAATAGGAAAACCTTCCTTAATTACGTGGACAAGTTCTATGGAAATTGAAAAGAATAAAAAAACAAATTACTTCCGTTTTAGAACCATTGCCTATATGGTTGCATTAAGTTTAGTTCTAGTTGGATTGTTTGTCATGGGAAGTCAAAAAGAGTATATGTTACTTAATATCAATCGCACTAGCCAACTTTATAAAATGTCTTCAGATCACAAAATAGTTGAAAATGTTTATACATTTTTATTCCAAAATACAGATTCAAAAGATCATTCCTACTATTTTGAACTCTCAAATTCAGAGCTTAAAATTGAAAAACCAACTGAACCATTCATGCTGAAAGCGGGGCAAAAAGTCAACAAGATTGTCATTTTATCCTCATCTGCGAATAAACTGAGTCATGAGACAAAGAATTTACCAGTAGTAATTAAAGCGTTTGCAGTAGATGAAAAAGAGAAAATTTGGGTAGAAAGAAAAACGATTTTTATCTATCCAAAGAAGAGTGAAATAAAACCTTAGAGAAGAGTAGGGTGATGGTTAATCTAACCATCACCCCAATATATTAAAATTACAGTGCCGCTTTTGCTTGTTTTACAACAACTGCAAAGGCTTCAGGGTCATTCATCGCCATATCTGCAAGAATCTTTCTATCTAAATCAATATTGGCTTTATTCAGAGCATTAATGAAACGTGAGTAACTAATATCATTTAGTCTGCATGCTGCATTGATACGTGTAATCCAAAGTCTTCTAAAATCTCTTTTCTTTTGTCTTCGATCACGAAATGCATAAACTAAACTTCTCTCTAATTGCTCTTTCGCTTTTCTAAAGTGTTTTCTTCTTCCACTAAAGAAGCCTCTTGCCATCTTTAAAATTTTCTTGTGACGTCTTCTTCTGACGATACCTGTTTTTACTCTTGCCATGGTGTCTCCTTGACCAAATAAATCAATGTCGGTGTCCCACTAGGGAACTTGCCCTCATAAGCGAGGGGAACATTACATGTAGGGTGAATGACTCTTGTCAAAAACTCTTTTTAAATTACGCTTTACAAAGCATTAATTTAACGGACTTCTCATCGCGTGCATCAACTACTTTAGATTCTTTCAACCCACGCATTCTTTTCGTTGGTTTTTTAGTAAGAATATGACTTCTAAAGGCTGCGCCTCTTTTAATCTTATTCTTTGCGCATCTAAAACGCTTGGCTGCACCGCGTACCGTTTTCATTTTCGGCATGCTTACTCCTTATATTTATTCTAAAATCTATTGGAAAATATCCCCTCTAGCGTTAGAAAACGGCTATAATAGCTCAATCTTCCTTAGAGGGGATTAAAATGAAGAAAATGCAAATTTTCTAGGCTTACTTTTTAGGAGTGACCAGCATATTAATGTATCGACCTTCTAGCTTTGGAGTTTTTTCTCGTTCAGCGATATCTTCAAGCATTGGCCATAAACTTTCCAATACTTGTTCACCCGCCTCAGGATTGGCCATTTCTCGACCACGCAAAAAGACTCTAAATCGAACATGTTTTCCTTCTTCAAGGAATTCTCGAGCATGTTTTATTTTATAGTTGATATCATTAGCTGCAATTTTTACAGAAAGTTTAATCTCTTTAATTTCGATAATTTTCTGATTTTTGCGTGCTTCTTTGAGCTTTTTTTCTTGCTGGTATTTAAACTTACCATAGTTCATAATCTTACAAACAGGAGGTTTTGCATCAGGTGCAATGAGCACCAAATCCAAACCAAGCTCATCCGCTTTTGCAAGAGCCTCATTTCTGGTGATAATACCATACTGTGTACCATCATCACCAACACATCTTACTTCAGCAGCCCTAATCTCTTCGTTTAGTATGACTTCTTTGTCTTTACTCAAAAGTGTACCTCACTCAGTTTCTCCTTCATAGTTGATATTAATGCTTCTTGTGTCAAATTATACTGTGTTCTTTCTCTTCTGTCACGTACTGCAACACTCTGGCTTTCAACTTCTGCATCTCCAATAACTAAAATCATTGGAACACGCATAGTTTCGGCATTACGAATACGTTTGTTTAAACTCTCATTTTTAGAAGAAATTTCAACATCAATGCCTTCTTCCATTAATCTATTTGCTAAAACTTTAGCATAGGCCAAATGTGCATCTGAAATTGGCACTATCACCGCTTGCGTTGGAGCAATAAAAAATGGAAACTCGCCAGAAGTATGTTCAATTAAAATACCAATAAAACGCTCAAATGATCCTAAGATAGCACGATGCAACATTACAGGACGGGCATGTTCATTGTTCGCATCTACATAAGATATATCAAAACGCTCCGGCAAGTTAAAATCAACTTGAATAGTACCACATTGCCATTTACGTTTTAGCGCATCCGTAATTTTAATGTCAATTTTTGGACCATAAAATGCTCCACCACCTTCATCAATACCATACTTAATGCCATTTTCATCCAACGCATTTTTAAGACCCTGCGTTGCAACTTCCCAATAACGCTCATCCCCAATTGATTTTTCAGGACGAGTTGAGATTTCCATTTCATAATGAAATCCAAATGTCTTCATGATAGAATCGACAAAACTTAAAATTTCTAAAACGTTTTCTTTAATTTGATCAGGTGTACAGAAAATATGCGCATCGTCTTGTGTAAATTCACGTACCCTAAAAAGCCCATGTAATACACCACTTTTTTCATGACGGTGAACAACTCCATACTCAAAAAATTTAAGTGGTAAATCACGGTAACTTCGAACTTCGCTTTGAAACACTTTAATGTGTCCTAAACAATTCATAGGTTTAATGCCATACTCAGCCTCATCAATCACGGTAAAATACATGTTTTCACCATAATTTTGATAATGACCACTGACTTTCCATGCATCTGATTTTAAAATCTCAGGTCCACGTACAGGCTGATATCCTCGCTTGCGATGTGCAGAAAATAATAATTTTTCTAATTTTGAACGTAAGCGTCCGCCATTTGGTAACCAAATAGGAAGTCCTGCACCTACTTCATCATCAAACGTAAAAAGCTTGAGCTCATTACCAATTTTTCGATGATCTCTCTTCTTCGCCTCTTCAATCATTGTGACATAATCTTTAAGACTCTCTTTATCTGAAAACGCTATACCGTAAATGCGTGTAAGCATTTCGCGTTTTTCATCACCGCCTAAATAGGCTCCTGCTACTTTAATCAATTTAAAAAATCGAAGATACTTGGTATTAGGCACGTGTGGTCCACGACACAAATCTTCAAAATCACCTTGTTTATAAATAGATACTTCACCATCTGGAATTCGCAACATAACTTCTTGTTTCAAATCGTCATTTGCAAAGTGTTTGATGGCTTCTGCTTTGGTTGTATAAATTTTTTCAATAGGAAGTTTTGCATTGGCAAGTTCTGCCATTTTCTTCTCAATCTCTTTTAAATCAGCATCACCAATTTTCTCACTGACACGAAAGTCATAGTAAAAACCATCTTCAATCACAGGTCCAACAAAAAATTGCGCATCTTTATAAAGTGCTTTAATAGCTTGAGCCATTAAATGTGCACACGAATGGCGAATCACTTCAAGCGCATCTTTTGAATTGTCAAATAAGATTTTGTCTTCGTAAGTCTTAGAGGAGGCAAGTGCAGTTTGTGTATCGATGAGAAAAGCGCCATCTTTATAGGCGATAACATCATTCATCATAATAAGTCCTTTACTTGTATGAACTCCCAAACCAACGGGAGAACAAAAAATGGTGGCCACGAGAGGATTCGAACCTCCGACCACTACCATGTCAAGGTAGTGCTCTACCAACTGAGCTACGCGACCATCACATTGTGATTTTCTATTCAGTTTCTTTACTCCAAAGATACCTAAAATAGAGCGATATGCTACTGAATCAATGCTTAAAAGCTCTTTAGCCACACTGTATTTTATATTCATCCTGAATTCATATTCATTTTTTAAAATATCTTTTTTAAACAATATATGTCATCCAAAGGTTTTATATGCAGCTTATTAAAGAGCTTTTTAAAATATTTTTACTTTTTTTATTCCTTTTATTTGTAGGGCGTTTTTTTCTCTATTGTCTCTATTTTGATAGACTTAATGACATCTCTTTTTCGCACTCCTTACTTACCTTTTTGTATGGTGCTCGTATGGACATCATGGTTATTTGTATTCTTCTTGTTCTTCCTACTCTTTTTTTAACACTTTCGCCTACCCTTTTAGACAAAAAAATTACAAATGGCCTTAAACTATATTTTCTTATTTCGCTTTGTATAATTATTTTCATTGAAAATGCAACAGTTCCTTTTTTTGCACAATATGACGTAAGACCGAATTATCTTTTTGTTCAATACCTTGACGCACCAAAAGAAATTGCTTCTCTTCTGTGGAAAGATTATGCTTCAGAGCTTCTTCTCTCTTTTTTTATGATGACTATGTTTGCATTTTGGTTTTTGAAATCACGCTTTATTGCTCTGGAAAATGCTTTTTTAACACCATATTTACATCGAGTGTTTCTTTTAGTCCCTATTTTGCTGCTCCTTTTTTTAGGTATTCGCTCATCATTTGGTCACCGTCCTGCCAATATTTCTGATGCGCTGTACAGTACCAATAGAGTCATTAATGAAATCACCAAAAATTCTCTTTACAGTATTGGTTATGCTATTTACAGTAATCAAAAGAATAGTTCTGACATGGTGAAAGAGTATGGGAAAATCTCTCTTAATGAAGCCTATGCATTCACTTCCAACCTCCTTCGTATTCCTCTTCAAGATACCATGCGACCTTTCTATCGAACTGTTCCAACCCATTTTAAGTCCGATAAACCTAAAAATTTAGTGATTTTCATACAAGAAAGCATGGGAGCACAGTTTGTACGTTTTAGTGGAGGAGAGTCCCATCTAACGCCCAATATGAACCGCCTTGGTGATGAGGCGATTGCCTTTACAAATCTTTATGCCAATGGAACACGAAGTATCCGAGGACTCAGTGCCCTTAGTGCTGGCTTCTTGCCTATTGCTGGAGAGGGTATTCTCAAACGTACAAAATCACAAAATGATTTTTTTACCATAGCTTCTTTGTTAAAACCTTATGGGTATAAATCAAGCTTTATTTACGGGGGAGAAGCACGTTTTGATAATATGAAAAGCTGGTATCTTGGAAACGGATTTGATGAGGTTATTGAAGAGAAAGATTTTGAAAATCCTTCATTTCGAAGCACGTGGGGTGTGAGTGATGAGGATTTAGTGATAAAAGCGAATGAAAAATTTAAAACACATGCACAAAATAATGAAAAATTTGTCTCTGTCATGTTTAGCCAGTCCAATCATGCACCTTTTGAACTACCTGAGGGTAAAATTGATTTTGAGCCAAATGAGCCTAAACAAAGTGAACGCAATGCTATTAAATACGCTGATTATGCCATTGGGAAGTTTTTTGAACTTGCCAAAAAAGAGGCATACTATAACGATACCGTCTTTGTTGTCGTAGCAGACCATAATGTTAGGGTGTACGGTGATGATGTCGTTCCTGTCAAAACATTTCAAATTCCAGCCATTATTGTTGTAAAAGACATTACACCTTTAAAGTATGATGTTCTCTCAAGCCAACCTGATGTCTTAGCTACTGCCCTAGATTTGGTAGGATTAGAACTTAGCTACCCCATTTTAGGTCACAGCATCTTTAGTACAAACAAACCCGAAATAACATTAATGAATTTCAATGATGTCTACGCACTAAGAGAAAAGGATGAGATTGCGGTTATTGGTGCTGGAATGAAACCTCAAACATTTCAGTATCAAAACTTTAAACTCATTCCTAAAGCATCTAACATACAATTAGAGCAAAAAGCATTAGGTGTTATTCACGTTTTAAATGATTTATACGAGAAAAAACTCTACCGTTGAAAATAAAAAAAGTGTGCCAGAGATTATTTAGCACACTTTGGTTCTCTCCATGAGCGCCACAAGATTATGACAACACCTAGGTCAATCATCACATCGGCAAAATTAAAGACCGCAAATTCAAAACCATAATGCCAAAAAAAATAATCAACTACGCCTCCATGCAAAAAGCGGTCATAAATATTACTAAACGCTGCGCCAGCAATTATTCCAATGGGCAACGTATATTTATGAAGTAATTCCCGCTCAAATAAAAGGTATACACCAAGACCACTGACCAGAAAAAGCTGAATGTACTTTAAATACTCATCTAAAAACGAAAGCATTGAAAAAGCAACACCTTTGTTGTAGGTCAAAATGAGAGAGAAATACTCGCCTCTCCAGCGAAACCCTTCTAAAAAAATAGTTTTAATAAACTGATCGACTATAAAAATGGTACAAAGTGATACAAGAAGCGTCAATACTGTTCTATTCATTCAAAGCACTTTTGAAAAACTTGACACACTTTTCCATAGCAGATTCAAGTACCTTTTCATCTTGCCCTTCCAGTAAAATGCGCAACAAATTTTCTGTACCAGAATAGCGAATTAAAACTCTTATTTTTTGACTCTCAAGTTCTGAAACCAACGAAGCATAATCTTTTAGCTCGGAGAGAGGAATTTTGTTATCGACTTTAATGTTTTGTTGAAGTTGAGGATAGAGTTCAAAAGGATTTAATAATTGACTCACCTTTTTCTTTTCTGTGAGTATACAGTGCATCACAGCAAGCGCTGCGACTAACGCATCACCTGTCTTAGCAAAATCAGAGAGAATAATATGCCCACTTTGTTCACCACCAAAGTTGATTTTTTCCTTATATAAAGACTCTAAAACGTTTTTGTCCCCGACATCACAACGGTAAGTTTTAATGCCTGTTTTTGCCAAATAATCTTCTAACGCTTGATTGCTCATAACAGTAACACAAACACCTTTGTTAGCCAATCTGCTTTGACTCTGTAAGAACGTTGCTATTTTGCCCAATAACTTATCTCCGTGGATAGGATTACCATTTTCATCAACGACCACTAGCCTATCGGCATCACCATCAAAGGCAAACCCTACATCTGCTCGCAAACGACGTACTTCTTCGCCCAACTCTTCAGGATGCAGAGCACCACAATTAAGATTGATATTACTACCATTAGGTTCATTGTTGATAATAATTACATCCGCACCCAATTCGCTAAAAATGGTAGGAGCGACTTTATACGCTGCACCATTTGCCGTATCTAAAACAATACGAACGCCTTTGAGTGTTAAAGACTTTGGAAAAGAGTTTTTAATCTGAACAATATATCGACCAATGACATCATCCACTCTTTTAGAACGACCAATATCAAATTCCATTTTTTGATTTTTTTCAATTAAATCATCATCAAAATAGATTTTTTCAATCTCTGCTTCCTCTTTTTCTCCCAATTTATTGCCAAAGCTATCAAAAAATTTAATGCCATTGTCAAAATAAGGATTATGCGACGCACTAATCATAATACCTGCATCACAACGCATATCTTCCGTTAAAAATGCAATCGCAGGGGTTGGCATAGGACCTATTTGCCTGACATCGTAGCCAACCGCTGTCAGCCCTGAGACAATCGCATTTTCAATCATATAACCACTACGTCTCGTATCTTTTCCCACTAAAATTTTATTGGTAATAGAATTTTTACGAAAATAAATCCCCGCTGCCATAGCCAAACGCATGGCCATAAATGCGTTGAGTTTTTTACCCGCTTTTCCACGTACACCATCGGTTCCAAAAAGTTTCATTTCGTTTCCTGTTCTCTTTACATGTAAAGATAATTTGAACAAATTGTAACAAAACTTTTTTAATCTTTACATGTAAAAGGTATAATACCTTATTAGCATCTTAAACTAACGGGGAAAACAATGAATTTAGACAAGGTTATTTCTGGATTTTTTATTATTTTAGCCATGACGCTTAATTTTGGTTTTTTTTACGGCGACTTAACCGATTTAGCGGTGCACAGTAAGTATGAACTTTTAGCTGCTGTTGTTGTTAATATTATTGCGACAACACTTAAAATTGGAGATAAAACGCAATTAGGCTCCGTCTTACTCGCTAGTAGCTTTGTAGCAGACATTCAACTGATTGCAGCCGCATCAATTTGGACCATTGCTAGTTATGCTTACACTATTGACAAAGAGATTACGTCCGTGATTATTAGTCTTAGTGGTGGTGCTTTGCTTGCAAATATTACGAGTGTATTACTCTACATTGGAGATACACTGAAATCAAAACGATAAAGAGTCCTCGTGAAAAATAGCTCCTTATGGCTTATCTTACAAAAAATGCGTGCTCCCTTTTTGGTTATTATTCTTACATACACTATCTCAATTATTGGTCTTTTAATTATTGATGGGGCAGACAATGAAGGTAATCCCTATCGACTCACTATTTTTGATGCTTTTTATTTTATAAGCTATACCGCAACAACCATAGGATTTGGCGAAACACCTTTTACATTTACGTATCCTCAACGTATGTGGGTTTCTATTTCTATCTTTATAACGGTAACTGGGTGGTTTTATAGTCTAGGTTCCTTAGTCGCTTTACTCCAAGACAAACTCTTCTTAGAAGAATTTTCTCGTGCAAAATTTAGACGCAATATTACGTATCTCAAAGAGCGGTATATTATTATTTTAGGCTATAACTCTATTACCAGTGAAATTATTAAAAAAGCAAATGAATCTGGTTTACGTTCGGTTGTCATTGAAAGAGACGAAGAGAAACGGAACCATCTTTTATTAGAAAATTTTACACCCCCTGTGTATTGCTTAAATGCAGATGCACACAATCCAGAAGCATTGGAAATGGCTGGAATAAAATCTGCTTATTGTAAAGCTATCGTAAGTCTTTTTGAAAATGATGCACTGAATCTTCGTATTGCACTCACATCTAAAGTACTTAATCCTAATATTACCATGGCCATTAAATCAACGACCAAAAACCAAACCGAAAATCTAATGGATATTGGTGTTCAAATTATTGAAAATCCTTTTGAAATTATTGCTGAGCATATTCATATGGCAATCAATACACCACAAACTCTTAAAGTCGTCCGATGGATTTATGGTCTTTGCAATCTCTATGATCCTCCACTTAATCTTCCTCGTGGCAAATATATTGTTTGTGGATATGGACGTATGGGGAAGAGTATTTATGAAGTACTGAAACAGAATCATTTTGAAATCGCTTTTGCTGAAATTGATCCAAAACAAAAAGAGCATTTTACCTTTCAAGAACAACCCAAAATACTCATTGGTGATGGTGACGATAAAGAGATGCTCAAAGCGCTAGATATTGATACGTGTGTTGCTATTATCGCTGGAACCAATGATGATACAACTAACCTTTCTATTTTAGCGACAGCCAAAAAGCTCAATCCAAAACTTATCACCATTGCGCGAGAAAATGAACTTGAAGATTTTTCTATTTTTGAAAGCTCAAACATAGATACTATTTTCATTCCCGCCAAAGTACTTATCAATAAAACGATTAATGCGATTTTAAATCCAGCACTTGATCTTTTTATTAAGAATATTCATTTACTTGATGAATCTACTATGAGCACACTCACAAAAAAACTGTTAGAAATTGATCTTCACCCACAACTTTTTACGCTAAAAATTGATGCTTCGCAAGCTTATATTTTAAATGAGAGATGTTCGACATTAACTTTACCCCTCTCTCTTTTAAGAACCTCTTTGAAAAATAGAAATTTCACGAACAATCTTATACCTCTCATGCGCATTCGCCGTAAAGAAATTATGCTCCTTCCTGATTGGCAAAATAATTTGCAACAAAATGATATTTATTTATTTGCTGGGGATGACAACGCTCATGATCATGTAGAGTACATCGCTAATAATATTTATGAATTTCATTATGCTCTTTATGGTGAAGAAAAAAGTTTTTTAAATCGTTGGAAAAAGAAAATAATGCTTTCCTCACTAAAAGCCACTGATGTATAAATACCTATTTTATTTTAAAATGCCCTTAAAATAAGTTAGATTTAATATTAATTTTTATATAATCTACGCCTAAATTTAAACAATGAAAGGCTTATCTATGGCAAACCATAAGTCAGCAGAAAAGCGTATTAGACAAACTAAAAAACGCACAGAAAGAAATAGATTTTATAAAACTAGAATCAAAAATCTTACAAAAGCTGTAAAAGAAGCTGTTGAAGCAGGTGATCAAGCAGCGGCTGCTCTTGCGTTAAAAAATGTCAATAAAAGTTTCCACTCTTACTCAAGCAAAGGTATTTTACCTAAAAATACTGCAGCACGCCGTGTAAGTAGATTGGCACAACTTGTTAATACACTAGGTACTGTTGCTGCATAATTTGCGGCAACATTCTTCCTTTTTTTAATCTCCTCTTATGTTAAAAGAAAAATTACTCCCATTTTTAGATCGTTATAATGAATTAACGACACTTCTTAGTGACCCTAATGTTGCTAACGATATTAAAAAAATGACAGCCCTTTCTAAAGAGCATTCAAATTTAGAAGCCATTAAAGAAAAGACGCTTGAGTATCTTTCAACATTGGATCAAATTGAAGAAAACAGACTTCTTTTAGACGATGAAGAGTTAGGTGAACTTGCAAAAGAAGAACTTAAAACACTTGAATTGCAAAAAGAAACACTTGAAGAAGAGATAAAACTACTTCTCTTACCAACAGACCCCAACGATGATCGCAATATATTTTTAGAAATTCGTGCAGGCACAGGTGGTGATGAAGCAGCTATTTTTGTAGCGGATCTTTTTAAATCCTATTTACGTTATGCAGAAAACCGTGGATGGAAAGTTGAAGTTGTTTCTTTGAGTGAAGGTGTTTTAAATGGGTACAAAGAGGTTATTGCTTTAATTAAAGGGCAAGGAGCTTTTTCACGTCTTAAGTACGAAGGTGGTGTTCACCGTGTACAACGTGTTCCTTTAACTGAATCTCAAGGAAGAGTACATACCTCAGCCGTTACGGTTGCTGTTATGCCAGAAGTCGATGATGTTGAAATTGACATTGCAGAAAAAGATTTAAAAATTGATGTAATGCGCTCTTCTGGAAACGGTGGACAATCGGTCAATACCACCGATAGTGCTGTACGTATTACCCACTTACCTTCAGGCATTGTTGTTGTGAATCAAGATGGAAAATCACAGCATAAGAATAAAGATGCCGCAATGAAAATTCTCAAAGCAAAACTCTACGATATGCAAATGCAAGAACGTAATGCTAAAGAGAGTGAAGCACGAAAACAACAAGTGGGCTCAGGAGATCGAAGTGCACGTATTCGTACCTACAATTACCCACAAAACCGTATCACCGATCACCGAGTAGGATTAACCCTTTACCGTTTGGATGCGATTATGGAAGGTGGACTTTACGATGAACTTATTGATCCTATTATTGCACATTACCAAGCAGAATTAATGAAAGAAGCAAACTTCTAATTTACACATCATAAAGAAGAAGATTGTTTTGAATAATCATCTCTTTAAGCATTTTAATATACTCTTCTTTTCGTTCAGAATAATTAATCATTGTTGAAGCAGCTTCCATGCCTCCAAATTTTTTCTCGCTCTCTCGTGCTTTAAACCGCTTTTCTCTAAAAGCGCTGTAAGCCTCATTTGTATTAAGATTAAGCATATACGAATTGACTGATTTTTGAAGTGTCCCAAAAATACGAATCATATGTGTTTTACCAACGGCTCTGCTTTGTGGCATTAATCCAACACCTGAGTAAGTCCAGTGACCAAAAAGGTTGTTAGCTTCTTTTGCAAACCTACTTTTTCCCCATCCACTCTCAAGTGCGGCTTGGGCAAGGGCTAAAGAGGTAGGAATCACATCTATGCGTTTGTAATACTCGTCTCTATCAAATAAATTTTCAACACCGTATTTATTTCTCAGCGAAATCAAATACCCCACATTTTTATAATTTAGTCCACGAAATGCATCAGGCATCGCTTTGGCAAAAAAGTCTCGTATAAACTCTCGATCTTTACGAATATCATCATTGCCTTTATCGACCAAACTTTTCATTTGGCGAATAAACTCTTCTTTTTGTTGCGAGGAATCTTCTATTTGATAATATTCAGCAGAGAATCCCCCTGCATATAAGTGAGCTGAAAAGAATACGTAAGAGGCAATAAGAAGTTTAGACACTAACCTCACGAGGTTAACGTTCCCATACCGTTTCAAAGACCTTTTGCACGTTCCCTTTAAAGAAAAGTGTTTGATCTTCAATACGCATAAAAAGCTCTTCACCACTGGTTGGATAGACTTTGGCACTTTGCCCCACACGTTTTTGACGATACGCGCTGTAAAAACATGCTGCCATACCTGTGCCGCAGGCTAAGGTTTCATCCTCAACACCCCGTTCATACGTTCTTACATGTAAAGCATTTTCTTCGAGCATGGCGTAATTGACATTTGCATTGTATTTGTAACGCATTTGACGTGCAATCATTTTATCAAACAAAGCAACATCCTCCACAAAGGTGACCAAATGAGGCACACCTGTATCACAAAAATGCCAGGTTAAGCCATTTTCTTCAAAGGATTCACTTAGCACTTTAGGCGTGGTTAATTCTGTCTCCACAACACTTCCTATGACTTCGGATTGAATGACGCCTGCTCCTGTTAAAAAACGCATCTTTTTTGGCGCTAATCCTTGCGAATAGGCGTAATGCGCACAGGCTCTTGTGCCATTTCCACACATGGAAGCCTCTGAACCATCACTGTTGTAAAATTGCCATTTAAAATCGTATTCACCCTGTGGAAGCAAGACAATGAGACCATCTGCACCCACACCTTTTTGCCTGTGGCATAACTCTTGAGCGAGTTTGCTTCTATCTAACTCACAAAAAGTGTGAAAAATGACAAAGTCGTTTCCACTGGCATTATATTTTGCAATTTGCATATCTTCCCCGTACATAGTATATAAATTTTTCAATCTCGCTCTGTAAAAATGCTCTGTCAAACGAGTTATTAATGAGAAAATCGGCTAAGATTTTCTTCTCTTCAATGCTAATTTGTGCATCGATACGTTTTTGAGCCTCTTCTTTAGTAAAATTTTCCCTCTGCATTAAACGCTTGCGTTGTACTTCAACGGGCGCATACACCACCACCACCAATTTACAATCATACCCCTCGCTCTCATAATAGAGCGGAATGTCTATGATGTAGGGCTTTCCTTTTTGCTCAAGTACTTCAGAGCGCTTTAAAATCTCTTCACGAATGAGAGGGCGCATCAAGGCATTTAGCTTCTCTCGCTCGTTTTTATCGTTAAAAATAATCGCACCCAATGCTTTTCTATCGATAGTTTCATCAACAATTACACCCTCACCAAAAAGTGCTCTTACCTCGTTTACATGTAAAGGTAAAATCTCTTTTGCAATGGTGTCAGCATCAATGAGTTCAAACCCACGTTCTTGCAACATTTTTGAAACCGTACTTTTCCCTGTTCCGATGCTACCAGTAAGGACGATTGCGTGTTCATACGCCATAATAATCAAACTGCCTTGCGTTGTATTTTATAACGATTTTAACATACTTTTGTTAAAATCTATTAAACAATCACCCACTAAAGGCTTATGCATGAGTACAGTCAGCTACAAAGACGCTGGTGTCGATATAGACGCAGGAAACCAATTTGTCGAAAATATTAAACCCCTTGTAAAATCTACCTTTGATAAAAATGTCATTGGAGGCATTGGTTCATTTGCAGGTGCGTATGAGCTACCAGAGGGGTATAAAAAACCTGTCATTTTAGGCGCAACCGATGGTGTTGGCACAAAACTTAAACTGGCGATTGATTCAGGTATTTACGATACCGTTGGTATTGATTTGGTGGCAATGTGCGCCAATGATTTAATCTGTAATTTTGGAACACCTCTTTTCTTTTTAGATTATTACGCCATGAGCAAACTTGAGATTGACGCATCGGTGAATATTGTCAAGGGAATTGCACAGGGGTGTATTCAAGCAGAATGCTCACTTATTGGTGGCGAAACCGCTGAAATGCCAGGAATGTACCACGGAAAAGATTTTGACCTTGCAGGATTTGCGGTGGGTATTGCAGAGAAAGATGAAATGAATCGTCTTCCCCACGTCAAAGCAGGCGATGTTCTCATAGCACTTCCAAGCTCAGGCGTTCACTCCAATGGTTTTTCACTGGTACGTAAAATCTTTTTTGATAAATTAGGCTACACCTTTGAAACCGAATTTAACGGAAAACCCCTCATTGAAACCCTTTTAACACCCACACGTATCTATGTGAAGCTGTTTAAAGCACTTAAAGAAAACATTAACGCTTTAGCACACATCACAGGTGGCGGTATTGTCGAAAACTTGCCTCGTGTGTTGCCTGAGGGCTTACAAGCACGTGTCTACAAATCCAAAATCAAGACCCTTCCAATTTTTGATTTTATGAGCCAATACGTTGAAGAGAGTGAAATGCACCGTACCTTCAACATGGGCGTGGGTATGATTTTAGTGGTCAGTCCTGAAAATGTGGACGCAATCTTAAAAAATAGCGATGGCTATATCATCGGAGAACTTGCAGAGGGTGAGCGCAGCGCCATTATGCTCTAATGAGTGCGGTCTATATTCTCTCAAAACTTTTTACATATCTGGTGTTACCACCAGGTATGTTTATTCTTCTCTTCTTTTTTGCTACTTTTTATACTAGAAAATTTCGTCTTTTTTTCCTTGCCAATGCCATTATTTTTTATCTTTTAAGCAATGCTTACGTGGCGGACTGGCTCCTGAAACCGCTTGAAGAGCCTTACAACCAACCTTTACATGTCAGTGCCGTGGATGCGGTTATTGTTTTAGGAGGAGGGCACACGTACGGAGTTGCTAACTTGCCACTCAGCAGTGATGCCTACAAACGTATGATGTGGGGGTTAATGGTTGCTAAATCACACAAACTACCCTTGCTCTTCAGCGGTGGAGGTCTCTACAAAGAGTACCTAGAGAGCGATGCCTTTTTAGATAGCCTCAAAGAGCTCAAAAGCTATCTTGACATTGCAACACCTAATTCTAAGAGTTTAGCCACCAAAGAATTCTCTTTACATGTAGAAGATAAAAGCCTCGATACATACCAAAATGCGCAGTTTAGCAAAATGGCTTTTGAGAAAGCAGGTATCACTAATCCAACGATTTACCTCGTAACATCAGCCTATCATATGAAACGCTCCATCATGCTCTATGAGCATTTTGGCTTTAACGTCATTCCTGCTGCGACGAACTTTAAAATCAATCATCGTGCTAAAGATGGCTGGGACTATCTACCAAGTGTGCAGGCTTTGCATAAAAGTTACATTGCTTTGCATGAATATGCAGGACTTTTGAGTCTAAAATTGCGGGGGATTTAATCTTTACATGTAAAGATTATTGACGTTTGTCGTTGGTAATTTTATAGATAAAACTAAAGACCTCCGCTACGGCTTTATAGAGCATGGGCGGAATCTCTTTGTTGATTTCAATCTTGGAGAGAAGCTCAACCAAATCAGCATCTTTTTTAATAAAAATATCGTGTTCTTGAGCTAATTTAATAATATTATTGGCAACTTCACCCTTGCCTGAGGCGACCACTTTGGGTGCCCCTTGTTTTTCCCTATCGTATTTAAGCGCAACAGCTTTTTGTGTTTTGGATGTTTGTGTACTCATATGGTTATATTAATCCCAAATTGAAGTTCTTCACCTTTAAAATAATCCTTTTTAACCCGTTCAACATCTTTGTATTCTAACATCTTCACATTTCCTGTGATGAGTCCTACTTCATTAAAAGCTCGTTTGAGTAAGCTTAAATGCTGTGTTAGCTTACCATTTAACTCTTTTTTTTGTGTTGCAATCGTCATATCAATATACTTTTCATTGGAAAGGATGAGCATCATATTGAGTTTACCATACGCTTCCAAATCCAAATCTAATTGGCAATGAAACTGCTCATCGCTACTTTTCTTCATCATCATAGACCCACCTTTTAAGCCATTCCAGCTGAAAGGAATGTACAAATGCGTGGAACTACTCACATAGGAGACGAGTTGATGGTACTCAATTTGGGTTAAAAGCCGATTGGTAATCTCCAAAGCCTCTTTATTTTGCCCTGAAAGAGAAAGTGTATGATTAAGCTTGGTAAGAACCCCTTTCATATCACTCAAAAGCTCGACATCACTAGGGTCTAAAGCTAATTTTTGCGCCATGGCTTTGCCTACAAATAACTCAGGTTTAATTAACGCATGAATCTCTTTTTCCAGCACTTTTGCTTTATCTAAAAAATTAGCATGTTTGATGGTTGCAGGTTCCATAAGCTCTATCTGTGCCTTTAAACGATTCACCACCATTTGAAGCGCTTCCTCAACCGTTTGGGGAAGTTGGGATGCTGATGGCATAAGAGAAGAAGGAGTTACAAGCGTTTGTGGCACGCCTTCTTTTCCATCTAAAGTAATTGGAGAGGCCACCTCTTTCGTAAGCGTTAATGGATCAAGTGCACCCTTTAAAAGACTCTCTTTGGCTAAGAGTTGATCCACCTGAGGCTGAAGCTCTTTAAGATTTAAAGCGGGTAAGTGCTCCTTAACAAGCTCTAAGAGCACTTTAACTTGAGTTGTAAAATTGTGTTCTACTTCCATGGAAGAGGGATAATTTTGAACTTTTGAGCCAATTAAATCCATCTGCTTTAGCGCATAGTCAAGCTTTTGAACATTCGTATACACCTCTTTAAAACTACTTGATGTAACAAGTGCTTGCTCTTGTTTAATATTTTGCCTAAAAAGCTCTAGGAGCTGTTTTAAGCCCTCCTGCGACTCTTTTGTAGAGAGTGATGGAGTTTGGCTAAGCTGCTCCAAAAGGAGTGCTATATCGCGCGGTATGCTAACATTTGCTTGTGTTGTCTCTTTTAAAAGAGTTTGAATGTTTATCGTCAACTCTTTCAAAAGGGCTTCTACCCCTTTTTGGGTTGCTTCTTGCGCTAATTTCGATTCAAAAAAAATACCTGAATGATTGACCTGTTGCGCTAGAACTTTCCCGTCAATCGTTTGAATGTTTTTAGCAAATAACTCCAAAAGAGCTAAAGGTTTCGTAGTCATTGCATCAGGCTTAATCAAAGAAGGAAGCGTTTTAATATCTTCTGCAAAATTACCCATATTTTTGAAAAGTTGATGATTTTGCAGTATCTCAAAAATAGCACTTTTTGACTTTGCTTCACTTACTGCTGCGCCAAGTAACGTTCCAATAACTTCTTGTGCATTGTTAGGAATACTTTTTTGTGGAGACGTTAAAAAAGGAAGTTCTTTCGTATGCTCTTGAATGATTTTGGTCGCATTTTCCTTTGCATTTGCTTTAGGATCAAGTGTTTGAAGTTGATTTGCAAGCAAAGAAGCCGTGCTGATTTCCATTATCTAACCTTTAACAAACAAAATTGTATAGACTCATGCTTTTGAAGTACTGTTATCTTTTGTTTTAATTTTAAGCAACCACTCCGCCATAGTCTTTTCAAATCCTATCGGCAAATTATCATAAAAATGAAGAGGTTTTTCCAAATAATCTTGTTCAACCCAACCACCAAAATCATGAGGATAGAGGTAACCTTTAGGGGAGGGGCTTTTAAGATACTCAGGTACAGGCAGTGCTTTTTCATTTTTGACGTACGCTAACGCTTGATTAATCGCGTTATAAGCGCTGTTAGATTTTGGACTACATGCAAGGTAAATAAGGCATTGTGAGAGGATAATGCGTGCTTCGGGATAACCGATTTTACTCACAGACGCAAGTGTACTTGAGGCAAGATTGAGTGCGTTAGGATTTGCGTTTCCAATATCTTCACTCGCCAAAACAACCAACCGTCTAGCAATAAAATCAGGACTCTCTCCTCCATCAATCAAACGAGCCAGATAGTAAAGTGCGGCATCTACATCAGAGCCTCTCACACTTTTGATCATCGCACTAATGAGATTATAATGAGTATTGTCCGAACTCACCCCATCTTTTAGCGCACTTGGGCGCAGGGCTTTAAGCGTTTGCATACTTACATGTAAATCCACTTTGAGCGCAAATTCAAGAAGATTGAGAAGAGAACGGCTATCACCTGCACTCGAACTGATGAGATACGTACGGGCATCTTCGTCAATGTGAAACTCAATTTTCTCGTGCACTCGCTCTAAAATGGCTTCCATATCTTTCATTTCCAAAGGATAAAACTCAAAGAGCATCATGCGTGAACGGATACCAGAACTCAGTACAAAATAGGGATTTTCAGTCGATGCTCCAATAACAATCGCCTCATGATTTTCCATAGGTAGCAAAAGCACTTCTTGTTGTGTTTTAGAGAGCCTATGAATCTCATCAATAAAAATAAGTGGTTTTTGAAGAGCACCTCGGTGCTGAGAGAGAATCTTACGAATCTCTTCCACCTTAATACTGGTGGCATCTAATTCATAAAATGGGAGTTCCAATGCATGAGCTACGATACGGGCAAGTGTTGTTTTACCAACACCTGCGGGTCCAAAGAAAAGTGCGTGGCTCATAGAACCCGATTTTAAAAGTTTACGAAATGGGCTATTTTCACCACTCAGATGCTTTTGTCCGGAAAGCTCTTCGATCACTTTGGGGCGGAAAAAGAGAGCAAAGTTATTGATCATTGCCTTGTTCTTTCTTCACATACTCAAGATAATCACGCAAAGCAGTATATTCGCTTGCACTAAAAAAACGGTGTTTGCCAGGTTTGAGCATTCCCAAATCAATTTTGCCATAACTCACACGTTTTAAATCCACAACATCAACATCAAAATAACCGAAAAAGCGTCTGAGTTCTCTATTTTTTCCTTCATTAATCGTTACTTTAATCGTTGAAAAAGTAGGGGAGTTTTTAATAATACGATAATTGACAAATGGTGCAAAATCCATTGCATGAATTTCACTTTTTGCATGTCCGCCTCTACGGGCATCTTCTAAAGAAAGTCCTTCTTGCATTGCTTTTTCCATAGCAGGACTTACTAAACCATTAATTTTCACATAGTAAACCCTCTCCAAATCTCCATGCATCAAAGCCGATACCACAGATGGAGAATCACACAGCAGTAGCAATCCTTCACTAGCAAAGTCTAATCGTCCCACACTTAAGTAATGCGCAAAATTTGAAGGAAGCGTATCGTAAATTGTTTTACGACCACGGTCATCTTTTTTACTCACTAACTCACCTTTTTGTTTGTGATAGACAATAACCGAATAGCCATGCTTCTCAAACAAAGCCTTGCCATTTAATTCAATTTTATTTTTAAAACTCACTTGTGTAGAAAGGTCTTCCACTACCTTCCCATCAACTTTTACATGACCTGCTTTAATGAGTTCATCCGCCTCACGCCTTGAATAGTGCGTATTATGCGAAATCATTTTATTTAATCTGGTTAATTCCATCTATTTTATTCCTGCTTCCACTAAATGGTGGATATGTAATACACCTTTAAGCATACCTACTTTATCGGTAATGGCTAAAAGTTGTATTTTATATTTTTCAATAAACGCTAAAGCATCACTGGCTAAAAGCGTCTCGTCCTCTAATCTTTTTGGATTTTTGCTTGCATACGCATAGGCGTTGGCATCCATACTAAAATCATCACGCATTAAAGCTCTACGTAAATCGCCATCACTCAAGACTGCTAACAAAACGTTATTTTCATCCGTAATGAGTACATTGCCCAAACGTCCTTCACTCATTTTAAGAATAGCATCTTTAAGTTTTGTCTCTTTTTGGACAATAGGCAAATTTTCTTTTAACATCAAATCTTGCACCTTTACAAAAAGGCGTTTACCCAAACTTCCTCCAGGATGAAACGAAGCAAAATCCTCTTTTTGAAAATTTTTCTTTTTCATTAAACACACAGCTAACGCATCACCAAGCGCCAATGTTAGTGTGGTCGAACAGGT
>JAFGFU010000008.1 GCA_016930915.1 Campylobacterales bacterium
AAAATCCTCTTTTTGAAAATTTTTCTTTTTCATTAAACACACAGCTAACGCATCACCAAGCGCCAATGTTAGTGTGGTCGAACAGGTGGGTGCGGCATCAAGAGGGCACGCTTCTTTTTTTACATGTAAAGGAATAAAAATATCGCTGTAATGCCCTAATGAAGACTCTTTTTTCCGTGCCATTCCAATAAGAGGAATATTAAAACGCTTGACATGAGGCAAAATTTTAATCAACTCTTCACTCTCCCCGCTATAGCTAATCGCTAACACAGCGTCTTCTTTGCCAATCATGCCTAAATCACCATGCAGTGCTTCCGTTGGGTGTAAAAAGAAACTACTGGTACCCGTACTTGCAAATGTAGCAGCAATTTTGGCACCAATCAATCCACTCTTTCCCACACCTGTCACAATCAATTTACCCTTAAGATTCGCAATGAGATGCGTTGCTTCACGCATCTCATCTCCAATGTAATTGGCTGCATTTAAAAGCTCATGAGCTTCTAACTCTAAAACGTCTTTGGCAATTGCTTTAAAATCTTCCATTTTCAACCTTATTACATCATGAAAATTGTGGGTACAATGGTTGGATACTTTTTCATTTGGCGATAAATATGTTTACGAACAACTTGACGTAACTCATTTTCTAAAGCACGAGAGTTCTCTAACAATTCAGCCTTTGCATTCACAATAAACTGATCAATTACCCCTTCCATTTCAATCGAAAATGCTTTATCTTCTTTATCAGAGACCAATCCGTAACTAATAATCTTTGGTTTTGCAATCAGTTTGTGCTCACTCTTATCTAACTGAATCACTAACATAACTAAGCCAGAATCAGCGAGTTTTTGACGATCAATAACGACATCATCCGCAATTTGTTGATTAATTTGGTTATCAATAAATACTTTACCTGTTTTAATAGTTTTAATTTTTTTAATATATTTTGCACATAATTCAACTTGATCACCATCACTCATTAAATAGATATTGCGCTCAGGAATGCCACATTGCATTGCCGTCTCTTTATGCTTTGTAATATGATTATACTCACCATGCACAGGAAGAAAGAATTTTGGTTTAGTCAATCGTAAAATGAGCTTTTGTTCTTCTTGTGCAGCATGACCGCTCACGTGAATCTCACTAAAATCCTGATACGCTACATTTGCACCGCTTTTGAGTAAGAAATTAAGCACTTTAGAGACACTGCCCTCATTACCAGGAATTGCTTTTGCTGAGATAATAATCTGATCGGTTGGTTTGATTTTAACATGGCGATGCTCATCCGTTGCCATACGATACAGAGCACTCATCGTCTCACCCTGACTTCCTGTGGTAACAATCAACACATCTTTATCGTTGTATTTGTTCACTTCATGTGGATCAATAAAAATACTTTTATCGAGTTGAATATAACCTAAATCTATCGCTGTAAAGAGATTACGCTCCATAGAACGACCAATGACACACACCCTTCTTCCATACTTTAAACCATAATCTATCGCCTGATAGACTCTGTGGATATTTGAAGAAAATGTGGACATAATCACACGCCCTTTGGCTTTTGAAAAAATAGAATCAAACGTCTTTCCAACAGTACTTTCTGAACGAGTAATGCCTTCTTTATAAGAGTTGGTACTATCGCTCATTAAACATAAAACCCCTTTTTCACCATAATCTGAAAAACGATTTAGATCGGTTACGTACCCATCAATAGGGGTATGATCTATCTTGAAATCGCCTGTATGTATAATCGTACCAGCTTCTGTGGTAATAGCCAAAGCAGATGCATCAATTATAGAGTGGGTAATATGAATCCATTCTATTTCAAATTCACCAATTTTGTAAATTTTACGTTTTTCAACAGGTCTAAAATACTTTTTGTGCCCTTTAAGCCCGTGTTCATCAAATTTATTTGAAATCATCCCTAAAGGAAGAGGTGTAGCATAGAGTGGAAATTGCATCTCTTTAAATAAATACGGAATCGCTCCAATATGATCTTCATGGGCATGTGAAATAATAATTCCAGCAATTTTTTTCTTAATTTGTCGCAAATAGCTAAAGTCAGGCACTAAAATATCAACACCATGCATATCTTCACTTGGGAAGCTCATGCCTACATCAAGGATGATGGCAGAGTTTTCTGTTTCAAAAACACAAATATTTCCGCCAATTTCACCAAGACCGCCTAAAGGTGTAATTTTGATTTTTCCTTTAGAGTTTTGCTCAACAATAGGAGCTTTATTGAGACGTTCTTTGTGCATTTTCTGATTGGCTTCAATGGCTTTTTTCATATCTCGTTGCCAAACTTCGTTCCCCTCAATAGAAGCCGTTGGCGCTTTACTGTTATTTTTTCGTCTACGATTATTACGTTTCTTAGGTGCCTGCTCACCCACTACTTCAGGGGTATTGTTTTGAGCGTTTTGACTCACTTCTTTGCTTGTGTTAGCCTGTGGCGATTGCTTTGGTTTTGAATCTCTTTGGAGATTCTCTTTTGAGTGTTTTTCGTTACTGTTTTGTTGTTGCGTTACTTCGTTTTCTTGCATCATTCAACCTTAATGTTTTAAATAGTAGATGATGAGACAAGACGCCAATTTCGTGAGGACGAATCGTTTCTGGAAGATTTTGTTCGTGCATTACATGTAAAACACACGATTTATCAAACTCAGAAGAGATATTTCTCAACCAAGTTTTTCTAGGACTTTGAAAGGAACATCGCAAATACTTTTTAAATTTTTGCAATTGTTCATTATTTTCAAAAATACCAGAAAATTTTCCATCAACAAACTCTGTTTGTTTGTCAATTTTGAGAATAGACGACACCACTTTAGGTTGTGGTTCAAACGATTCTGGAGATACATCAAAAAGTATGGTAGCCGTCCCAACACTTTGTGCCAAAATCGCCAAAGAGGTAAACTCTTTTGTTTTTGGAAGTGCAGCAAATTTCTCCGCCACTTCTTTTTGAACCATTACAATCATCGATTTGCAATTCTGGTCTTCCAAAGCTTCCAAAATAATTGTCGTAGCAATGTAATAGGGCAAATTAGCAACCAAATCGTAAGGCTCCTCACAGAGCGATCCTTTTTCAAATTGCTTTAAAACATCGGTTTGCACCAATGTCAATTGCCCTTCTGCTATCTTCGTCGCATATTTTTTTCTCAAATAAACGCATAAGTCCTCATCGACTTCATAGGCTATTAGAGGTTTTACCTTTAACAGCGCTTGCGTCAAATCACCTAATCCAGGCCCAATTTCAATCAGTTTCCTGCTATTCTGGGGCATCGATTGGATGATTTTACTTACAACGGTTGTATCTTTTAAAAAATTTTGGCCAAATTTCTTTTTTGCTTCTATCAATTTGCACCCTATATTTTCTAAGTTTTAGTGATTGTACTCAATCTTTACTTATAAACTTGTTAGTTTAGAGTGTACTTAAGATTTTCAGAAGTTTTTTTTAATTCTTTCGCTATCATTTTTTAACTTAATTTACTAAAAAGAGACCTTATGGAGCATTTTGCGAAACGTATTATCCCTTGTTTAGATGTGAAAAATGGACGTGTTGTGAAGGGTGTTAATTTTATAGGTCTTAAAGATGCGGGGGATCCTGTTGAAATTGCAAAACGCTATAACGATGAGGGTGCGGATGAACTTACATTTTTAGACATTACCGCAAGCCATGAGGGCAGAGGAACGATTGTTGATATTGTTGAGAAGGTAGCTCGTGAAGTTTTCATTCCTTTGACAGTAGGCGGAGGCATTCGAACCTTAGAAGATATTTATAAACTTTTACATGTAGGGTGTGATAAAGTCAGCATTAACTCTCCAGCTATTGCAAATCCTGATTTTATTAATCAAGCGGCAAAACGTTTTGGCTCACAATGTATCGTAGTAGCCATTGATGCAAAACGTATGGATGATTCGTGGCATGTTTTTATCAATGGTGGACGTATTGATACAGGATTAGATGCTTTGATATGGGCAAAAGAGGCTGCTGAACGAGGTGCTGGAGAGATTCTTTTAACCTCTATGGATTGCGATGGTGCTAAGAATGGATATGATATTCCTCTAACTTCCCAAATGAGTTCTATGCTCAATATCCCTGTGATTGCTAGTGGTGGAGCAGGAAGTATGGAACATATTAAAGAAGCCTTCGTTAATGGGGCAGATGCAGCACTGGCCGCCTCTATTTTTCACTTTAAAGAGATTGATATTATGGATTTAAAACACTACCTCAAATCTGAGGGAATTGCGGTGAGATTATGATTATATGTGCTGGACGAAATGAAACATTTGACTTTGCAAAACCTGTTGGCGTAGGTTTAGTGGAAAGTGCTATAACACTGACACAATACATTTTAGAAGAAAAACCTGCTTTTTTATTTTTTGTAGGAACTGCGGGAAGTTATGGAAAATTTGCCCCTCTTGATATTCTTTTAAGTCACAATGCAAGTAATATTGAATTGGCTTTTTTACAAGATAATTGTTATACGCCTCTGCAAACGACAATAGAAGCAAAAATTTCCCATGTTTCACGTGGAACAACTCATCCTTGGATCAATGTCAATTCAAGCAATTACATTACTACAAACGAAGTGTTAGCACAAAAAATGTTAGAAAATGGTAGAGATATCGAAAATATGGAGTTTTTCTCTGTCTTAAGTGTCGCAAACCATTTCAATCTACCCTGTTCTGGTTTGTTTGTTGTGACCAATTATTGTAATGAAAATGCACACAATGATTTTCTAAAAAATCATGCAAAAGCAAAAGAGTTAATCACATTACATGTAGAAAAAAATATGAAAATTTGAGGAATTATGGAAAAAGAAAATATATTTGACCTATCAAAAGAAGAGTTATCTGAAGTTATTAAACCTGCTTTTAGAGCCAAACAGATTTATCAATGGCTCTATCAAAAATATGTCACATCCTTTGATGAAATGAAAAATTTACCCAAAGAACTTAAAGAGCAACTGAGTGAAAAATATTATCTTGACCCTTTGCGCATAGTGACTATTGAAGAGAGTTCTGATGGAAGTAAAAAATATCTTTTTGCGCTAAAAGATAATCAAACCGTTGAAGCTGTCTTACTCCCTATGAAACAAGAACAGGTAGATGAAGAAGGAAAATTGGTTCATCATGCACGCTATACGATTTGTATCTCTTCACAAGTGGGGTGTAAGATAGGGTGTGCTTTTTGTTTAACGGGCAAAAGTGGTTTTAAACGAAACCTGACAGCTGGAGAGATAACCACACAAGTTTTAATGATAAAAAGAGATAACGCCATTGCTGAAAATAGACGTGTAAACATTGTTTATATGGGTATGGGAGAACCATTGGACAACTTAACTAACGTGAGTAAAGCTGTTCGTATTTTTAGCGACCTTGATGGACTTTCTATCTCTCCTCGCAGACAAACGATTTCTACGAGTGGATTAAGCTCACAAATTGAAAAGCTTGGCAAAATGGATTTGGGTATTTTGCTTGCTATTTCGCTTCATGCAGTGGATGATGATTTACGACAAAAATTGATGCCTATTAACAAAGCCTATAATATTGAATCCATTATGAATGCCGTTCGAGGATTCCCCATAGATGCTCGTAAACGGGTTATGTTTGAGTACTTGGTCATGAAGGGGGTCAATGATGACCAAAAGAGCGCTAAAAAGCTGGTGAAGCTTCTACATGGTATAAAAGCCAAAGTCAATCTTATCTATTTCAATCCTCATGCAGGAAGTGATTTTGATCGTCCTAGTACCAAAGATATGATAGCTTTTCAACAGTATCTTGTAGACCATGGTGTGCTTTGTACTATTCGCCAATCAAAAGGGTTGGATATTAGCGCAGCGTGTGGTCAGCTTAAAGATAAGGAACAAAAAAATGACCTTGCTTGATTGGTCGCAGATTGGTTTTTTAATTATTGTTGTCATTGTAGGAGTAGGGGGACTTGTCAAAGTCCTTTTTACAAAAGAGAACTAACATCTTTACATGTAAAATCTCTTTTACATGTAAAGATTAATACGCTATCCATTCGTGTGAAATAATCTCTTTCTCCCCACAAAAAATCTTGCCCCTAAATCTATCACCACGCTCATACGTTCCAACGCCTTTAGGTGTTCCAGACATGATAATATCATTATCCATCAATGTTGAAAATGTCGTAATCTCGTCAATGATCTGTTCTGGTTTGTAGATCATCAACTCAACACCAGCCTCTTGCACTAACACATCATTCATCCAGAGTTGCATAGAGAGTTTTGCAATATCAGAAGCTTCTATACTTACAAATGAACTCATAACAGCGGCACCATCAAATGCTTTAGCTCGCTCCCATGGAAGCCCTTTTGCTTTGAGCTCACTCTGTAAATCTCGGTTAGTTAAATCTAAACCAAAACCAACCCCTACAATTCTTCCATTTTGAATAATAAAACAGATTTCTCCTTCATAATGCAAAGGCGTTTGTGAAGATGTTAGCAATTCCAAACTCAGTGCAGAATTAGGTTTCATAAATAAAACCATAGAAGTAGGAATTTCATTTTTTAACTCATAAATGTGTTCTACATAGTTACGTCCCACACAGACTATTTTACTAGGTGTAACACGTTCCTCATTAAAAAAAACTTTTTTCATTTCAACCTTTCATTAACGCATAAAATTCATTTTTAATATCTATGGTTGACTCTATCGCATACTCAACCCCTTTAAAGCTAAACGAGAGCGAATAGGCATGCAAAAGAAGGCGTGAGCTCAATGTCTTTTCATACTGTTCTTCTGCGCTCATGCTTCCATCCAAATAACGCTCAGCATCTTCTTCATCTACTCCATAAATCATATCACCCACAATAGGATGTTTCACGTGGAACAAATGGACACGAATTTGGTGTTGTCGTCCTGTATAAGGAAAAGCTTGTACCAAGGTTGCATCTTTATCTTCAAAATAGTGGAGAGGAATCACTTTGGTTTGAGAAGGTTTTCCTCTCTCATCCACATGAACTTTAAGACGAATTTGACTCGTTTCGACATCACGCTTCAATTTTTCATCAATCAAAATTTCTTCTTTCATATGCCCTTTCACCAATGCGATATAACTCTTTTGTACTTTACGTGTCGCAAAAATCTCTTTGAGTGCAATTTCTGATTGCTTATGTTTCCCCACTAAAACCAAACCACTGGTACTTTTATCAATGCGATGCGCCGCATTGGCATCTTTTCCATAAAGCGATTTAATCTCATCATTAAGCGTATAACCATCACTTCTCTTTCTAGGATGAATCATCACGCCACTAGGTTTTTCAAAAACAGCAAAATCTTCTGTTTCAAATACGGGACGCAACCCTTTAGAATCTCCTTCAAAAACAACCACACCAATCTTTCCAGAAATCAAAGTTGATTTACGCATCAACTGTTCATCTTCAACAAAGACCCGTCGCTTATCAATAATTTTTTGTGCTTCTTTCATACTGATACCAAAGGTATCCATCAGAAATCGAAAAGCAGGAGTAGGTTTTTCAAGAAAAAAGTTTTTCAAAATATATGCCAAAATTCAACCCTTTTTTAGTCCGAAATTGTTAAAATTAACCATCGCATAAAACACGATTTTATGGATAAACTCTCCGTATTTTATCACAGAAAAATCACAAATAGATAAGGACAAACAATGGTAGAGCGTTACGCTAGAGAAGAGATGAAAAAGCACTGGACGATTCAAGCAAAATACGATGCATGGCTCAAAGTTGAAAAAGCAGCCACCAAAGCATGGAATAAATTAGGATTGATTCCTGATAGCGATTGCGAAAAAATTGTGAACAATGCAACATTTGATATTGCACGTATTGATGAGATTGAAAAAGTAACCCGTCACGATGTGATTGCTTTTTTAACCAGTGTTGCGGATAGTCTAGGCGAAGAGAGCAGATGGGTACACTACGGTATGACCAGTTCAGATTGTATTGACACTGCGGTTGCTCTTCAAATGCATGACTCTTTACATGTAATTATTGAAGATGTCAAAACACTCATGGAATCTTTGAAAAAAAGAGCTATGGAACACAAAATGACCTTAATGGTTGGACGAAGCCATGGTATTCATGGAGAGCCTATTACCTTTGGTTTGGTACTTGCTATTTGGTATGAAGAGATTAAACGAAGTTTGACCAATCTTGAAAATGTCATGGATATTATCTCCGTAGGACAAATCAGTGGAGCTATGGGCAATATGGCACATTCTCCGATTGAGCTTGAAGAACTCGTATGTGCAGAGTTAGGTCTAAAACCTGCTCCTGTGTCCAACCAAGTTATTCAACGAGACCGTTATGCTGCTTTGATGAACGCTTTAGCGCTTTTGGCTTCGAGTTGTGAAAAAATTGCCGTAGCCGTACGTCACTACCAACGCACCGAAGTGTATGAGTGTGAAGAATTTTTTGAGCAAGGGCAAAAAGGAAGTTCTGCGATGCCTCACAAACGAAATCCCGTCCTGAGTGAAAACATTACAGGTCTGTGCCGTATGATTCGCTCATACGCCATCCCAGCTATGGAAAATGTGGCATTGTGGCATGAGAGAGATATCAGCCATAGTTCTGTTGAGCGATTTATCTTACCCGATGGATTTATTACCACTGATTTTATGCTCAACAGACTGAACAGCGTTATCTCAAAACTCGTGGTTTACCCAGAAAATATGATGAAAAATCTTAACCTCACGGGTGGACTTGTCTTTTCACAACGCATTTTACTTGAACTTCCTCTTAAAGGTGTTTCTCGTGAAGATGCTTATAAAATTGTCCAACGCAATGCGATGAAAGTCTGGGCAGATTTACAGCAAGGCAAAGCTGCCCTCAATGAAAACAAAGAGAGCTTATACCTTCAAAATCTTTTAAGCGATGAAGACTTAAGAGCCAAACTCAGCGAAAAAGAAATTAGAGAGTGTTTTGAGTATACCTATTACACTAAAAATGTCGAAAAAATATTTAAAAGGGTCTTTATATAATGCTTACCGTACAAAAGCGTAATGGTCGCATAGAACCACTTGATATCTCAAAAATTCAAAAATACACCAGCTCTGCTATCAAAGGGCTAGAAAATGTCAGCCAAAGTGAGCTAGAAGTCGATGCTAAAATTCAATTTCGCGATAAAATCACCACCGAAGAGATTCAAAAAACGCTGATTAAAACAGCGGTTGATAAAATTGATATTGACCGTCCCAACTGGACCTTTGTTGCCGCACGACTCTTTTTATACGACCTGTACCATAAAGTGAGTGGCTTTACAGGTTACGGTAGTTTTAAAGAGTACTTTGAGCGATGTGAGAAAGAGGGACGCATTGCCTTAGGATTGAAAGAAAAGTATGACCTTTCAGATTTGGAAGCATATATTAACCCTGAACGTGACCTTCAATTTAACTATCTTGGCATTAAAACACTCCATGATCGTTATTTGATTAAAAACAAAGAGGGAAAACCCATTGAGTTGCCACAACATATGTTTATGGCGATTTCGATGTTTTTGGCACAAAATGAACTCGACTCACAAAATTGGGCAAAGAAATTTTACGATGTCATTAGTAAATTTGAAGTGATGCTAGCCACACCTACACTTTCTAACGCACGAACCACACGTCATCAACTCAGTTCATGCTACATCGGAAGTACACCCGATAACATCGAGGGTATTTTTGACTCCTACAAAGAGATGTCACTGCTCAGTAAATTTGGCGGTGGCATTGGCTGGGATTGGAATTTAGTTCGTTCAATGGGTGGCATGATTGACGGGCATAAAAATGCCGCAGGTGGCGTTATACCGTTTCTTAAAATCACCAATGACATCGCCGTTGCAGTTGACCAATTAGGTACACGCAAAGGGGCAATTGCCGTCTATTTAGAACCATGGCATATGGATATTTCTGATTTTCTTGATTTAAAGAAAAACTCAGGCGAAGAGAGACGTAGAGCCCATGAACTCTTCCCTGCACTTTGGATTAATGACCTTTTTATGAAGCGTGTAGAGAGTAATGCTATGTGGACACTTTTTGACCCAGCACAAACACCTGATTTATGTGAAGTCTATGGCGAAGAGTTTGAGCGACGCTATAGTGCCTACGAGCATGATGAGAGCGTGACAAAAGAGTATATTCTCGCTAAAGAGTTGTGGAAAAAGATATTGACCAGCTATTTTGAGAGTGGAAGTCCTTTCTTGTGCTTTAAAGACAGTGCCAATAAAGTTAATCCAAACGACCATGCAGGCATTATTCGAAGTTCTAACTTGTGTACCGAAATTTTTCAAAATACACAACCTAACCACTACAAAATCAAAATTGTTTTTAACGATCAAACATTCATCACATATGAAGAGAGAGACTTAGTCAAAGTAGACAGTGGCATTACCAAAGAGGCTAAAAAAGTAACGGCATTGGATAGTATTGATGGCAAAGATATTTTTATCGTTGAAAAAGAGATGATTGAGGGAAAAACAGCGGTGTGTAATCTTGCCAGTGTCAATCTCTCTAAAATTCACACCAAAGAAGATATAGAGCGAGTCCTTCCAATTGCCATTCGAATGCTCGATAATGTCATTGACTTAAATTTCTATCCTCACGCAAAAGTCAAACACACCAACCTCAAATCACGTGCAATTGGGCTAGGGGTTATGGGCGAAGCGCAAATGCTGGCAGAACAAGGTATCCAATGGGGAAGTAATGATCATTTTAGTAAAATTGATGAAGTGATGGAAGCGATTAGTTACAACGCCATTTTAGCCTCATCTAACCTCTCGATTGAAAAAGGTGCATACCCCGAATTTTCTGGTTCAAAATGGAGCAGAGGCATTTTCCCCATTGATTCGGCAAATGAAGAGGCTAAAAAATTGGTGGATAGAGGAGGTCTTTTTGGCTACCTTTATGACTGGGAGAGCCTAAGAGAAAAAGTAAAAAATAATGGTATGCGTAATGGTTATTTAATGGCGATTGCGCCAACAAGTTCCATCTCTATCTTGGTGGGAACTACTCAAACTATTGAGCCTGTCTATAAACGCAAATGGTTTGAGGAGAACCTCTCAGGTATGATTCCTGTGGTTGCTCCTAATTTAAATCCAGATACATGGAACTTTTATACCCCTGCGTATGAGCTAGACCAAAGAATCTTGGTAAAAGCAGGTGCTATTCGCCAAAAATGGGTCGATCAAGGACAAAGCCTTAATATTTTCATCACACTCGATAAAGCCAGTGGTAAATACCTCAATGATATTTACATGCTTGCATGGAAGCTTGGTATTAAATCAACCTATTATCTACGTTCACAATCGCCTGAAAATAAACTCGAAGCGATTGATCGTAGCATCGAATGCGAGGGATGTCAATAACTATTCACACACGCCATGCCTTAAAAAGCGTGGTGTGATTCTTTACATGTAAAGGGTAAACATGAAAACCATAGGACTCATTGGTGGCATGAGTTGGGAATCAACACTCAGTTATTACACACTGCTCAATGAAGGTGTCAAAGCGCATTTAGGTGGGCTTCATAGCGCTAAAGTTGTGTTATATTCCATTGATTTTGCACCAATTGCAGAGTTTCAAAAAGAAGGTAAATGGGAAGAAGCAGCTCAGATGATTAAAGAAGCTTCCCTTTCACTTGAACGTGCAGGTGTCGATATAATACTACTGTGCACCAATACGATGCATAAAATTTTGCCTCTTGTAACCCCTTTCATTCAAACCCCTTTTTTGCATATTGCAGAAGCAACAGCCCATGCACTAAAAGAAAATAGTGCAAAAAAAAGTATCTTATTGGGCACAAAATTTACCATGCAAGAAACGTTTTATACAGAAATTTTAAATAAACATTCTATTGAAGTCGTCATCCCAGATAAAAATGCTATTGAAACAATCAATCGCATTATCTTTGATGAGCTGTGTATCGGTAAAATAGAAACAGCTTCAAGAGACTCTTTTATTGAGATTATTCATGCGCTAAAACGTCAAAACGATGAAATTGATTCTGTCATTCTAGGATGCACTGAAATTGGTCTTTTACTCAATCAAGAAAGCTCTCATTTACCGCTGTTTGATACAACTCTTTTACATGTAAAAGAGGCACTAACATACGCATTAAGAGAAAAATAAATAAAATATATAGATTAGTTTTATATTTTTATATTTTATTATTAAAAAATGAGTTTAAGAACCTAAAAATAGCTATCAACTTAATTAATAAATTTTTAGGAAAATGCTCTATTTTAGAGCTGTGACATATTCGTTTCACCTTAATTATTAAGTTTCTTTAAATTTTACTCTGACTATAATCAAGTTTACTTTTAAATCTAGGATAATCATGCTAACCAAAGTACTTAAACGCGATGGCACAACAGAAGAATTTCAACCTTACAAAATTGAAGATGCAATTAAAAAAGCTTTCAAAAGTGAAGGGGTGATATACGACGAAAGTATCTATAAAGAGATTCTAAAACGTATTGAGAAAAAGCGTGTTGCAGCCGTTGAAGACTTTCAAGATATGATTGAACAAGAACTGTACAAAGCTCGATATTTTGATGTTATGCGCTCTTTTATTCTCTATCGTCACACGCACAAAATGCAACGAGAGCACATTTATGGACTCAGTGAAGATACAACCTACATTAATTCAACACAGACAATTGAAGAGTACATTGGCAAAAGTGATTGGCGTATTAAAGCTAATTCAAACACAGGCTACTCCAATGCAGGTTTAGTGAACAATACCGCAGGAAAAGTCATCGCTAACTACTGGCTCGATAAAATTTATTCCAAAGAAGAGGGCTTAGCACACCGAAATGGGGATTACCATATTCACGATTTGGACTGTTTAACAGCCTACTGTGCAGGATGGAGTTTGCGTGTCCTTTTAGATGAAGGATTTAACGGGGTAAGAGGTCGTGTGGAGAGTCGTCCACCTATGCACTTTAGAGAAGCACTGGGACAAATGGCAAACTTTTTAGGTATTTTACAAAGTGAATGGGCAGGCGCTCAAGCGTTCAGCTCTTTTGATACTTACCTAGCTCCGTATGCTTTTAAAGATAAAATTTCTTACAAAGAAATTAAAAAAGCAATTCGTAGCTTTATCTATAATCTTAACGTTCCTGCACGCTGGGGACAAAGCCCGTTTACCAATATCACGATTGATTGGACAGTTCCTAGCGATTTGGCAGATCAAATCCCAACATCTAGCCAACGTCATCTTTTTAAAGAGATCAACGATGCTGAACTGATAGAAGAGGCTAAAAAACGTGGGGTTACTTCACTTGAAGCTATGACTTATAAACATTTTCAAAAAGAGATGAATCTTATCAACAGAGCCTACTACGAAGTGATGACAGAGGGTGATAAAACAGGTCAGCCTTTTACATTCCCAATTCCTACGGTTAACATTACCGAAGATTTTGATTGGGATGGGGAAAATACTGATTTATTGTTTGAAAACACTGCAAAAATTGGCTCCTCTTATTTTCAAAACTTTATTGGAAGCCAATATGTGAGAGACGCTGAGGGCAAATTGGTGGAGAATCCAAAAGCCTATAAACCAGGACATGTTAGAAGCATGTGTTGTCGTTTACAGCTTGACCTTCGAGAACTTTTAAAACGCGGTGGTGGACTTTTTGGAAGTGCTGAAATGACGGGTAGTATTGGTGTTGTAACACTCAATATGGCACGCCTTGGGTATTTACATAAAGGTAATAAAAAAGAATTGATGGAACAATTTGAATACCTCATGGATTTAGCAAAATCGACTTTAGAGAAGAAACGTGTTTTCGTGCAAGAGATGTATAACCGCGGACTTTATCCCTATACCGCACGCTACTTACCTGGATTTAACAGCCATTTTTCGACCATTGGGGTTAACGGAATCAATGAAATGATTCGTAATTTTACTGATGATAAGCATAATATTGCAGATGAGTATGGAATGGAATTTGCTCATGAAATCTTAGAATTTATGCGCAATAAGATGGTCGCTTATCAAGAAGAGACGGGTAATTTATATAATCTTGAAGCAACACCAGCAGAGGGCACGACGTATCGTTTTGCAAAAGAAGATAACAAGCGTTATCCTGAGATTATTCAAGCAGGATCAGGTAAGAATGTGTATTATACAAATTCTTCACAATTACCTGCTAATTTTACCGATGATCCTTTTGAGGCATTAGATTTACAAGATGATTTGCAGTGCTCTTATACTGGTGGTACTGTATTGCATCTTTATATGAAAGAGCGCATTAGTTCTAGCGAAGCGTGTAAAAAGTTGGTGAAAAATGTGATTACGAACTACCGTATGCCATATTTAACAATCACACCTGTTTTTTCAGTCTGTGAAAAACATGGTTATATCAGTGGTGAGCACGAATTTTGCCCTAAATGCGATGAGGAACTTATCGCACAATACCAAAAAGAAGGAGAAGCCTCATGAGTCAAGCTGAAATTTTAGAAAAGTTACACGAAAAACGTACAAAATGTATTGTTTATACTCGTGTTATGGGCTACCACAGACCTGTAGAGAGTTTTAATGTGGGTAAAACAGGTGAGCACAAAGAGCGTGTCCAATTTGTTGAAAAATGTTCTTGCCGATAAGGCAATCCACAGTATTACCAAATTTACAACGCTTGATTTTCCTAATCATTTAGCGTCTATTTTTTGGTTTGCTAAATGCAATATGGCATGTCCATATTGCTATAATCCACAAATTGTACGAGGCAAGGGTGAAATCAGTCTTGCCTCTGCACTAGAGTTTCTAAAAAGTCGCAAAGGTCGTCTTGATAGTGTTGTTTTAAGTGGAGGAGAGTGTACACTTTATCCTTATCTTGAAGCATTTTGCGAAATGATTAAATCAGAAGGTTTCAAAATTAAAATTGATACCAATGGATCTAATCCTACTTTACTAAAGCGTTTAGTTGAAAAAGCATTGGTCGATTATATTGCCCTCGATTATAAAGCGCCTAAAGAGCGCTACACTTCTATTACACATCATCCTCATTTTGATTACTTTGAAGAGAGTTTAATATACCTCATTGAAAAGCAATTTCCCTTTGAAGCTCGCACAACTTTACACAGTGATTTACTGAGCGAAAATGAGATTAATGCCATTATTCAAGATTTACATGTAAAGAACTACAAAGGAACATACTATCTTCAAAATTATTTACATGTAAATGAAACTCTAGGCGTTACAAAAGAGCAACAAAATAAGTTTAAAATGAGTGAATTACTCCCATTAATCCCAATAGAATTAAGAAATTTTTGATACAATAATCCCTTACACATCAAACCAGCAAAGCTATTTTGACTACGCTAGCCGCTATGGCACTAAAGCTTACCAACTCTGTTGGCAGAGTCAATTTTAAAACAAAAAATGATACAAGGAATCCTCGTGGATCGCAAAAAAATCTATAACCCAAGCTCATGTGAAAGCCTAAATGATCGCAAAATTTTTGGTGGAAATCCTCATGGTATTTTAAATTTTACCAAAGCAAAATACGCATGGGCACTCAAACTCTGGGATATGATGGAGGGTAACACATGGTTTCCCAAAGAGGTTGATACTACCAAAGATGTCATCGATTATAACAAAAACCTTACCGATGCAGAAAAACGCATGTATGACCTTGTATGGTCGCAACTCATTAGCATGGACAGCTTTCAGACCAACAACCTAGCAGACAACATTAACCCTTACATCACAGCCCCTGAAATTAATGCGTGTCTCTCACGTCAAGCCTATGAAGAAGCCAATCACTCTAAATCCTATGCGGTCATGGTTGAAGCCATTTGCGATAACACCGACTTAATTTATGAAATGGAAAAACACGATGAGGTTTTACGTCGCAAAAATGACTACATCTCTAGCGTTTATGAAGAACTTGCAGGCGACGTGACTGAGGAGAAACTTGTCTTAGCGATGTTTGCGAATCAAATTCTAGAAGGAATCTATTTTTACTCAGGATTTACCGCTATTTATGCCCTCGCACGCACAGGCAGAATGCTAGGAAGTGCTCAAATGATTCGTTTTATTCAAAGAGATGAGATTACCCATTTGCTCCTCTTCCAAAACATGATTAATACCACCAAAAAAGAGCGCCCAGACCTTTTTACCGATGCACTTAAAAGCAAAGTTTATGAGATGTTCCAAAGAGCAGGTGATTTAGAGATTGAGTGGGGAAAATACATCACACAAAATCAAATTATGGGCTTTACTGATGATATTATAGAGACATACATTCACTATCTGATTGATGACCGTTTAAGTGCTGTTGGCTTTAATAAACTCTACAATGCCTCACATCCTATTAAGTGGGTCGATGATTTTTCTAAATTTAATGACCAAAAGACAAACTTTTTTGAAGGCAATGTCTCTAATTATAGCAAAGGAAGTCTCTCATTCGATGACTTCTAATCCCATGCTCTGCGCCCTACAATTTGCGTACGAGGGACGCTCTTACGAAGAGAACTTTGCTACCTTGCAATACCTTGTGGCGCAAACCCCTAAAGAGAGCATTGTGCTAGCACCTGAGCTCTGTTTAAGTGGTTATGCCTATGATGACATGGAAAAAGCAGCTACTTTTTCAGCACATATTCTTCAAGAGCTTGCCAAAATCTCTACATGTAAAACCCTCTCACTCACTTTAATCGAGAAAACAGCGCAAGGCTATGCTAATAATTTTAAACTGTTTCACGATGGAGCATTACTTTACACCCAAAGTAAAGCAAAACTTTTTCCTTTGGGCAAAAAAGAACACTATTTTACAGAAGGTTCAAGTGAAGCCATTCGTATTTACGAACTAAATGGAATAAAAATTGCTGTGCTTATTTGCTTTGAACTTCGTTTTCCCCTTCTGTGGGAGCAAATCAAAGGAGCAGATCTTATTCTCATTCCTGCATATTGGGGAATAGAGCGTAAAATGCATTTTGAAGTGCTGAGTAAAGCACTGGCTATTGCTAATCAAGCCTATGTTTTATGTGCCAATGGAGCTGATGAAACAATGGCAAAGGGCAGTAGCATTATCTCTCCTTTTGGACATGTCATAAGCGATGATTCAAAAAATCTTATCATGCACTCTTTTGATTTTTTAGAAATCAAAAAAATGCGACGATACCTTGATGTAGGAATAAACCATAATGTCTCAATCAACCCATTTTCGGGAAAAGATTAATTTTCAAAAACATAAAAGAATGGCAGATGAAATTGCCAAAGTCTTTCCACTCTCCCAAAATGTCTATAACGCATTTTGTCAAAGCGAACGTGAACTTTTTGTTCCACAAGGTATGGGCTTGCATGCGTACAAACTCGATGCCCTTCCACTGGTGGCTAATCAATGGATTAGCTCACCCCTCACCGTTGCTAAGATGACTGAAGCGCTTACATGTAAAGGGGCAGATAGTGTTTTAGAAATTGGCTGCGGCAGTGGTTATCAAGCGCTAATTTTAAGCAAACTTATTCGCCGTGTGTTTACCATTGAGCGTATTGATAGACTACTGCAAGAGGCAAAAGAGCGTTTTAAAACACTAGGAATCACCAACATTCATACCCGTTTTGACGATGGTCAAAATGGCTGGAGAGAGTTTGCTCCCTATGATCGTATTTTATTTTCAGCCTCAACCCCTAAAGTGCCCCAAAAACTCTTTGAACAGTTAAAAATAGGTGGGATTTTAGTTGCACCCATTGAAAAAGGGGAACAACAAATTATTACACGATTTATTAAAACAGAAGAAGGAATCAAAGAAGAAGCCCTTCAAGAGTGTCTTTTTGTTCCTGTTATAGATGGAAGAGAGTTTTAAGAAGCACTTTTATCATTTCTTAATAATTTGTTTAATCATTAGCTGAGGGGTCACTAACCCTCGATAATCGTTGCGTGAGAGTGTAAATAAAACATCAATCCGATCACCTTGCCTGACTTTAACATCGTAATTAAAGAAGAGCGCTTCAAGAGCATTGTTTCCGTCTTGTAAAATTAATTTAAGATGCTGTCCCTCTTTTCCAATGAGACGATCTACTTTAACGACAATATCCCGCAATAAAAAGCTTGGCTTTGGATTTTTTTGCCCATAAGGTTCTTGATTTTCTAAAATTTCTAAAAGTTCAAAATCAATCTGATCCGCACTAATTTCACCCAAAAGATCATCGTCTACTTCAAGTTCTTCTTTGCTTAACATGCTTGAAGCTTCAACCAATTTTTCTTTGAAATAAGGTAAATGATGCACTTCGATGGAGACACCAGCCGCACCCTTATGGCCACCATAGCCAATTAAAAATTTCTCTTGTGCCCGAATTAGTTCTAAGATATTCACACCCCCAACGCCTCTAGCACTTCCTTTTGCCTTGTCATCTCGAATCGAAAAAACAATCGCAGGTTTTTTGAAGCGTTTAGAGAGCCTTGAAGCAACAATCCCCACAATGCCTTCATGCCACTCTTCACCCCAGACCACAATGATATTTTCATCCTCTTTGACAAAAGGAAGCGTGGCTTCAAATAAAAGACGTTCTTCATCTTTGCGTGCTTCATTTAAAGAGACAATATACTCTAAAAGCTTGAGTGCTTCATTGACATTTTTTGACTTAATAAACTCATAAGAGAACATTGCATCTTCCATGCGTCCAGAGCTATTAATCAGTGGAGCGATTAAAAAAGAGATATCGTCACTCTCAAAGGTAGCTTTGCCATAATACTGCCTAATTGCCTCAAAAGCAGGGCGTTTAGAGCGATTTAACTCTATGATACCTTTTTTGACCATCACCCGATTCATCCCCACAAGCTCCATCATATCCGCCATAATGGCAATGCAGAGCAAGTCTAAAAACGAGGAGAGGTCATACTCAATGCCAAGTTCTTCTTTAAGAGCCGCAACCAAATACCATGCTACTTGCGCACCACAAATCTCACAATGAGGAAAACAACAATCCTCTTGCTTAGGATTGACAATCGCATACGCTTCGGGTAAAACTTCTGGAACATTGTGATGATCCGTAATAATCAGATCAATCCCTTGCTCTTTACAGATTTGGGCTGCTTCAAGCGCTGAAATGCCATTATCCACGGTGATAATCACTTGAGCATCTAATTTGGCAACAATCTCAGGATTAAGACCGTACCCATCCGTAAAACGATTAGGAATAACTAATGAATAACTTACATGTAAATCATCAAAGAACTGGCTTAAAATGACTGAGGAAATGACACCATCGACATCATAATCCCCAACAATCGCAATGCGCTCACCCTTTTGCATGGCATGTACAATGCGCTTAGAAGCTTTGGCAATATCTTTTAAAGAAGAGGGCTTTGGAATCTCATTTAAACGGGTACAATCATCATTTTCAAATCGACTTTGTAAAATCCGCCTAATCTCTTCTTTGCTCAGCAACCTAGCCATTTTGACGTTGAATCAACGCCGCTTTAGCAAACGCTAAAATGGTCTTGTTTGGATTCGTAAGACGTGAAGTAAATTCAGGATGAAATTGAACCCCTAAAAACCATGGATGCCCTTTAAGCTCGACCGCCTCAATTAAGCCATCACTCTCACCACTCACGATTAAGCCCTCTTTTTCAAACGCTTCACGGTAAGCAGGGTTGGCTTCATAACGGTGGCGGTGACGCTCACGAATCATCTTCTCCCCTTCGTAAACATCTCTTAACAATGAGCCTGTCTTTGTCTCACATGCATAACCACCCAAACGCATGGTTCCACCTAGTGGACTTTGGAAAGTACGCAGTTGTTTTTGACCGCTTGCATCCATAAACGAGTCAATCAAATAGATAATAGGATTTTTACATGTAGGATTAAATTCAGCCGAATTAGCATCTTCAATATGTAAGACATTACGTGCAAATTCAATCATCGCAAGTTGCATTCCAAGGCAGATTCCAAGGTAAGGAATTTGATGCTCTCTTGCATAACGGATGGCTTGCATTTTTCCGACAACACCACGCTCACCAAAACCACCGGCAACCAAGATACCATCAACATCTGAGAGAATATCCTCGCACCCTTTATCCTCAATGACCTCTGAATCGACCCAGCGAATTTTTACTTTCGCATTAAGATGTGCCCCTGCGTGAATCAAAGACTCTGTTAATGATTTGTAAGACTCTTTTAAATCAATGTATTTACCCACAAAGGCGATTAAAAGCTCATCACGAGGTGCAATCACACGCTTCACCAAAACATCCCAATCATCCATATGTGGAGTTAAAACACCCAAATCGAGCGCTTCTGAAATAGGAGCTAAAATATTTTCCTTTAAAAAATTAAGAGGGACTTGATAAATAGTCGTAGCATCCAAACACTCGATAACAGAGTTTCGTTCCACACCGCACGAAAAAGCAAGTTTGTTGCGGAGCTCTTTTGGCAATGGGTATTCAGAACGGCAAATGAGCATATCAGGCGTAATACCAATACGGCGAAGCTCTTGAACAGAGTGTTGCGTCGGTTTGGTTTTAAGTTCACCCGCTGCTTTAATAAACGGAACTAACGTAAGGTGAATGTTCATCGCTCTTCGTTTACCCACTTCACTTTTTAAAGAACGAATAGCTTCCAAGAAAGGAAGTCCTTCGATATCACCAACAGTTCCACCAATCTCTACAATTAAAATATCTTGACCTTTGCCTGCCTCTTTAATGCGATTGGCAATTTCATCCACAATATGAGGAATCACTTGAATGGTTTTACCCAAATAGTCCCCACGTCGCTCTTTCTCGATAACAGCGGAGTAAACACGACCTGTAGTAAAGTTATTGGCTTGTGTTAAATTTTCATCTAAGAAACGCTCATAATGCCCTAAATCAAGGTCGGTTTCCGCACCATCATCGGTGACAAAAACCTCACCATGTTCCAAAGGACTCATGGTACCAGGATCAACGTTGATGTAAGGGTCAGCTTTAAGAATGCTGACTTTAAAGCCAACATTTTTTAAAAGAGTGGAGATACTAGCAGCTGCAATACCTTTGCCAAGGGAACTTAAAACACCCCCTGTCACAAATATATATTTCGTTTCTTGATTGGACATAATCTTTCCGCCTGTCTATTATTTTTTTGGAAAGATTATATCTCAACTAAGATAATAAAGGGTTTATCTGCTTAGTTTGCTTTGCTGTGAAAGTAGTTGGTTGCTTCCACAAACCCTTCAATAGAACCACAATCAAATCGTCTACCGTTGAATTTGTAGGCAATCACTTTGCCTTGTTTGGCAAGCTCTAAAAGAGCATCGGTAATTTGAATTTCCCCACCTTTTCCAGGTTTAGTATTTTCAATCACTTCAAAAATATCAGGCGTTAAAATATAGCGTCCAATAATCGCTAAGTTCGTTGGTGCATCTTTGGGGTCTGGCTTTTCAACCATGTTGGAAACACGTAACACAGAGGTATTTCCATCAACAATTCTTCCGTCAATGACACCGTATTTATTGGTCTCTTCTTTAGGAACTTCTTCAATAGCAACCACACAACAACGGTATTTTTCATACACCTCTACCATCTGTTTAAGCACAGGGTCTTCATCGCTATTGTCACACAAGTCATCGGCTAAAATGACGGCAAATGGCTCATCGCCAATCAACGTTTTACCCGTTAAAATCGCATGACCCAAGCCTTTCATTTCAATCTGTCGGGTGTAACTAAAGGTACAGTTATCAATCAAATTTCGAATTTCTGTCAAATAGCTCTCTTTGGATGTCCCTTTAATCTGATGCTCGAGCTCATAGCTAACATCAAAATGGTCTTCAATCGCTCTTTTACCACGACCTGTGACAATCGCCATGGTGTCAATGCCTGCACTCACTGCCTCTTCCACACCGTATTGAATGAGGGGTTTAGTTAAAACAGGTAACATCTCTTTAGGCATTGCTTTGGTCGCAGGAAGAAAACGAGTACCATAACCAGCTGCTGGGAATAGGCACTTTTTTACGGATTTTAAATTATTGATCTTATTGTATTTCGAGATACTTGACACGTATCACTCCTAAAAATTAAATATGCGATTTTATCGTAATTTTGCTCTTGAAGAGCTTATTCTTTGCTCTTTAACATTTCACGCATTTTGCGCTCCATACGTTTTTCAAATGCTTCATTGGAAGGGCTCTCTTCTGAGGAGAATTTTACTTTACCATACAGTACGCACCCTTTATGACCAGGGTCACACTCTTGTCTAATAATCGTACATACACCCTCAACATCGTGAGGACAGCTCCAGCCCCCTTGATTCATCTTTCTTCCTTTTACATGTAATGTTTGACCAAAACACTGACACCACCCACAATAAACTGCACCGCAATAGCACCTACAATCAGTCCCATCAAACGACTCACAATTTTTTGCCCCGTAATTCCAAGATATTTTCGGATATAAATACTGTTTTTAAACGCCAAATAAACACTTAATGCCACAATGAGATACGCAAGCACTAACGCACTCAAAGAGACCACTTCTAAATGTTCGCCTCTTAAAATAATAATAGTTGCAAACACTCCAGGACCAAAGGTAATGGGCACACCTAAAGGAATCACCGAAAACTCATCATTTTTAATCGCTTCTTCTCGCTCTTCTTCGGTTTGATTTTTTGACTCCATAGAGCCTTGCACCATTTTAATCGCCGTTAAGAGTAAAATAATACCACCCATCACTTTCAAGGAGTCAATTTCTATCCCAAAGAGATTGAGTAAAAAATTACCCGTCACTAACACCACAAAAAATGCCACAATAATCGTGAGTGTTGCTTTAGTGGCAATTTTGTTAATATGTTCTTTGGTCGTACTTTGAGGGAGGAGGGAGAGCATAATCGCACTCACCCCCAATGGATCAACAATAGCAATAATCGTAATGGTATACTGCAATAACAGATTGAGAAATTCTGTCATTAATCCTCTTCGGTTTTTAAAATAGCACCATTACTCGCATTCGTAACAAGCTGACGATACTGTTTCAACCAACTTCCCTCAATCTTTTTCACATGCGGTTTAAACGCTGCTCTTCGTTTAGCTAGTTCATCTTCATCAATTAACGCTTCAATCGTATAGGCATCCACATCAATTTGAATGGTATCGCCATCGTGTAATAATCCAATGAGTCCACCCTCAGCCGCTTCTGGACTGACATGCCCAATGCTAAGACCTCGGGTCGCCCCTGAAAAACGTCCATCGGTAATTAAGGCTACATCTGCGCCTAATCCCATACCCATAATGAGACTCGTCGGAGAGAGCATCTCCTGCATACCAGGACCTCCCCGAGGACCTTCGTAGCGAATCACTACCACATCACCTTTTTTAACTTTACCCCCGATAATGCCAGAAATTGCCTCTTGCTGTGAATTAAAACAGACCGCCTTACCCACAAACTGACGTGAACCTGTAATGCCTGCGGTTTTAATCACACAGCCTTCAAGTGCCAAATTACCAAATAAAATGGCAAGTCCACCCACTTTAGAGTACGGATTTTCTAAGGTATGAATAATCGCCGTATCCTTAATATCAGCAGAAGCGATACGCTCTGCGATACTTTCACCTGTCACAGTTAAATTATCCAAATGTAAAATACCATTTTCCCTACGGCTTACCTCTTTCATGACCGCACTCACACCACCAGCTCGATTAATGTCTTCCATATGTACCGTTGAAAGGGATGGAGAAATTTTGGCAATATGAGAGATATTTTTGCTAATTTCGTTAATATCTTTAATGTTAAAATTCACCCCTGCCTCTTTAGCGATGGCTAACATATGTAACACGGTGTTAGAACTTCCACCCATTGCCATATCAATCGCAAAGGCGTTGCGTACGGCTTTTTCATTGAGAATGTTACGTAAATTAAAACGCTCATCCAACGCAATTTCACACACCCGTTTTGCTGCTGCACGAATGAGCACTTCACGTTCAGGTGTTAAAGCAGGGATGGTTCCATTTCCAGGAAGCGCTATTCCCATCGCTTCCATCAATGTATTCATACTATTGGCTGTAAACATGCCTGAGCATGAACCACCGCTTGGACAGGCATTGCACTCGATGTCGGTGAGTTCAGCTTCACTCATCTCACCCGTTTCAAATTTACCAACCGCTTCAAATGCTGTGGCTAAATCGATAGGATTTCCCTCTTTGGTGTACCCTTTTTTCATTGGACCACCACTCACAAACACCGTAGGAACATTAACACGTAAAGCTCCCATAATCATACCTGGTACGATTTTATCGCAGTTAGGAATACAAATCATCGCATCGAGCTTATGCGCATTCATCATCGTTTCAATCGAATTGGCAATGAGTTCTCGACTGGGAAGTGAATAAAGCATCCCATCATGCCCCATTGCAATACCATCATCCACACCAATGGTATTAAACTCAAAAGGTACACACCCATTTTTACGAATCTCATCTTTAATAATGACGGCATACTCATGTAAGAAGAAATGACCAGGAATAATATCGATATACGAATTGGCTACACCAATAAATGGTTTGTTAAAATCCTCATCCTTCAACCCCGTTGCTCGAAACAAACTTCGATGAGGCGCTCTGTTGTACCCTTTTTTAACCTGATCACTACGCATCATTTTATCCTTAAAAATTTTTCAGGATTATAGCAAAACGACCCTAAAAAAGCTTACATGTAAAAAAATTTTACAAAATAGCTTTACATTTGAAAAAAAAACTGCTATACTCTCATCTCTTTTTTAGACGCGGGAATAGCTCAGTGGTAGAGCACAACCTTGCCAAGGTTGGGGTCGCGAGTTCGAACCTCGTTTCCCGCTCCATACGTTTAAAAAATGAAAAAGCGTCGCCCGGATGGCGAAATTGGTAGACGCAAGGGACTTAAAATCCCTCGGGAGTTTTTCCTGTGCCGGTTCAAATCCGGCTCCGGGCACCACCTAATACGTGATTCGGTGGCGATATAGCCAAGCGGTAAGGCATGGGCCTGCAAAGCCTTGATCCCCGGTTCGAATCCGGGTGTCGCCTCCACCTTAAAAATTTACATTGACTACTTTATTCTGTCGGGAGATGGCAGAGCGGCTTAATGCGGCGGTCTTGAAAACCGTTGAAGGTAACACTTCCGGGGGTTCAAATCCCTCTCTCCCGGCCACTCCTTTAAAAATAATCATTTTAATTATCTCTTTTTTTTTAAAAAGTATCTTTAGGGTCTTCATCATTCATGATTTCCACTTTAATGGACTTAAATGCGGCAGTCATCGTAAAGACATCGCTTTTATCGCCAAACAGACGATTAATGCCTGATTTTCCATGATGAAAGGTGCAAAAAAGTGTTTTGGGTTTTATTTTATCGGTAAATTTAATGCTAATGGGTGCGCTTTGTCCAAAAGCAGTTTTTAGCATCACCCGATCACTCGTAAAATCTTTTGCGTCATCTTCATGCACAAGTAAAATGGTCTCATCATAGCGTTTATTGAGCTTTTCACAGCGACTGGTTTGCGAAGCGTTATTGTACTGAGATAGGGTTCTGCCTGTGGTGAGGTAGTAGCCTGTCAAGTTTTTTTCTACCAACTCTTCTACCATTCCTCTTAGCTCATATTGATGATAATGAAATTCCCCATACCCATCTTCCGTTCTAAAATCTAGCTGATGTAAAATAGGTGTATCTTCTGTATGAACAGGCCACTGAAGCCCACGAATACGGTGTCGCTCTAGTCTGTTATAACTCGCACCTGAAAAACGTCGGTATGCCACTTCTCTCACTTCATCCCAAATTTGCCTAGAATCTTCGTAAGCATATGTGGCACCCATTTTGTTTGCCACCAGCTTAATCACTTCCCAATCATCAGGTAAATCCGATGTAACAAGCGGTTGAGAAAGGTGAAGTCGGCGCATGGCATTGATATACACGCCCGTTTTTTCATAGGCCGATTTCACCCCAATCACAATATCCGCACGTTTGGCAATATCGGTCATAAAAAGCTCTTGCACCATTAAGAACTCTACCTTATCGAGTGCATGATTCATTTTATTGCTATTAGGGTGAACATGGGTCAAATCTTCACCCATATTCATCACCGCTTTGATACGTCCCTCTAACATTTCATCCACCAATTGAGGGGTCATTAAGCCTATCTCTTTTGGCACTTGATAATCAGGCTCATAGTAGGGAAGCATGCCCATATCACAGGCACCTTGGACGTTATTTTGACCACGAAGTGGCATAAGCCCAGCACCTTGTTTTCCCACATTGCCTGTCATCAAGGCTAAATGGGTAATCGCCATAACCGCATACGAGCCATCAATGTGTTCGGTAACACCCAAACCCCAAAAAATCATTGACTTTTTCAGAGCATACTCACGGGCAACTTTAGGAATAAGTTTACTTAAGCTTTCATACCCCTCAAGCTTCTCAAAATAGCTAGGATTCGCATACGGATCATTTAGAATTTTTGCTTTAAAATCCTCAAATCCTTTGGTTCTATCTGCTAAAAAGTGCTCATTGTACAGCTCTTCGGTAATAATCACATACGCCATCATATTTAAAACGAGTAAATTGGCTTCATGCGGAATAATCCCTTTGTATTTAGCAAAGCGGTGCAGAGTAATTTCTCGCACATCAAATACAGCTAGATTGTCATGTTTACCCGCCACATCCACAATACGATTGGCGATAATAGGATGGGCTTCGGTGGTGTTTGAACCAAACACGATCATAAATTCGGCATTGTAGATGTCATTGTACGGATTGGTTGCCGCCCCCTCGCCAATGGTCGTTCGCATCCCTTTAAGGCTTGGTGCATGGCAAATGCGTGCACAGTTGTCTACGTGTGGAGAACCTAGCGTTTGGCGGGTGAATTTTTGAAGCAAATAAGAGCTTTCACACGAGGTTCTAGCTCCTCCAATGGAGCAGATACTTTTTGCCCCGTAATTTTCTTGAATCTCTTGAAGTTTCATCGCAGCAGCCGTGGTTGCCCCCTCTAAGCTTATCTCATTCCACGTCTCATCCAAAGGCTTTACATGTAAAGCGATAGCATCATAAATTTTAGGGTTATCTTCTAAAAACCGTTTGCGTATACGAGGTGCTCTTAAGCGGTCATGCGCATCTAAAAACGCATACCCGTATTTGCCCTTTACACATAAATTGCCTTGCGACACAACTCCCTCAGGATGCGCTGAAATGTCGATAATCTTATTCTCTTTCACACTCGCACTAATATCACACCCTACACCACAATAGGTACAAACGCTATCAATCACATCCACATGTTCCATCTATTCGCCTTTGGTATAGTAAAAGTCCCCATGCACAGACTCATTTTTCATCTTTTTAATGGCACTGGCTTTAAGGGCTTCATAGCGTGCTTCGTCTATTTTAAGCTCAACCATAAGAGCTTTTTTATCGCTTTTTGTGACTTCTGCATTTAAAATAGCACACTCTTTTTTTGTCAATCTTTTCTTTAAAATCAGCCCCAACTCGGCATCAGTTTTTGTAATCGTTCGCTTATCACCCATCACCATTAAAATAATTTTTCGTGCCTCTAATGTTTCTAATTTCATACTAACCTCTTTAAGTAATTATGCGTATTATAGCCTAACGAAACTTTTGCTATACTCTTACCTATTGGTTAATTTTTAAAGGTTTAACATGATTATTTGCATTCACGGATTTGGCTCAAGTGGCGAGGCGAGTAAAGCCAAATTGCTTCGTGCGTATTGTCAAGAAAATAAAATTCGCTTCATTGCGCCATCACTGCCCACCATCCCTGACCTTGCGATTAAAACACTGAGTGAACTCATCGAATCCTACATGGAACACGAACCTGTTTATCTTATCGGAGCGTCGTTGGGTGGCTACTATGCGCTTTATTTGGGCGATAAATACAACCTTAAAACGGTGCTGATTAACCCCGCCATCAATGCTCCTGAGACACTCGAGAGAGCCATTGGGCATGGGGTGAACTACTACGATAACTCCAGCTACGAATGGAATGCATCGCATCTTGAGATGTTGGAGAGTTATGAAATTGAAGAGCCTAATGTGCAAAACATTTTACTTTTGTTGCAAAAAGGCGATGAGGTCTTAGACTACGAAGAGGCGCTTGATGTTTTAGAAGGAGCAAAGCTCATCTTAGAAGAGGGTGGCACTCACAGTTTTGAGGGACTTGAGCGCCACATGAAGAGCATTAAACGCTTTTTGGGCGTCGCTTTAACACTCTAATATTATTAAGCATCTTCACCGCAAAGAGTGTCAAAATCGTTCCTAAAATAATAAACACATCCAGTTTTTCGCCTAAAAAAATAGCACTTAAAATGATGGCTGAAAAAGGAACCAAAAAGACAAAGGAGCTCACCTCTGCCGCACCTAGTTTTTCAATCCCTAAAAAATAGATGGTATTGGTAAAGGTGGAGGCGGCGATGGAGATGAGCGCCATATTGAGCCAAAAGATGCCATCAAAGGTCTCAAAGGCAATTGCTTGCACATCGACAAAAAAGAGCCAATCCAAAGCCACGGTAATGATGTACATGTAAAAGGTAAAAACGATGGGCGAAATCTTTGTTGATTTGGAACTAATAATGGTAAGAACCGCCCATAAAATCGCTGCAAGTAAAAAGTAAAGATTGTGAATCACAAAAATACGTGTACTATCGAAACTCCAAATATGCATCATTGTAAGTACCCCAATCGCTCCAATGAAGAGGGCTATGGCATCTTTTTTACTCACTTTTTTACTGCCTAAAAGTGCTAAAAAAACAAAGGTCAAAATGGGAATCAGTGTGGTCACCATCGCACCTCCTAGGGAGGCTGTGCCAAATTTTGTTCCCAAATAGTAGTATTTGTTATAGAAAATGAGCGTAATGGAGACGAGGGTTACTAAGCCCAAACTTTTAAGGTCGATTTTAAACGAGTGCTTTAACCAGATAATGATGGGAACCATCGTGAGTGCGGTAATGCCAAAACGCATCAAAATCATCTCATACGCACTGATATAGCTTCCCAAAACTTTCACATTCACCCATGAACCACCCCATACTATCATGCCAAAAAAGAGTAAGACATAAAAAATATTTTTGTTGTTCATAAGGACTCCTTGAAGCGAAAGTCTACTCTTTTTTGACTCAAGGGTATAGAATAAAATTGCTTTTTTGAAGAAGTGTTTTGGGGGAATAGCCGTAAATTTTGCGAAACGAACGGATAAAATGCGACTGGTCGCTAAACCCTGCTTGAAGTCCCGCAAGCGAAAGTGATTCACCTTTAAGTATCAGTGTTTTTGCTTTATACGCACGTTCTGCCATAATGTATTGGTGCGGACTCAAGCCTATATGATTTTTAAAAAGCCTTAAAAAATGGTACTTGCTTATCTTTGCAACATAAGAGAGATCATCAAGAGAAATATCACCATCCAAGTGAGCATGGATATAGTCTATCACCATAGAAAAGCTCTTTTTATCTTTACATGTAAAAAGAGAAGGCAGAGATTTTTGAGTGTAATGCGCTATAAGATAACTCAGTGCATCAATAAGTTTTGACTCAATCAGCAAAGGCTCTTCGTGCTGATATACACTGCGAAAGAAAAGAACCAATCTTTGATACAGCTCATCATCTTGAATAATATGCTTTTCAAACATTGGTATTTTCGTCTCACCATACATCTGCTCATAAAGATTGGTTAAAAGCGCAACGCTAGGATAAAAGTTCGTGTACTGCCATGCGTGAGAATCGCCACAATGCACTTCACCAGGATTAATAATGCGTGTAGAATACGAATAGGCTAAAGAAGCCTTGTGCGCACGAATAGACTTAAACATGCCATCATGCGTAAGTCCAATCGTGTACGTATCATGAAAATGGTTGCTAAACTGTCCATTTGAGTTTGTAATGTTTTCAAAAATAGTATCACGTAAAAGAGAAGCTTTCATGGCATCAGTCTAACACAACTTTACATGTAAAAATAGTACAAAATTGCGCTTTTAATAGCGTGTAAATTTGACCGCTTGCGCTTTGGCTTCAATGCCACTCCAACGATTGTAAGAGACACCAACTTTTTCATACCGCACGAAAATAAGCGCATCAGCTCCTTTTTTCAAGCCTTCTTCTTTGAGTTTGGCTTCAGCTTCTTCTTTGGTGGGTTCTTTGCCCCATGGATTGAGTTTAGTGAGACTGACTTCTATTTCACCTAAACTGGTGTACGGGCGGTCTGTGATGTCAAGCTCGTACATTAACAAAGGATTAGCAGGCGCTATTTTCATCTCTTTCACCACTGCTACTGTTGGTTCTGGCGCTTTTTGACTCCAAAATGTATAATTAAAACTCATGCTACATCCTGAAAAAAGAGCAACAAAAAGAATAAGAGGTAGTGTGTGTTTCATCCAAAAACTCCTTTAAAAGAAAGGCAAAGTGTACCATTTTTAACATTACATGTAAAAATTTGCTCTATAATACCTTAGACGAAGGAGGCAAGATGAAAAATGTAATCCTAAGCATCGCAAAACAAGCCATTAGTGATGGTTTAAACCATACATCAACCCTTGATAGGGCGCTATTGTTAGAACGCTACCCTGAATTTTCTAAGCAAAAAGCTACCTTTGTTACCCTCACACTGCATGGAGAACTTCGTGGATGCATTGGCTCGTTGATTGCCCATCGCTCCTTACTTCACGACCTGATTCATAATGCCAAAGCAGCTGCTTTTGATGACCCACGCTTTCATCCTTTAAGTGCGGAAGAGTTTTTACATGTAAAGATAGAAGTCTCCCTTTTAAGTGAGCCTGAAGTAATTGAATACAGTACAACTGAAGATTTAAAGTCGAAAATCATTATAGGAAGTGATGGTATTATTTTAGAGTATGGAGCCCACAAAGCCACTTTTTTACCTCAAGTATGGGAACAATTACCCACGTTTGAGCACTTTTTTTCTCATCTATGCTACAAAGCGGGAATGGACTCAGATTGTTTAGATTTGCACCCAAAAATTTCACGATACAGGGTTGAAAAAATAGCGTAAGCTTTACATGTAAAAGGAGAACATAGTGGATGAAAACACGAAAATCTGCTGTAGCTGGCATGTTTTATCCAGAAAGGTGCCACGATATAAAAGCCTTTATCACGCACTTTGAAAGTCAAATCAAAGGGCCAACGTGTACGATTGCACCCAAAGCGCTCATTGTCCCTCATGCAGGGTACATTTACAGCGGTTACACTGCCAACCTTGCTTACCACTACACCGCTTCCAAACGCTCGGATATTCAGTGTGTAGTCGTTATAGGACCAAGTCATCGTGTCTATCTTGAAGGGGCTTCCATTGCCTTGTACGATACCTATCACACGCCTTGTGGGGAGATTAGCATTGACCTTGCGTTTTCACATATGCTTGAAAAACAGTTTTCTTTTCTTCGCTTTCATCCCACTGCCCATGAAGAGCACTCCACTGAAGTACAAATGCCTTTCATTCGTCACTACTTTAAAGAGGCTATGGTGGTTGAAATTGTCTATGGCGACATCACTGCTAAAGAACTCTCTGACGTGATGGATACTGTGCTCACAGAAGAGAACACTCTGCTGGTGGTGAGTACTGATTTGAGTCATTTTCATAGCGAAGAAGAGGCAAATGAACTCGATAATATCTGCATTCAAGCCATCCAAAATCTCGACATTCACGCCCTCTCAAACGGATGTGAAGCCTGTGGTATTTTAGGAATTAAAGCGCTGGTACACGTAGCAGAAAAACATCACTTAAAACCCCACTTTTTAGACTACCGCACCAGCTTTGCGCACACCAAAGATGCAAGTCGAGTTGTGGGATATACGTCGTTTGTGTTGGGGTAACTCTTTACATGTAACTATACTTACTCAATCTTCATATACCCCAAATCGCTTTGATTGCGTAGGCGTTTTTCAATGCTCTCGTAGTAAGAAGGGGCAAGAGAGGGAATATTTAAAATGGCTTCAAGGGTTTTAGGGTGCAAGAGAGGCTCTTTAAATGCCTCGTTCGCCTCCAAAATCGAGATGGCTTTACCTTCACCTCGTCTGACACTCACTTTATCGTTTTGCTGTATCTCACCTTCACACAAAACCGTGTAGTACCAACCGCTCAAACCACTCGTGAAAATTTCGTGGGTAAAGGTAGGATGATTCCATCGGCGTGAGATTTTCCAGCAAGGTTTTCGAGGTTGAGAAACCTGTAAAATAGCAGAACCAATGGTGTGAATATCGCCCAACATCACACTCTTCTCGTGTAAACCGCTTAGGGTTAGATTTTCTCCCAAAGCACCATAAGACAAAGAGGGAAGGGCTAAAAACTCTGACCAATGCGTATAGTTTTCATAACTGTTGGCAAAGAGGGCTTTATGAATACCGCCATGATGAAGCTTATCAGCGACTTCATCACCCTCCAAGCCCAAAACACCCACACGTACTTTTCCCTCACACGCTTCTTTCCAAAAACCACTCTGCCACGCTTTTTCGAAAAAAGTTGTTTGGGTACTATCCCCATAGTGTTGCACACGCCCTGCTTGCACAGAGATAACCTTCGCTTCCATGTACGCTCCTCAAATGTCAACGGGTTATTTTACATGTAAAGAAGTGGTTCATGCCATGATACACATCATGTGTTTTTTACATGTAAAGCACTTAAGCCTCACGAAATGCTTTTAAATTCGTACTCTATGCGGTGTTCATCCAAGCATCGCATCGCCATTTCCATTGCTTCGCCCTCGATGTAAACTGCCATACCACAATCACTGGAAAACTCTCTGGGTGTAGGAACTAATGAGACCTTGTACGCTTCCATCTCTTTTAAAAGTTCCTGGGCGTACAATGCGCTCGAAGTGGTAAAAAGAAGAAAATAGCCTCTCATTGTGCTATCTCCCGCATCGCCCAAATAACCCGTTCTATCTCTTCATCGGTGGTGAAAAAAGAGGGTGAAAAGCGAATGGTTCCACCATGAGGCAGTGTCCCGATACTTTTATGCGTTGCAGGTGAGCAGTGCAAACCCACTCTGGTTAAAATGCCATACTGGTTATTGAGCGTTTGGGCGACACGTGAGAGGCTCTCATTTTTAGGATACCATGACAAAACGCCCGTGGTGGCATACGCTTCATGTACATCGCACACGACTATGGAATCTAAAGTTTTCAGTGCGTCTTTCAGCTGTGTTCTATGACGTATCTCATGGGCATACATCGCCTCATACCCGATACTCTCACGCCATTTAAGTGCGGCTAAAAGTCCCGCAATGGCTGGCATATTGGGCGTTCCACTTTCATATTTGTCAGGGAGTAATGCTGGCTGTATCTCCTCTTCGCTTCTGCTCCCCGTGCCTCCTTGCATGAAACTCTCTAGTACATCCATGCGTGAAGAAAGCGAAAAAAAACCAAGTCCCATAGGACCATAAAGTCCTTTGTGCGCCGAAGCACAGAGTATATCAATGCCCTCTTTTTCCATATCTATCTCCACCAACCCCGCACTTTGAGAAGCATCGACTAGCAGATACGCCCCTGATTCCTTCGCTAACGTGGCAAAAAAATCCAAAGGCATTAGCGCACCCGTGACATTGTTGCCATGCACACAAGCAATGAGTTTAACCCCATGTGCTAAAGCTTTGGCAGCTTTGGTGTCGAGTTTACATGTAATATCTGAGGGAATGAAACGAAGCTGAATACCTCTGGTTTTCTCCAACATACGAAGAGGGCGCATCAAGGCATTGTGTTCAAGGGAGGTGGTTAAGACCACATCTCCCTCTTTTAAGAGCCCGTACAGACACGTGTTGATTGCCATGGTTGCATTCATGGTAAAAAAAGTGCGCAAAAAATCCTTTTGCCCAATCAGCTTTGAGAGCGCTTTGCGACACTGAAACATAATGTTTGCCGATTCGATGGAAAGGGTGTGTGCACTGCGCCCTGGATTGGCTCCTACCTGCGTCATAAAAGAGACCATCGCCTCTGTCACACACGAAGGCTTCGGAAAGGTAGTAGCTGCGTTATCGAGGTAAATCATTGGGCGTTTAATGTAAACTCTGTTGTACCATCATCCAATGTTTTGACATCCACGCTGTAGTTAGCATTACGTGCAAAACGGGTCACATTCTCTGTTGCAGTACCGCAATCGGCTAAGACTTTGAGGCTTTTTACCCCTCTATCCATTGCTTGTTTCACTTCTAAAACGGGGGAAGGGCATGAGAGCCCTCGTACATCAATAGTTTCCATAACTTATCTCCTCTCTTTGGCAAAAACGCCTAAAACGATACAAAAAATCAATCCCGCAAAAACCATAAACGGCGCATTTGCACCAATCCCAGCAGGTGAGCTTGCGAGAGCAAAATTGTGCGCAACACCCGCACCCACTAGAAGTCCCATGATGAAAACACCCGCATCACTATCACCTTCACCGCTCAAAACCAACTGGCGACCAGGACAACCTCCCACCAAAGTCAATGCTAAACCTGAGAGTACCATGCCTAAAAAGTTCCATAAAGCATCGTTATGTGCAATCGGCTGTTTCTCAAATCCCGCATGAAACTGACCCAAAAGCATATTGGTGATAAATGCGAAGAGAACGAATGCGACTAAGCCTTGTAAGATGTGTGTCTCTTTTAGAAGTACCGTATCACGAACGGCTGCAATCGTACAAAAACGGCTCTTTTGAAACACAAATCCCAATAACAGCCCAACGCCTAGTGAAATCATTAAAGGAGCGTACATTGAGCCTGGTCCTTTGGTAGAGAATTTCACCGGAGTCGCTTCGCCATACATTCCCCACAACAATAAAGCTAAAAGTATGACACCAAACAGAGGCATCATGTAGCCAACCAACGGATGCGCAGGGCGGTTACGTCCAAGAGAGAACCCTTTTTTGAAAAAATAAATGCCCATCAAAATACCCACAATCAACCCCGCAAGTCCAGCCAATGCTGTCCAATCACCCGCAGAGAGACGTAAAAACATACGCCACGGACATCCTAGAAAGACTAAAGCGCCTATCATTGCAAAAACACCTAAGAAAAAACGAGCCAAAGGCGCAGAACCCGCACGAGGCTTAAACTCTTTAAACAAAAAGGAAGAGACAAACGCCCCCAAAATAAGCCCGATAATTTCAGGACGAATGTACTGCACAATCGCCGCACTGTGAAATCCAAGCGCACCTGAAATATCTCTCAAGAAACACGCCGCACACATACCCATATTGCCTGGGTTGCCAAACTTTGCCAATAAGGGTGCGGCAACACCAAAAATGACTCCAGCCACAATGGGCCAATACGCCAATTTTTTAACCATACCAAAAACCTTGAAATGTGAATTTTACATTGAAGTAATAACGTTTGCTAAACCTTAGCACTTTTGTTGCATTTATTAAGAGGGGTATCTTATACTCTTTTTGCTGATTAAACATTAAAAGATGTGACGTTTTTACGTTTTACATGTAAAGCATACCTGAGGGTATACTTTACGAAAAAGAGCGATGTTCCAGCTTTTTTGTCTCTTTAAGAAGAAAAAAACTACGCCCCAGACTAAAGAGAATAAACGCCAACCACAAACCGTGATTATCAAAGTAGGGAATAAAACTAAAATAGGCAACCATAAAAATCAAAAGGGAGAAAACCATCGAATCTCGCACGGGTTTTGTGTACGTTGCACCCGTAAAAATACCATAGTACACCAGTCCAATCCCCACACAAAAAGGGAAAATCGCCAGCCAAAGGGTATACTCCAAACAGAGTGTTTGTATGGTTGCGATATCTGTAAAAAGTGCAATCATAGGCTTTTCAAAAAGAACAATAATCAAAGCCACTAGCACACTTAATCCAAAAACCATCACATTAGAAATCCGAAATACCTCATGGTACTGCTCTTTGTTTTTAGCTCCCACCGCACGCCCTGCAAAGATGCTTGAAGCATTGGCAAGTCCATCAAACAGATAAGAGATAATGTACTGGATTTGAAATAAAATGGCATTCGCCGCTAAAATCTCCACCCCAAAACGATTGCCTCGTGCAACGAACATATTGGTCATGGCTAACAAACAGACGGTGCGAATCATCAAGTCGCCATTGACACTCATAATTTTTTTAAGTTCACCTTTGTGTAACAGCTCGTCCCTAAAATAGAGAATACGTTTAAACGTGATGATTTTTGAGATAAACCAAAGCCCTAAGATAAAACCGTACCCCTGTGCAATGAGGGTTGCATACGCCACACCCGCTACCCCAAAATCCCAATAAAAAACAAACACCACATCCAAAATGATGTTGATGACATTGGTTGAAATCTGAAGCCACATCGTCTCTTTAATGCGCTTTTGCCCCATAATCCAACCCAAATTGACATAGCCAACTAAAACAAACGGCGCACCCCAAATCAAAATCTCAAAATAACTCTGTGTACTCTGCAACACCTTAGCTTCAGGTGCGTAAATGGCAAAAGCACCTTGTAAAATCGGCTGATGCAACGCAATAAAAACAATACTAATACACAGTGCAATAAAAAGCGGTCTAAAGTAGGCAAAATAGACCTGTTTTTCACTTTGAGACCCCAAAGCTTGCGCCGAAAACCCCGAGGTTCCAACCCTTAAAAATCCAAACAACCAATAGAGCGTATTCAAAATCGCCGTACCAATGGCAACACCTCCGACAAACGCAGGCTCACCCAAACGCCCAATGACCGCCGTATCCACCGCACCTAAAAGCGGTTGTGTCACCGTAGAGATGACAAAGGGAATCGCAATACTTAAATACTCTTTATAACCCACAGAAAAACCTTAACAAAAATTGGGAATTTCAAGCGCTTCAACAGCCCCTAAAAGACTTTTGGAGTAGGGGTGTGAAATATGCTTTAAGTCTTCGATTTTATCGACACTTTCAACGCATTCACCCTCTTTAAAAAAGATGACCCTATCGCACAGATAGGTCACACACATCACATCGTGCGTGATGAAAAGATAAGAGAGGTTATGTTTCTCTTTAAGCGCTTTTAAAAGCTCCAAAATCTGCAACTGCACCGAAACATCCAGTGAACTCACCGCTTCATCCAGCAAAATAAACTTAGGCTTTGTCGCAATCGCTCGTGCAATGCAGACCCTTTGAAGCTGACCACCACTGAGTTCATGCGCATAACGCTCCAAAAAAGTCTCATTCAGCCCCACTTCTTCAAGGAGTGAGAGGATGTAAGCACGTTTTTCTTTGGCACATGCGATGCTTTTTCCAAGTGCTTCTGCGATGACCTCTTTGATGCGAAAGCGAGGATTGATGGAGCTGGTGTAGTCTTGAAAAACCACACTCATCTCTTTTTCATACGCTCTTTTGTCGCTTTTTCCCTCAAAAGAGATGGTGCCCTCATCGGCTTTTTCAATCCCTAAAATAATCTTGCCTAGCGTACTTTTGCCACTGCCAGACTCACCAATGAGTCCAACGCATTCGCCCCTTTTTACATGTAAAGAGACCCCTTTTAAAACCGCTTTATGCCTCTTTTTAAAAAGACCTTGCGATTCATGGTACCCTTTTACAATGCCCTTTGCTTCTAACATGAGCACTCCTTCACACATCTTTGAAACGCCTCAATGAGCTTCAAACGTGTGGAGATAAGCTCTTTGGTCGGTGCTTCTTTGGGAGAAAAGATAATCTCCTGCGCACGCCCGCTCTCGACAATTTTTCCTTGATGCATCACCATCATGGTATCGGATATCTGACTTAAAATACTCAAATCATGCGAGATAAAAAGCATACTCGTCTGATAGAGTTCTCGCACTTTTTTCAGCTCACGAATCACCTCGACTTGATTAACCACATCTATCGCCGTGGTTGGCTCATCGGCAATAATCACCGAGGGATTTAAGGCAATGCAAAGCGCTATCATCATGCGTTGCAACATGCCACCACTGAGCTGATGCGGATACTTCTTCAAAATCGCTTCACCCTCATGCAAATTCATCTTTTCAAACGCCTCTAAAATAAGTCTCAAAAGTTCTTTTTTATTCTTTACATGTAAATGCGTTTGCAAGGTTTCTAAGAGTTGATTTTCCATGCTAAAAAGGGGATTAAACGCTGTCATGGGATTTTGAATGACCATGCATATCTCTTTACCCCGAATCAAGCTCTTCTCTTTTTCGAACATGGTTAAAATATTTTTGCCATGAAACAGCACTTCGCCCTCTAGGTGAAAGTTGGCATCCAGCAATCCCATAACTGCTTTACATGTAAGACTTTTTCCACTGCCAGACTCCCCTAAAATGCCTAAACAATGATTTTTTTCTAGGTTAAAAGTAACATCGCTCACCAAAGGGTGTAAGCCCTTTTTCGTGCGCACACTCACACACAGGTTTTTTACTTCGAGTATCATTTGACAACTCCTTTTACATCAAGCATATCACGCAGTGCATCGCCTAAAATATTAAAACTAGCCACCACAACCAAAATGGCAACCCCAGGGGCCATCATTTGAGAAGGATTGGACATGAGCACATTTTTGGCTTCACTGAGCATCGCACCCCATTCAGGAAAAGGAGGCTGAATGCCCAGTCCTAAAAACGAAAGGGTTGAGATGTTAATGATAACCCAACCCATATCAAGTGTGGCTAAAATAATAATCTCTGAGAAGATATTGGGCAATAGATGGCGTGAGATAATAAACCTATCGCTCTTGCCAATCGTCTTAGCATAAAGCACATAATTTTTATAGTTGTAGCCTGCCACCATGCCTCGTATCATCCTCGCGTACCACGTCCACTTAATGACAATGTTCGCTAAAATGATATTTTCAATGCCCACACCCAAAACACCCACAATCGCCAAAATCATCACTTGACTGGGAAAGGAGAGCATCACATCGCAAAACCGCATCATCATCTCATCGACCACACCCTTGTAATAGCCCGAAATCACCCCTACCACAACGCCAATGCCAATGGTACACACCATCGTGAGCATTGCTAAAAAGACCGTATTGCGAATGCCAAAAATAAGACGTGAGTAGATACAACGCCCTAAATGGTCGGTTCCTAGAGGATACTCCCATGACATCCCCGCAAATTTAAACGCAATGTTCTGTTCCAAAGGGTCATGCAAACTAAAAAAAGGAGCAAAAAGTCCCATAATCATCACTGTCACCAAAATCGACAGCGCTAAAATCGCTAATTTATCACTCAACAGTCGCTTCATTCCTTACATGCTCCGTCTCTGTTTGGGGTCTAAATAGGTCTGAATAATGTCAATAAAGAGATTGCAAAAGACAAACAAAAGTCCCATCATTAAAATGTAGGCTTGAATAATCGGATAATCTCGGTTAAAAATCGCGCTAATACACAACCTTCCAATACCTGGAATCGCAAAAATATTTTCAATGACAAAGGTTCCTGCAATCAGTTGTACAAAACTCATCCCAAGCGCGTTCATGGTCGATTGCAAAGAGTTGGTAAAAAGATGTTTCAACACAATGACCACCTCACTAATGCCTCGAACTCTCGCATAAAAGAGGTAATTCTCTTGCATATTTTCAAGCATGGAGTTACGAATAAGACGAATGTACGTTGAAACATAGGTCATGGAAAGTGTGATGGCTGGTAAGATATAGTGCACAAAACTGGTCGCTCCACTGGTGGGTAAGAGGTTAAAATGAATGGCAAAAAACCACATCAAAATCAACCCTAACCAGTAGTTAGGAATAGCGGTAAATAAAAACATAAAAACCCTTGCTACTTTGTCTGTGATGGAGTCTTTAAAGACCGCACTTAAAATGCCAATAGGAAAACTCACCACAATGACAAGGATAAAGGAAAAGAGAGCCAGTTTCAACGTAGCAGGCAGACTTCTTAGAATCTCATCAAACACCAAACGGTTATGGTTGATGTAAGAGCTTCCAAAATCCAAACGCAAACAGTCATACAGCCAATTCACATAACGCACTAAAAAAGGATCATTCAAGCCTAAACTCTCTCGCATCGAAGCCACCGCTTCATGGGTGGGAATAATTTCATTGACACGCAGTGCCACTTCCGCAGGATCAGAGGGAATAAAACTGATAATAACAAAGGCGATAAACGAGATGGCTAGCATCATGGGAAGGGTGAACAACAGGCGCTTTAATACATAATTTCTCATTCACTTCCTTGCTTTACATGTAAAACCCTGTACGCTAAAACGTACAGGGCTTAAAGAGCGGTTATTTAACACGCATTCTCTCAAAAGGGACTTCATATTTGGAGACATCAAAACCTACATTTTCAAGTTTTTGGTTGAAAATCGCACGGTTTCGCTCATACGTCAATGGCAAATAGACCGCTTCATCATGCAAACGTGTTAAAACAAAACGGTAATGTTCTTGACGTTTGGTCTCATCGGTACTCTCAAGCGCATGCAAAATGCTCTCATCAATTAAGGCTTTATCATGAAGTCCTTGTTGTGCCAAATAATCCCCATACACCACTTTTCGCATCCCCGCTAAAAAGGATTGTGGATCATAAGGCATACCCCATGAGATGTTAAAGACCATCTGAAACGTTCCCGCTTTCATACGGTCACGGTTGGCTTGTTCTTCTTCACCAACGATATTTAGGTTCATCCCAATTTTCGCAAACTCACCTTGTAAAAACTCCGCAATCGTTTTATCGGTGACATTGTTACTGTTGTAATTAAGCGTAATGGCAAGTTCACGCCCCTCTTTTTGACGGTATTTTTTGCCTTCAACTTTCATCCAACCTGAGGCTTCCAAAAGGGATTCTGCTTTGGCTTTATCAAACGCATAAGGGGTTAAGCCAATGTTCGCATAAGGGGTGTTTTTGGAGAGCAATAATTCTGCTGGGCTCTCAATGCCCGCAAAAATCGCTTTAGAAATCGTCTCTTTATCGGTTGCATGCTGAATTGCTTGACGCACGTTGATGTCACCCGTAATAGCATCAGTGGTGTTAAGCAAAATCATACGGGTGGAAAGAGGCTCAGACATAGCGCCACGAAAACCTTTGAGGTTTGCAAATTTGTTGTAAGAAGCTGAATCAACCATATTGACCCCAAAAATAAGGTCAATCTCACCTTTTTCAAGTGCCATCAAACGGGTTTGATTGTCAGGAATAACTTTCACCACCACTTTTTGAAGCTCTGGCTTTTTACCCCAATAATTTGGATTGACTTCAAACACCGCATACTCATCTTTATGATTCTCTTTTAACACATAACGACCCGTTCCACTGAGCGCACTTACCCCATCTTTAGTGGTACCGTTAATAAACGCTTTGGGAGAGATAAAACGAAACGGACGAATCACCCCAAGTTCTACCAAAAGTGGGTAATACGGAGCGTCAAGTTTTAGGGTAAGTTCATACTCACCACTGGCTTGTACCGCTTCGCCACCTTTTTGATTAATAGCGTCCATCAAACGTACAGACTCTAACCATCCGTGGCGCTTAATGTTGCTCAAAATGGCATCAAAGTTGGCTTTAGCTGCTTTAGCGTTAAATTTCTCGCCATCAGAAAATGAGACATCTTCACGCAATTTAAACACATAGGTTTTCCCATCTTCTGAAATCTTCCACTCCGTCGCTAACCACGGCTCAATTTTACCGTCATTGGCAATGTGTACCAACGATTCAAACAACATATTTTGAGCGTACAATTCACCGCTGTATAAATGCGGATTCAAATCCCTGATATCTCTAAAATTGGCAAACGTAACCACCTGTTCACTCTTTTTGGACGCTTCTGCTTTTGGCTCTTCTTTGGATGAAGAGAAGTAAAAGCCCACACCAATAACCACTAACGCTAAAATCGCTAAACCGATTTTTTTCATACAAACCCTTTCGTCAAAACTATTTTTTGATAACAAAAATCAAATAGCATCCTAACATAAAAACGATTATCAAGTCAAACGTAATATTTATATTAAATAAAAAAATAAAATCCAAGGAAATTTAAGCTCTCCGAATGTATTATTTGATTTTTATTATCAATATTTTAGGAGAATATATGAAATTTTCACGTTTAAGTTTAGTAGCATTGGCGGCACTTGCTACGCTTTCAAGCAACGCTTTTGCGGCAGACAATCTTGCAGATGCGTTCAAAAATGGTAAGCTCACAGGGGAGATTCGCACCTATTATTTTAGCAGAGATAAAACAGGAGACGCTCAAGGTCATCAAGATATTTTTGCCTCAGGTTTAATGCTCAACTACGTCACCGATAGCTTTATGGGATTTAGAGCAGGGGCTACTTTCCAATCAAGCGCAACCCCATTTGTGGATGATGATGGTAAAGCGATGTTTACACGTGATATGTGGGCGCAAGGAGCACAACTCTCTGAGGCGTATCTTGCATACACGTTAGGTAAAACCGATGTCAAAGTAGGGCGTATGTATATGGGAACACCACTGATTGCAGGGAGTGGTTCACGCCTCATTAAAGAGTCATTTGAAGGTGCGCTTATTACCAACAAAGATATTCCTAACACCACGTTAGGTGCTGTGTATGCAGATAAATTTCAAGCACGCACCAACAAAGAGGGCGATATTGGCGAATTTGAAGATTATTACGATGGGATGTACTCTTTGTACGCCATTAACAAATCTATTGCAGGACTAACCCTCACGGGTGCATGGGCTTATATCAATGATGATAACACACTAGGCTCCAACCTCAATATTTATAACCTCGAAGCTATCTATGCCAATAAAATAGGTGCGTTTGGTTATAACCTAGGCGCTCAGTACTGGCTCAATGATTACAGCTCTGTGAGTACAGGTGAAGATGACTCTATCTATGGCTATGGTCTAAAAGCAGGAGCGAGTTATGCAAACCTTAGTGGATATCTCGCTTACTCTCAAATCTCTGATGATGACAACACCCCAATGGGTCAATTACTCCACGGTGCAGGCAATGGTACAGATCTTATTTATACGGCTTCTATCATCGGTTCATACAGCTACTATGCTGATATGAAAGCCTATGCAGCGGGTTTAGATTATAAAATCAATCCTTCCACAAATGTTGGTACCGTTTATGTTGCAACCACTAATGATGCCAATTTCGCAGCCGATGCCGATGTCTCTTACACAGGTTTTTATGCCTCTTATAGCTTTAGTGGAGCATTAAAGGGCTTAAGTGTTATGGCACAATACGAAACCATTGGTAAAGATGCCGATGGTGATCAATTCCGTTTTAAAGGCTCTTATAAATTCTAAAATATTAGATGACGCAGTGGTATAAAACCACTACGCCATCCTAAAAATTCTGTGCTATACTCTCTTTTCCATCTTAAAAGGTCATTGATGCAAACAAAAACAGATTATTTTCATGCAAAATCAAAAATATATGAAACAGAAGCCACACGCACCAACAACGTTAAAAATATTGGTGAAGCGATTTTGGAGAGACTCACATACGATAAATCAACAACGCATGTGATGGATTTTGGCTCAGGTACGGGACTTTTAACCGAACAGATTGCTCCATACGTTCGTAAAATAACCACTATCGATACTTCACCTTCGATGAATGAAACGCTACGTGCTAAAGAAAAGCAACTAGAGTGTGAACTCTCCATGCTAGAACTTGACGTGATGAGTAATGAACTTAATGAGACATTTGATAGCATCATCTCTTCGATGACGATTCACCATATTGAAGATGTGCAGGCACTTTTTCACACATTTTACCGCTTGCTTCATAGCAAAGGCACCATCGCTTTAGCAGATTTAGACAAAGAAGATGGCACGTTTCATAAAGAAGATATGGGTGTATTTCACTTTGGTTTTGACCAAGAAGAGTTTGCTATGTGGGCGCAAAAAGCGGGCTTTGAAGATGTGACTATTGAGATTGTAAGCACTGCCAAAAAACCTTATGGGGAGTATCCCATCTTTTTATTGACAGGGCGCAAGTCTTAAAGATTGACACTATGGGTATATAAATTCTCAAGCTTCGCATACCAAACGTGCATAAAGTGAAATCTTTTTACATGTAAGCTTAAAAACAAATGCGATATAATCACTCAACTTTTTTAAGGCTTAGGTACTTAATGATTAACAACGAAATTTTCTACCTTTTTGCCATTATCTCTGTGGGGTATATCTTAGGCAATATCAAGATTAAGGGCTTCTCTTTAGATGTGACGGCTATGCTCATTGTCGCACTGATTGCAGGGCATTATGGCATGGTTATCTCCGATGCATTCCAATATTTTGGACTTGCTATTTTTATCTATGCCGTGGGGCTTCAATCAGGGCCTGGTTTTTTTGACACCATTAAAAATGAAGGACTCAAGCTCAACCTTATTGCGGTTACGCTTCTCTTGCTTCTTTTTGCCATCATTTTTACATGCGGATATATTTTCAAAATGCCACGAACCATTACTGATGGTATTTTTGCAGGAGCACTCACCTCTGTTCCAGCGCTTGCAGCCGCCCTTGAGATTAAAAATACCGCAACCACTTCGGTTATGTTTGGTTTGGTCTATCCTTTTGGCATTGTGGTAACCGTTTTGTTTATGCGTCTTTTACCCGTACTCTTTCGTGTGGATTTGCAAAAAGAGGTTGAGGCGTATGAAGCGGCACAAAAAACACGTTTTCCTGACATTCATACCCGAAATTTTCGCATTACCAATGAAAACTTTAAAACCAGTGAGATTAAAAAATCCAAAATCGAAGCCATGACCGCTACGATTATTGAGCGTATGAGTTTAGATGGCATCGTAGAACATGATGACGATGATGCTATCTTGCGTTTTGGTGATGTCATTCGTGTGGCAGGAACCGATGAACAACTGGCCAACTTAAGCATTGTGCTAGGACAAGAGATTGGTGAGGAACATGTTTTTAAAGACGATATGGCGGTTCTTAGACTTCTTACCACCAATAAAGAGATTGTGGGTAAAAAAATTGGCATGATTAAAGAGCTTAAGTCTTTGCGTACGGTGATTACCAAAGTCAGACGAGCGGGTATTGACATTCCCTCTTACCCCAATCTTACCCTCCGCCTTGGTGATAAACTCTATGTCGTAGCGCCTGAAATATACGTTGAAAAAGTAACCAAATTCATTGGTAATGACCTTTTAAAATACCCTGCTGCGGACTTTTTACCCATCTCTTTGGGGGTTGTTTTAGGCATATTATTAGGAAGCATTCCTTTTTATATTCCAGGCGTAGGTGCCATTAAACTCAGCTTTGTGGGTGGCATTTTAATTACAGCGTTGATTTTAGGACGTTTGGGGCGTGTAGGACCCATTGTCTGGAACCTTTCACCGCACTCCACAACACTTTTAAAAACATTGGGGCAGCTCATCTTTATCGCAACACTAGGAACCAATGCGGGGAAATACCTACTCGAATCTTTGCACAATAACGGCTTTTTACCCATTGCCATTGCCTTGGGTGCACTTGTCGTTTCACTGGGGCTTGTTGCCTTTACATGTAAAGTCATTTTAAAGATGAATTTTATCGATATTTTGGGTGTTCTCTCAGGAGCTATGACCTCCACGCCTTCTTTAACCATGGCAAACAATATGACCAAAACCGATTACCCTTCCATCGCTTACGCAGCGGTTTATCCCTTAGGACTGGTCTTAGTCATCGTCCTTGCACAATTAGGCATGAAGATAATGTAAATGCAGATGCAAATCCTCACGCATAACCATTGGCTAAACAACTATGTTTTAAACAAAGAGTTTAGCCTTAAAGCTGGGATTTCATCCAATGCGTACCGTTACTGGAAAGATGCCGAAGCGGCAAAATTTGATGATGCGAGGGTAGTATTTTTACGCAAAGAGAGCATCTTGCCTCGCTATCAAGGCATCCTTAAAGAGTGTACGGATCTTACAGGCATGGTTCAGTCTCAAGCCTTTTGCAAATACACAGGTCTTGCACCTTCTCATCTCATCGAGCACAACAACTCATGCATCTATAAATCCTTAGAGATTATAGATGTCTGTGATATAAAATTTGTCAATCTCAAAAAATTTTACGATGACTTGAATCTAAGTTATAACTACCACATTTACATTGAAAAATGCAAATACTTCGGCCCCTCTCCCTTTGAGAAAAAAATTCAACTTAGCAATGGTATTTGCGTGGGATATTATTAGATTCCTTTGCTATAATCACGCATTATTTTAGTAAGGAGAATCCCATGTTTGGTGGAAAACGTATCGCTGCATTAGAGCGTGAAAATGAGGCACTTAAAATTGCCCTTAACGACAAAGAAAAAGAGCTAGAATCCCTACGTTACACACAAACCCAAACCTCATTCCATAAAGAGGTCAAAACCGACACAACCAAAGAAGCACTGCTTTCTCTATTATTGACTAGTTATGAAGATGGTATGAACTTTCTTCAGAACACTATTGAAGAAAGTTTGACGATGCTCGGTGAAATTAATACCCTCAATGATGCCTCTACGCAAGGTGGTCAAAATGTCGAGAAACAGACCAGTGAAATTGTCTGCTCTTTGGAAAAAATTCAAGTCCTCACACAGGATTTTACCCGTGACGTTGAAAATCTCTCCTCTAGTGTTTCGGCTATTTCAGACATTATCAACCTTATTAAAGATATCTCTGACCAAACCAATCTTTTGGCCCTTAATGCCGCTATTGAAGCTGCACGTGCGGGTGAGCATGGAAGGGGATTTGCCGTCGTTGCTGATGAGGTTCGAAAACTCGCAGAACGCACCCAGAAGGCAACGCTTGAAGTCGAATCCAACATTAGCATTCTCAAACAAAATGCAAACTCTATGGCAGATACCAGTGAAACTTTCCAAAAAGAGTCGCAAAACTCCATGTCAACACTCAATGCTTTTTCTACTGAAATTCACACTATGCTCGCAAATGCCACAAGCATTACCAATAAATGTGACAATGTCACCAATGAAATTTCTATTAGCAATGGCAAAATTGACCATATCTTACTCAAACTCAAAGGCTACAATGCTGCTTTAGAGCATAAACGAAGTGACATTATGGCACACACAGCCTGCCGTTTTGCAAAATGGTTTGGCACCATTAACCACCGCTTAAGTCCAATAACCGCCAATGAGGTCAATGACCACCATGTTAAAGTACATGATGGACTCAAAAAAGCGATTGATATTTTTGCAACAGGTGGCAATGAACAAGAGGGAATTCAAACCTTTAAAATGGTCGAAAATTCCAGTAAAGTGGGTTTTGAAAAACTCATTGAAGGTTTTAAAGCGATTCGCAAATCCTAAAAAAATGGATTAATGGTTTTTACATGTAAAGACCATTAATCCTCAAATAAGCACAAAATCGTTATACTTCCACTCTTCAATTATAGAGAGGTGTCCGAGCGGTTGAAGGAGCACGCCTGGAACGCGTGTGTGGGGCAACTCACCGAGGGTTCGAATCCCTTCCTCTCTGCCATTCTTCTTCAAAGCCTTTTTCAATCATTTTTCTAATATCAAGGAAATTTAATGGCAACATCTGAAAAAGAAAGTACTCAAATAGAAAACAGTAAAAACCATACGATTAAAAAAATAAATTTTAATCATTATTTATCAACGTATGAGCAAATCAAAGCAAAACTTGACCCTGACATTTCTATTGCGCTGGAAAAAGAAGGCATTGCTCATATAAAAAATCTTCATACACGTTTTTATGTCTTTCTTCCTATAGCTATTGTTAGTACCTTTTACGTCTCTTGGCTAGTATTTATACCACTTTATCTATTGGCTTTTTCATATTTATACAGAAGCAAAAAACAAGAAAAATTGTCACCAACCCAAATTGAAAATGTCATAAAATCATTGATTAATCAAGAATATAACAAACAGCTCGCTACCTATAGAAAAGAGGTGGGCATTGTAAACTATATTCCTGAAGGTCTAAAATATGAAGCTTTAAAGCTTCTCACGAGCTCTGGAAATAATTATTATAATGCTGAAACAAGTTTGATTGATCAAGCCTTTAGACTACAAGCCGATGGCATTATAAATGTCACGCTAAATTCAACCTCCTCAACACAAGTAAACGGTCGTACTGGCGAAAAAGGCTACATCTCTTCTAGCGTCAGCACAACCGTATATCTACAAGGTATGGCGATTAAATTAAACAAGGAATAGCAATGGCAAAAAACTATGTCGCAGATAAAGATGTACTCTTAGAACTTGCAGGTGGTGCTCTTGCACTTACTCAAGGACTAGGAAACGGGGAAGAAGTAGAATCAGATAGGAGAGCAATGGGTGCTTTAAAACTTGAGATTTTAGATACAAAAGATACCGAGATTGACTATAACGCTACACTCAAAAGAATAAAAACCTTAAGGTCAAAATATGAACGAGACTAACGACATGGTTAAAGATAAGCTTGAGGAAGTTTGGCATACAGAAATTAAGATAGTTTACAATAACGCTACTCCTAACCAACAACAACCTCAAGCTTTCGTACTAGGTGGACAGCCTGGAGCAGGAAAAGCATCAATGTCCCAAGTAGCTGGTGAACGCCTTGATAAAAATGTTGTCATCATTAACGGTGACGATTTGAGAAAATATTATCCTGAATATAAAAGACTGCAAAAAGAACAAGGGCAAGATGCTCCAAAATACACAGCAGAATTTGCTGGAAAAATGACAGAAGCGATCTTAAAAAAAGCAATCGATGAAAAATACAACATCATCATTGAAGGAACGTTTCGAACAAGTGAAACCCCAATAAAAACGCTTCAACACTTCAAAGATAACGGCTACACAACCCATGTTTTAATCCAAACGTGCCATCAATCAATCAGTTGGCAAACATGTCTTGATAGGTATGAGAGAATGCTTCACGACAATCCAAAAGAAGCACGATTTACAGATAAAAAACATCATGATGTGGTTGTGCAAAATCTCGCGAAAAATATCCAAGAAGTTCAAAACAGTGGATTAGTGGATCATATGCAGATTTTTGTCCGCATACCCACAAAAGGTACAGAAAACGAGTTCCAACAAAAAGAGATTTATAACAGTAGTCTGTCTAAAATAGTAAATATTTCAACGATTAACCAATACCTATTTGATGAAAAAAATTGACAAGAACATCCCAAAAAAAATTTAGTGTTTCATAATATTTTTTTGTACTGTATCTGCACTGTAAATTTCTTCTGTTCCAAGTCTTAGTGCTGATAGTTGTGCCAGAGCAAAAAATGGAGTTTTTGAGAAGAAGATAGAATTACGAAAGTCCGTATTTATGGTCATTTATAGTTTTTTATAAATTACTTTGAGCCATCCATTCCTCTCTGCCATGACTCACAAAACTTTTTCAAATCATTTTTTCTAAGAAATTAATCATATAATTATCCATAAAAAACAAGGAATCTTCAATGGCAACAATCATGGAAAAAGATGTTTTATTAGAACTTGCACGTGGTGCTCTTGCGCTTACTCAAGGACTTGGTAATGGAGACGAAGTAGAGGCTGATAGAAACGCAATGGGTACTTTATGGGCGGAAATAATGGATACAAATTATCAAAAGATTGACTATGATGCCATGCTTAAAAGAGTTAAAGCTTTAAGGGCAAAATACGAGAGAGATTAGATTATTGCATCTCACTTCGTAATTTTCCATACTTATCACACGCTATAGAAAGTCCTTGTTCACATGCTTTTTTATAAAGTGAAAGTGCTTTATTTAAATCTTTTGGAGCACCTTGTCCGTTACGGTACATCACCCCTAGGTTATAGCAACTCTTTTCGTACCCCTCGTTGCAGGTTTTTTGGAATAATTCAAACGCTCTTGCGTAATTTTGCTGAACGCCATTTCCTTTATAGTACATCAAAGCCGTGTTATAACATCCTCTCGTGTGCCCGTTTTCACAGGTTTTATAAAAAAGGGTAAAGGCTTTGATGGTGTCTTTTTGCACACCCTCACCGCTCTCGTACATCATACCTAAGTTATAACACGCATCACTAAAACCACCCTCGCACGCTTGAGTATAAAGTTTAACTGCCTTTATATCGTTTTTATAAACACCTAGTCCTGTATCGTACATATTAGCAAGGTTGTAGCATGCTTCAGGATTTCCAGTGGCGCAAGAAGCCTCAAAATACTCTGCTGCTTTTGCAAAATCGTGACGCTCATATGCACTAAGACCTTGCATTAAATCATTGGCGTACACAAAAGAAGTACCGAGGAATAACACACTTATGTAGTAGCATAATTTTTTCATGATTTCTCCTTATTTATATGTTCCATTGTAAGTCACTTCATCAAACAACAACTCTTCTAACAATTCAGGAAAAAGACGCATAGTCATAAACAAAGCGACATTATTGGCAATCGATAAAGGCGTATGACTTTTAGAAATAGCCTCTTCCAAATAGGACTGATCTTCCCTCGTGTAGCGCCTAATGGAGTAGATAAAATCTTTCACAATTTGCTTTGAAGCAGTGTCTTGAGCACTTTGTTGATAATTTACATGTAAAGATTCAAGATTCCAAATGGAAGAAGAAAATATCTCTTGAATACTTTGATTGGTAACAAACTCTTCAAATGCTTTTTTCACATCAAAATCAATCATCAAAGAGGGTTTGGTATCGCCGATAAAATAGATATATTCTCTCTCTATCGCACCTTTAAAATTATTTTTTTCTTGAAAACGGTGTCGAATAAAAAGAACTTTTTTACCAATGCGTTTGGAAACCAATTCACCACTTTGCATCTTATGCCATGAAATTTCCTGATACGATTTAGGGGGATGTTTACCTTTTAAAATCGCCTCTTTAATGGCATTTTTATAAACCATTTCAATGGATGAAGAGAGCGTTTCATCTTTTTGTTGCGTATGATTTTCACACCCTAAAAAAATTCCCAATACCAAAATGCCAATGTTTCTATATTTCATTGAACACTCCTTTAGGCTTATTATACACCCAAGTGACTATAAAATCTTTACATGTAAAAGAGTGCTAAAGCGCTCTTCTTGAAATGATAGCTTTGTCGTGCTATACTAAATAAAATTGAATACCAAGAGAGTTTTTATGATTAATCTTCAAAAAGTTCAAATGTTACCTGCTCGTGAACAAGTGGCTTCTATGTTGCGTTCTTCGATTCTCTCTGGTGGCATTGCACCAGGGCAATCCATTACGCTTGATAGTGTTGGTGAGCAGGTGGGTATGTCTCGTACTCCTGTGCGAGAGGCATTTCAGATTTTAGCAGCAGAGGGACTTTTAGAGTTACGTCAAAATCGTTGCGCCATTGTAAAAGGTATATCGGTTGAAGCCATTAAAGACCACTATGAGATGCGTATTTTACTGGAAACGGAAGCACTTAGACGTGCGTGTGAGCGTATGAATAATGAAACCCTTAAAGCCATAAAAAAAGTCAATGAAGAAGGCAAACGTGCGAAAGAAAATGGTGATACACAAGCCTATAATCTTGCCAATCAAGCCTTTCATATGATTATTTGGGAAGCAGCGAAGAGTGAAAAACTCAAATATTTTCTCTCCTTACTCTGGAATGGTCTTTCCATGAACCGACTCGTTACGGCGCAAGAGTATGCAGGAATCTCGTTTGCAGATCATTCAAAAATTGTCGAACAATTGGAAAAAAAAGAGTATGAAGATGCATGCGAAACGATGCGTCAGCATATTATTTACAGTATGAATAGCACACTTGCCAACTATAAAGCAAACTAAAGAGGCACAAAGGTGCCTCCCTCTTTTAACTTTTAGCAATCATAGAGACAATCTCTTTTGCCGTCTCTTTGAAAGCGACTTCTTTCTTTTGATGAAACCCAATCTTATTATTTTCAAACAGATTGTTTCCCTCCGTATCAATGGAAATAATTAAAGGTCCAAACTCTTTGACCTTCATAATCCAAAAGGCTTCAGGCATACCAAACTCTGGCCACTCTTTGCCTTCTATTTTTTCCACTTCTTCGGCTGCTACCACACCACAACCTCCAGGAAAAACTGCATGAACAGCAGTACTCTCTTTACAGCCTTCTGCTGTTTTAGCACCCATGCCACCTTTACCAATGACCAACTTGACACCCGTTTTGGCTAAAAACTCTTTCTCGTAACGCTCCATACGCATACTGGTAGTCGGTCCTATGGAGACCATTTCCCAACCATTTTCGACATCTTTAACAATAGGTCCTGCATGAAAAATAGCAATTCGATCTAAGGGAAGCTTTGGCATAATGCCTTCAGCTACAACTCTTCGATGTCCCTCATCTCTACAGGTCACCAGTGTGCCACTCAGATAAACAATGTCTCCCACTTTAAGTGATTTGATCGCTTCATCAGAAATTGGTGTTGTTAATACTTTTTTCATAAATTGACTCCTTTGTGAGAGATAATTTCATAATTTAAATTTTCATCGAAACGAATCACGCCATGACGATTTGCCCAACAGCCAACCGTAATACCTACACCTAAAACGGAAGGGTGATGTGCCATACCCTCGACATGCACTGCCATAACACTGTTTTTTCCTGAAATACCCTGAGGTCCTAACCCAATGGCATTAAGTCCTTCTTCAATTTTTTTCTCCATTGCCGCAGCTTTCGGATGTGGATGCGATGTTCCAATTGGACGGAGCATTGCTTTTTTAGAGAGCAGAGCAGCAGAATTTGAACACGTACCAATGCCCACACCCACCACCAAAGGAGGGCAGGCATTAATCCCCCAATCCACAATCGTATCAAAAACAAATTTCATAGCCCCTTCATACCCTGCCAATGGAGGTAAAACAATACTTCGACCAGGGAGTGAACAGCCACCACCTGCTTGATAGACTTCAATTTCAACGTTTGAACTATCATCTACAATTTCCCATTCAATAAATGGAACTTCTGTCCCTACGTTTGTGCCTGTATTGACTTCATCAAACACTTCTACAGCATTTAAACGAAGCGGTGCGCTTTTCGTTGCTGCGATGGTTGCTTCTCTTAAAATACCACGCAATTGTCCTAGAAGAGGAAATTTAGCACCTGAGCGCACAAAAAACTGAATTACCCCTGTATCTTGACAAGTAGGGCGGTTGAGTGTAAGTGCTTTGTCTATATTATCAAACATAACATCGTAAATTACCTTAGCAAGAGGTGCCTCTTCTTGAACTCGAAGCTCCTCTAATTTTGCCATAACATCATCGGGTAACTTTTTAGATACCACATCAACAAATTTTCCTATAACATCCACCATTTTTGTGGTTTGTCCAAATGTCGCCATCGTTTTCTCCTTTTTTTATAACAGTGTGTAAAATGTATTACACAAAAATAAAGACACCCAAAATTAAAACAGCCATATAAATTAATGCAAAGATGGCACCTAATGCCCACCATGTTCCTTGTGAAATATAACCAGCCCCATACCAAATCGGTGAAGGCCCTGTACCATAAGGGGTAATGATTCCCATAAGTCCAATAGCACTAGAGAGCAAAATTAAAAATGCTGGAAGTTGATCTGGAGAAATTAATTTCACAGCAATAATAATAAAAATGGGTAAAAGAGCTGTAGTATGCGCTGTTAAACTTGCGAAAAAATAGTGCAAGAGAAAAAAGAGCACAATCATAGAAATCATTAACATCGTTGGGCTTAACCCAACCAAATAGATTTCTGTGCCTTTTCCAATCCATGCTAAAACACCTACATTTTTAAGACCAGAAGCCAATGCAACCAATGTTGCAAACCAAACAAAAATATTCCATGCTGCCTTATTACCAATCACATCTTCCCATGTAATAACATTGGTGAGGACCATAAGAGCGGTAATAGAAATCGCCGCCATGGTTGCATTAACACCCAATTGTTTTCCAAAAATCCACAAAATAAGTGCAAGCAGTGCAAACGATGCCATTAAAATTTCTTTTAAACTAATCGCACCCATTTTTTTAAGTTCTTCAGCTGCCCATGCAGGTGCTTCAGGGGATTTCTTTTGCGTTGGAGGATAAATCCAATAGACCAATAAAGGTGTCACTAAAAAAAGTGGCAACAACAGAGGCACCATAATTTTTGCCCACGCACCCCACTCAATAGTAATATGAGCACCCTTTGCAATTAAATCTAATGCTAAAAGATTTGGAGCAAGTGCGGTTAAGAACATAGAACTTGTTACACACGTTGCTGCCATGGCAACCCACGTAATGTAAGCACCCATTTTACGAGGTTCATGTTCAGGAGTTGAGTTAAAAAGAATGGGGATATTAATTGCTATCGGATAAATAGTTCCACCACCACGTGCTGTATTTGAAGGCATAAAGGGAGCTAAAACCAAATCTGCAAAAGCCACCGCATACCCAAGTCCCAGTGAACTTTTTCCCATATATCTAATCATCACCAATGAAATACGCTTTCCTAAGCCTGTTTTTTGATAGCCCATAGCAAACATAAACGCTGCAAAAATAAGCCAAATAATGCTATTGGAAAAACCAGAAAGTGCCCATTTAACATTTTCTGCTGGTGTTTTACCGACAAGCCCAACAAGGGAAACAAAAGAAACACCGACTAACCCAACAAGTGCTGCAGGAACTGGCTCAATAACAAGACCAACAATAACTGCTAAAAAAACAGCTAAAAAATGCCAACCAACAGGTGTTAATCCCTCCGGAGTGGGTATAAACCAAAGAACCAAAAGCACAGCAACAGGAATAAGCATTCCAATAGTCTGCTTTGACATGTAAACCTCCCTTTAAAAATTTTTTACCTTCTTTATTCTAAATATAAATAAAATATATTTAATATGTGATAACATATTAAATCATTCTATGCTTAGTAAACTTAAAAATTATATAAAACAAAGATTCATTTAAAAAAACTTTTTATCATGTTTCCAAAAAGAATTTAATTCAATTTATTTACGTCGAATTTACCTAAATCTCCCTATAATTTTGTCAATACCATTTAATTGAGAAATATATGTCCCACACACTAACAGAACGCCAAATTGTTTTAACATTGGCTTCGCTTTCTGCCATTACACCTTTAGCTATTGATATGTATCTTCCTGCGTTCCCCGCCATTGCGCTTGACCTTCATAGCGCTATTCCTCAAATAGAAATTAGTCTTAGCCTCTTCTTTTTTGGTATGGCAATGGGACAGCTTTTTGGAGGACCCATTTCTGATGCTTATGGCAGACGTCCTATGATTCTCATAGGTCTTAGCGTTTTTGCTCTGAGTAGTTTTATGCTCTCGATTACCAACAGCATCGAGATGTTTTGGGTACTACGTGCACTTCAATCTTTTGGTGGTGGTATTGCAACGGTCAATGTTTCTGCCATTGTACGTGATAGATTTGAAGGTAAAGAGAGTGCACGTATTTTTTCTATGATTGCCATGATTATGCTTATGGCGCCACTTCTAGCGCCTACATTAGGTTCATTGATTTTGAAATTTTTTGAGTGGGAAGCTATTTTTATTGGGATGGGATGTTACACACTTTTTGCCTTAGGGTTTTATTTATTTCGCTTTCCTTCCATTAAAAAAGAACGAACTAAAATTACTCCCATTCAAAATTATAAAACCGTTTTGAGTCATAAATTAGCGATGGTTTTTATTGTTTCGCAAATTTTATGTAGTTCAGGTATGTACACATTTATTACCTCTTCTTCGTTTATATACATGGAACATTTTCATCTTGAAGCCACCCCTTTTGCGCTTATTTTTGCGCTGAATGTCACGCTGATGATGTTTTTTGGACGCCTTAATGCTTCTATTGTTAAAACGAAAGAGCCTTTTGTTTTACTACGTATGGGTACAATAACTCAAGCACTTTTAGGCATTTTGCTCTTTAGCGCCCAAAATGCCTCCATTTATGTTATAGCACCTCTTATTGGACTTTATATTGGTATTTTAGGCTTTATTTTTTCCAATTCCATTGCTTTAACTTTGGAATTTTTTCCCACCATTAGCGCTTCAGCTAACGCTATCATTGGTGTTTTACAGTACAGTGTGGGTGCACTCATGGGCTTTATAGCCAGTAACCTTCACGATGGTACACTCTTTCCTATTACAGGAGTAATGATGGTGGTCAGTCTTTGTGGTGTTTTGTTATTAATGATAGGAAGTAGAGGCTATATCCCTCATCATGGAAGGGTAGCGTAAAATTTACGCTACCTCTTATTTAGTGTGCTGCTTTTTTAGCCGTTTCAATCCACTCATCAAATGTTTTTTGATGTGCTTTTATCCACGCTTTTGCATGGGATTCTATTGCCTCTTCGCTTTTTTCACCCTTGCTGATTAGCATATTTTGTGCACTAATATCATTCATATTTAACTTCATTATTTCAAACAATTTTGCAACAGCACGATTGTTTTTATCGACATCTCCATTTGCAACAATCTTAATAGCATTGATATTAAACCCATAATTTTGCCCATTTGTCAAAGCGGTATCTTTCGTAATAGGATGTGCGGAGTGTTTCACTTGCAACCACATAGTATCTTTATTGGGCACTAAAATGCCACTTACCCAATACGGTGTCCACGTATAGTATAAAATGGGTTTTCCCTCTTTATAGCGTGCTATTGTCTCTGCAATAATGGCAGAATACTCTCCTTGATTGTGGGTAATGCTCTCTCTTAGTCCAAATGCGTCTAACTGATGCTCAATCACTTTTTCACATCCCCATCCTGGGTTACATCCTGCTAAATCGGCTTTACCATCGCCATTACTGTCAAACAGTTTTGCAATTTTTGGGTCTTTTAAATCATTGATGTACTTGATGTTATATTTTTGAGCTGTTTTCTTATCAATCAAATACCCCTGCGCACACCCTTCCACAAAAACACCCTTACGGTACATTGTCTTTTCACCACCTACTTTTTCAAACATCGCATCGTGCAGTGGTGTCCAGTTCACCGCAGTAAAATAGATATCTTTAGACGTCTTATTTTGTGCAATGGTCTGATACGTAACCGCATAGGAGACTTCATCAATAGGCATTACGTCATACCCTAAAGCCTTAAGAGCTTCATTGACAATCAGCGTTTGAAAACGCTCTTCGGCTATTGGACTTTGCATGGGATGCACTTTAATCCCTTTTCCTGGAAGTTCGCCCGCAAAACTATTTAGAGCAAAAATCGTAGAACATACAGCTCCTATTACGATACCTTTAAACATACGTTTCATTTTTTCTCCTTGTTTTAAATATCTTATAAAGTAGACCCATAGGACCTTTTTCAAACCAACGAAGGTGGGTATTCCTATTTTTTTCACCCAAAGCTTGTGTGATGCGATCTAGTACCACCGCTAAAAGGACAATGCCCACACCTCCAACAGCCGCTAAGCCCATATCGAGCCTTCCAATACCTCGAAGTACCATCTGACCCAAACCTCCCACTGCAATCATTGAAGCAACCACCACCATTGAGATGGAGAGCATTAACGCTTGATTGATACCTGCCATAATAGTAGGCATCGCCACAGGAAGTTGCACTTTAAACAACATTTGCCAAGGGGTTGCGCCAAAGCTTTGGGAGACTTCAATTAAATCTTTAGGAACGTGTCTAATACCAAGATTGGTTAAACGAATGAGTGGAGGCAAAGCAAAAATAATCGTCACCACAACCCCAGGAACATTGCCAATACCAAAAAGCATTACAACAGGAACCAAATAGACAAAGGCGGGTGTGGTTTGCATGGCATCTAAAATAGGGCGCATCACCAAAGCAACACTCTCATTACGTGACATCCAAATGCCTAAGGGAATTCCTATCACTAAACAAAAAAATAAAGAAGTAAATACCAATGATAACGTTACCATTGTCTCACTCCATGCTCCAATCAGCCCAATGATAAACAAAGAGATAAAACTCCCTATGGCAATTTTTCGTCCTGCTAATTGCCATGCCAGAAGTGTAAAAAGAGTGATAAAAATGAAAGCTGGAACACTCTGAAAAAAGTGTTCAATGCCACTAAGAACACTATCAATAGGCACGCGAATCATCTGAAAAAATCCACGAAAATGCTCTACGATAAAAGCCACACCTGATTCAACATAACGATCCAGTGGAATTATGGTCTCCTCAAAAGGGTGAAGCCAATCAAAATTTTTATCTTCCAGCACAGCCGTCGATTCATTGATCCAACTCTGTTCTTGTGCTACTACTTCACTACTTCCCCACGGATTTGATGCGTTACTCATGTTCATCCTCCCATTGATAATCCAGTGCCTTTAAAAGCGTTGCTTTAGAAATAGCACCTAAATATTTTTGATTTTCATCGACCACGGGAACAGAGTAGGGTGTATTTGCCACAATACTCACGATATCATTCAAACATGCGCCCGCTTCTATAATAGGACTCTCTTTTAAAAATGCCACATCAATACGTTCACGTTTGGGTTTTTCTCTAAGGCTATCGACTGATACAACGCCTAAAAAACGTTTTTTTCTATCCACGATATAGCCAAAATTTCGGTCATGCTCTCGTAAAATTTGCAATGCCATAAGCGTTCCTTGACCATCTTTTTGAATAATGGTCACTTGTTGATTACTAGCAATATCTTTCGCACTGATAATGCCACCCACATTCACGCCTTTAAAGAAAGAACGTACATATTCATTGGCTGGATTTTTTAAAATCTCATCGGGTGTTCCTATTTGCACCACATCACCGCCTTGCATAATGGCAATGCGATCGCCTAGTTTCATTGCTTCATCCAAATCATGAGAAATAAACACAATGGTGCGTTCTTGCTCACTTTGAAGTTTTAAAAGTTCATCTTGCATTTCAGAGCGAATGAGAGGATCTAAGGCTGAAAATGCCTCATCCATCAACAATATATCAGGGTTATTCGCCAAAGCACGAGCCAATCCAACACGCTGTTGCATGCCACCACTGAGTGCATCAGGGTAGACATTTGCATAATCCAAAAGTCCTACTTGCAAAAGGGCTTCTTTGGCTTTTTCATGTCTCTCTTCTCTATTCATGCCACTTAGTTCTAAACCAAAAGCGACATTTTCGAGAACACGTAAATGTGGAAGTAAGGCAAAAGATTGGAAGACCATGCTCATCTTTTTACGCCTCACTTCACGCAACGAAGATGACTTCATTGTCGTTATATCTTCGCCATCAATTAAAATAGCGCCGCTGGAGGGTTCAATCAGACGATTAATGAGTCTCACTAACGTAGACTTCCCCGAACCAGAAAGCCCCATAATGACGAAAATTTCGCCTTTGTAGATTTGAAATGTAGCGTTACAAACACCTACACTTTGAGCCGTATGCCTAAAAATCTCCTCTTTATTCATCCCCTTTTTTAAAAGTGAGAGTGCTTTTTTAGGTGAATTTCCAAAAATTTTATACACATTTTTTAGCTCAATCTTGACCTCTTTCATTGTTACTCCTAAGGTAAAATTAAGTTAAGAGAGATTTTTCTCTCTTTTTCACCTTAACAAAAAAGACTTATATGAAACTTAATTTTTTAGATATTCTTAAAATTGTCTTAAGTTTAGAAGAGGTTAAAAGGCTTAGGAGCCACCACAGGGTAGTGCTTTAGAAAGTTTTAAGCGTTCAAGGGGAAAAATCATTTTTTTGAGTAAAAAAGTAACACAAAAAGAGCTATTTTTTTGAATTTAAGAGTTTGAGAATTTTTTTATCAACCGTAGAAAGCGCTAAATGTTCTATCTCTTTACATGTAAAATAGTTTTCTATCTTTACATGTAAAGAGGATTTAAAGACTTCAAGCTCCAATTTAAAATGGCTGTAGGTATGCGTCACCTTTCCTAGAAACATCCCTTCTGGTTTTTCATCCACTTGCATAAATCCCCAAAGCCCATGAAGCAGTTTTTCTTTTCGTTGAATCAGTCCGAGTTTTCCCTCATTTTCTACTACCAAAGCAAAGCGTTTTTTGGTAGGAACTTGGGCTTTTTTAAGAGAAAGTGGATAGTTTTCAGGAGCACTTTTACCTTTACATGTAAAAACCAAAGGGCAGAGTTCACACTGTGGATTTTTAGGGGTACACACGAGTGCGCCAATATCCATCATTGCTTGGTTATGCGCATAAGGGTGTTTTACATGTAAGAGTTCCCATGCCCTCTCCCAAAGCACTTTTTCATCCTTTACGCTGATCGCAAAATAGCGGCACAAAACCCGTTTGACATTAGCATCTAAAATGGGAAGTGGCTCATGGTAGGCAAAGGCACAAATGGCATGTGCGGTACTTTTGCCAATGCCCTTAAGTCCACCCAACTCCTCAGGACTACTGGGCAAAATACCTTTACATGTAATGGCGGTATGATGCAGATTTTTCGCCCTAGTGTAATATCCAAGCCCTTCCCACATTTTAAGCACATCATCGAGTGGAGCTTCAGCGACACTTTGAAGGGTAGGAAAACGTTTCAAAAAAGGGAAATAAAAGCGCTCCAACACAGTTTTTACCTGCGTTTGTTGCAGCATAATCTCACTGAGGTAGATTTTGTACGCATCACTCGTTTGTCGCCACGGCAAATCATGACGACCCTTTTCTTGATACCACCGATAAATGGCATCTTTTACACAGATGTCAATGCCCATTCTATCGGTTTTTTTCCATGTTCAATCAGATAAGCATTGCTTTTTGAAAAAGGTTTCGAGCCAAAAAATCCACGGTAACTTGAAAGAGGAGAAGGGTGGGGCGCTTTTAAAATCAAGTGTTTTTTACCATCAATTAAAGAAGCTTTCGCTCCCGCAGGCGCTCCCCATAAAATAAACACCAAATGTTCTTTTTGATCACTTAGGGTTTTAATAACCGCATCCGTAAAGTTTTCCCACCCACGTCCTCGATGAGAATTGGCTTCACTGGCACGTACCGTTAAAACAGCATTGATTAAAAAAACACCTTGTTTTGCCCATGCACTTAACATTCCATGACTAGGAATAGCACACCCTAAATCGTCCCGTAACTCTTTAAAAATATTTTGCAAAGAGGGTGGATGAGGTACACCTTCTTGCACTGAAAATGAGAGCCCATGTGCTTGTCCTGCTCCATGATAAGGGTCTTGCCCTAAAATAACTACTTTGACTTGTTTAAATGGGGTATGTTCAAACGCCGCAAAGATATTGGCTCCAGTAGGATAAATAGTATGGTGTTTTTTTTCTTCCACTAAAAAGTTTTTAAGCGCTTCAAAATAAGGCTTTTTAAACTCTTCTTTTAAAACATTTTTCCAACTCTCTTCAATTTTTGGATCTATCATAAACATCCTCTATTTTCTTTAAGCATTTTTGGGTAAAATACGCTTCGCCTTCTTCTAGACCTGTGCAATGTCTTTTAAGAGCATCGCTTCAGGGTGGGAACACAGCAGAGCACTTTTATTAGGTGTGTGCCGCAGTCATCTGGAAGAGGGTTTTACAAAAACTATTTTTACACGCTTCTTTAGCAAAGCCAAAAAAGCTACGTTGCACTAGGCACTAAAGCTAGCCTCATACGAGGCAGAACTTACTCTATACTCCAAAATATTCTTCTAACTCCAACGCCAATTTGTAAAAATCAGCTTTTTCCATTTGACCTTTTTCTTTAAGCTTTTTTAAAATATGTTCTTTGCCTTGAATGAGCTCTTTGGACTTCACCCCATGTGAAATGGAAAGGGTCGCTTCAATAAATGCCGCTAAATTATCGCAATTTTTCAAAGCTTTTCCATCAATGGCATTAAATTTATCTTCATTGTAGGCGTTTACATCTTCCACGACCACAATTTCATGCTCATAAATGCGGTTTAAAAATTCATTTTTTTGATTATCCCCGTAAAGTCCAAGCAGGTATTTAAACTCTTTTAAAAGTCCCTCTGGCAAGTAAGGTAATATCTCTTCTTCAATCATTTTAATTTCAAACTCACTGATAATATCATCCAACCCACTCACCGAATACTTAACAGGGGAGATGATGTCACGTGTGAGTGCTTCAGGAAAGTCGTGAAAGAGGGCGCAAAAGAAGTTATTGACCAATCGCCCATCACACGCTTTGGAAAAAAGAGAGTAAAAATAACCTAAAATGGCGACAATGAGCATGTGCCCAAGTACGGAAGTTTCAGGAATGCGAGGTGTTTGTGCCCAGCGTTTTTGAAAACGAAGCCTGCCACTTAGATCAACAATTTTAGAGATTTTTTTATTCATTGCCATTTTACGAACACTGATGAGTTCATAATAATCTTCAATCTCTTCTTCCACCGCTTCTTTCACACGGTCAATATTGCTTAAAAATTGACTGGTTTGATAGACGATGGAAAACTCCCAGCGTGTTGCCATATAGGAAGCCGCCTTGAGGATAAAACGCTCTTTTTTATACATGGAACTATCGTTAATATAAGCCTCAAAACGCCTGCAAAAAGCTCCCTCTTCAATTTCACTCAGTGAATCATAGAGTTGTGAGAGCACCCACGAATTAATCTCTTTTTCTTTTTTTTGAAGCGCTTTTCTAAAAACATCAGGGCGAATATCAGTGACCACCACACGGCGCAAAAATTCAAAAATACCCGCTTCAATCAAAGAGCGCATATTAACACTACCCTCAGGCTCCATTTTGGCAATAAAATAGGCAATGATAAATTTATGCGCTTGCTTATCAAGCTCTACCAACTCGACCATGCGTGGATAGTCATTCCAACGCTGAATGGAAGCAGCTCCAAAGAACTGCTCAATGAGTTTTGGGTTTAACATAGTGTTTCGTTTCGAACCATTTTTGAGTCAATTTCAATCACCGTATGTACGTTACCTCGTGGGTTAAAATCTGCCACAACTTTGAGCCATTTTGGTTTGAGTTTGGTATCTAAAAGGTCGTAAATTTCATTGGCTGAATTTTCATGGCTGATGTTGCGATTCATAAAACTGTTGATGTAAAGTTTAATTGCTTTGAGCTCAACAACGAGTTCATTGGGGATATAATCAATATAAATTGTTGCAAAATCAGGGTAGCCACTGCGTGGACATAAACAACAAAATTCTGGTAATGTCAGTTTAATCACATAGTTTTTTTTATGCTGATTGGGCCAAATTTCCAAATCTTTTTCAACATCAAATGCTTTAATAATTTGTTCACCGTATTTCATTTTAGTTCTCCGATTGTTTTTGGTTTTGAGATACAAAAGCCTTGAATAAAATCAGGCTCATACGCTTTTATTAGCTCAAATGTACTCTCTTTGTCAACGAATTTTACCATAGTTTGCACCTGAAGCGTTTTGGCTAAGTCAATGTAAGATTTTAAGAGTTTTTGATACTTCACATCTTCAATTTTTTTGGTAAATTCAATATCAAATTTAATCAAATCAATGGGTAAATATTTAAGGTATTCAAAGCCACAGTTATTGCCTCCAAAATTTCCCAGTGCTATTTTAAATCCTGCTTCTTTATAACTCTCAATAATTTCTTTAAATCGTTGCATCTCTTCATAACTTTTTTGCTCTATAATTTCCAAAATAAATTGATGAGGATTAAGCTCTTTTTCTTGAAAAAGTTTTAACAGATAACGTTTAAATTTGCTATTTCGTAATGTTACAGGTGAAATTTCAATACTCAATAAAAAAGACTCATGAATAAAAGGTTTTATATGTTCAAGTAATGAAGCCATAATATATTCATCTAATGCACATTCTAAGCCCATACGATTAATCATATGTTGAAGATGCTGTTTTGGAAAAATACCATACTCTTTTGTATCAATACGTGTTAAAACCTCTATAAAGCTCTTTTTTTGCTCTTTTACATGTAAAGAAGGTTGGTACTTAAAAAGAATCCCATCGTTCTTTAAAACACTACTCAAGCTCTTTTTAAAGGCATTTAATTGTATATGAGGAAGAACTTCTTTATCAGGTTGTTCTTTTTCAATTAATATAAACAGATGTTCAATAATATTATTAACATCACTGTCATACTGTGCTTCTAAAAATGAGAGTGAAAGTTTCACCTCAATGTTATAAATACCATTTTTTTGAATACGTTTGCTAAAAAGCATTAAAAAATGTTTTAACTCTTGTAATGAAGTACTAAAAATAAGTAAAAATGAATCATTACTGTAACGACCAATGGGTGTATTTTTATAGTGATGTTCCTCTAAAAAAACTTCCAATTCTGTCATTAACGTTCTTAAAATCATATCGCCATTTGCAATTCCATAACGTTCATTGATATCATTTAAATTATTTACATGTAAAAGGGTGACAATATCTTTTGGATTCTTTATTTTCTTTATTTTTAAAAGAATTTCATTACGTGTAAATGTTTTGGTTATAGGATCAATTAATGTGGTTTGAAAGCCATGATAAATTAAATAAACAGTGTAATAAACATAAATAGGAATTAATGAAATAAGAAGAAAAAAATTGGTTGATGTGTGCGAAAAAAGTGAAAATGCATGAAAAAAAATACCAACGAGAAGCAAAAGAGGGAAAGCGATTTTAAGCGCTGTTATAAATCGATTTTCCCTCTCTTTTATCTCAGAATAGAGCATTAGACATCCAAATGTTTTACATCTTTAGCATGATCTTGAATATACTGACGACGTGGTTCAACTTCATCACCCATAAAAAGTGTAAACGTTTCACTTGCAGCTTCAGCATCTTCTACTTTTACTTGCAATAAACGTCTGTTTTCAGGATTCATTGTTGTTTCCCATAACTGCTCTGGATTCATTTCACCTAAACCTTTGTAACGTTGAATATACGCACCTTTTTTAGCACTTTTTTCAATTTCATCAAGCACAATTACAGGATCACGTCCATCAAATACATCAAAGTCACGTTCTTGTATTTTAGTATAAATATAACGTGCTTCTTCATAAAGTGGATTGGTATAAAAACTCTCATCTAAAAGTAACTCTTCGAGTCCATCATTGGTTTGAATAAAAAGATGGATACCCTCATCATTAACGTAATGGTTAAGAATGTTATATCCCATCGTTTTAATAAATGTTTCAATCTCAGTAAATAATTTATCAGAAGGTAAGGCAATTAAATCTGGATTTTCAATCAAATAACGAATAACTTCAATCATAGAAAAACGTTTTTCAAGCTCTTTTAAAATGCCTCGATACGCAGAGATAATTTTAAAGTAATCCACCAAATCATTCGTACCAACACCTGCAATATCAATGCTATCCATACCTGATTCAATTAAAAAGGTATTCATTTCAGCATCATCTTTAAGATAAATCTCTTTTTTACCTTTTTTATAACGATAAAGTGGCGGTTGCGCTAGATAAACATAGCCATTGTCCACAATTGGGCGTAAAAAGCGAAACAAAAAGGTTAAAAGTAAGGTTTGAATATGACTTCCATCAACGTCAGCATCGGTCATAATGATAAGTTTATGATAACGAAGTTTTTCTTCGTTAAATTCATCTCCAATACCACATCCAAGAGCAGTAATCATATTTTTAATCTCATCGGATTTTAAAATTTTATCCAAACGACTTTTTTCAACGTTTAAAATTTTACCTTTAAGAGGTAAAATGGCTTGAAAAACCCTATCACGTCCTTGTTTTGCTGAACCGCCCGCACTATCGCCCTCTACAAGATAGAGTTCACAAATAGATGGGTCTTTACTCTGACAATCAGCAAGTTTACCAGGCAGTGTTCCAATGCTCATGGCATCTTTTCTACGGGTTAAATCACGCGCATTTTTAGCTGCCTCACGACCACGTGCAGCTGCAAGCGCTTTATTCATAATGGCTTTAGCTTCAATAGGATTTTCTTCAAAATATTTTACGAGTTGCTCATACACCAATTTTTGAACAATAGGCTTCACATAAGAACTACCTAATTTTCCTTTGGTTTGACCCTCAAATTGTGGTTCAGGCACTTTAACAGAAACAATGGCTATTAAACCTTCTCGTACATCATCGCCTGTAATTTTGACATCTTTTTCACGAATACCTGCATTTAAAGAGATATAGTTTGTAATGGCACGTGTAAGACCCGCACGAAAACCACTCTCATGCGTTCCACCATCGATAGTTTTAATATTATTAACAAATGAGTAAAGAATTTCACTGTACGTTGAGTTGTACATCATTGCGACATCAACTTCCACATCTTCAATACTTGCTGTATAATGAACGGCTTCTGCAACTTGCTCTTTTTTATTCAAATCAAGAACAAATTGTTTAATACCACCTTCAAAATGATAAACCTCTGCACGTCCATCTCTTTGATCTTTTAGTTCAATCGTAATTTTTGGATTTAGATATGCAAGTTCCTTAAATCGTGTGGCTAAAATTTCAAATTGAAATTCTGTGGTTTCAAAAATGGTTGCATCTGGCCAAAATTCAATCATTGTTCCTGTGCGATTGGTGGTTTTAACCACATCCAGAGGTGTTTGGGGAATACCACATGCAAACTCTTGACGATGTTCATTGCCTTCACGCTTAATAGTCGCAACCAATTTTGATGAAAGTGCATTTACAACAGAAACACCCACTCCGTGCAAACCACCTGAAACTTTATAAGTATCTTTATCAAATTTTCCACCTGCATGAAGTACGGTTAAAACAACCGTAGCTGCTGACATATTCTCACCTTCATGCCAACCTACTGGAATACCACGGCCATTATCAATAATAATTGCTGAACCTTCACGTGTAAGCTCTATTTTAATCAAATCACAATAGCCTGCCATTGATTCATCAATAGAGTTATCCACTACTTCATAAATTAAATGATGTAATCCGTTAATATTAGTATCACCAATATACATACCTGGACGTTTTCTAACTGCTTCAAGACCTTTTAAAACTTTAATATTGTCTGCGCCGTAATTGCTCATAATTTCTCCGCTTTTTGTTTTTATATCATAATAGGCATAACAATAGTCATAAAATTTTCACTCTCTAAGGTGAAAGGTAAACCACTGTCATTAAAACCTAAAGTAAAATTGCTGTTTTCAATGTTGGATAGAAAATCTAAAATATAACGACTGTTTACTGCTAAGTAGATATCATTTTCAAGTTCTGTTTGAAAATCAATTTCTGTTTTTGCTTCAATATTATCATCATTTAAACTTTCAAAAATTATTTTTTCAGGTTTGAATGTAATTTTAATTTCAGGAGAAATAATAGCAATTTGTTTAATTGATTCAATCATAGATTCACGTGTAAGTAAAATTTTATAATTTTTATTTTTTGGAATAATCCGTCCATAATCAGGAAATTTTCCATTAATAAGTTTTGTAAAAAATGTAAAATGATTGGATTGGGCAATAAGAGTATTTTCATCGTAAAAAATTTCAATGTCATCAAAAAAGAGTTTTTGAATTTCACTGATAGCTTTTTTAGGAATAATAAATGAAAAATTTTCTGTTGTTTCTTGTTGAAGTGTTACAATTGCTAAACGTTTTGTATCGGTTGCAACAAGATTAATAGTATTATCCTTAATATCAATGAGTGAACCATTAAGTTCAAATTTTGGATTATTGCTGTCAATTGCTGGTGCTATTTTTTTGATTGAACGCACTAGCGTTGTACTGTTGATATTAAATTTTGGTTTATTCTCAATGATTGGAAATGGAGGAAAATCACTTGGAATTAACATAGGTAACTTAAATTTTGAACTATTTTGTTTAATATACAAATAATCATTAATGGTTTCTAAAATAATTTCATCATCTTTTAGACTTTTAACAATATCTAAAAGTTTTTTACCATTGGCAGTAGCATCTCCAAAAGAGGCTATTTTAATTTCAGGTGTATGGTAGGTTAAACCTATTTCATAATCCGTTGCTTTAAGTACAAAATGTTGATCTTCTGTGGAAAGAAAAACATGCGATGTAATTTGACTTAAATCTTTTTTTTCAAGATACGGTTGGATATTAAGCAACATATTTTCTAAGACACTTTTTTTTATTGAAACTTTCATTGAGTCTCCTTTTAGTTATTTAATTAAAATAGTCGGAGTAGTAGGCTTGGTTGAATGTGTGAAAACATCAACATTATACCTAAAACTAGGGCTGAATCGAGTGAAAAAACAAAAGAGAGTTTTTCACATTTCATCACATTTTTTAATAAAACTTTTTATTTTTCTTTGGTTAAAATTTTATTTTTAAGGTCTTCAACTTTGAGTTTAAATGATTCATTCGTTTCTATAAGTTCATTAATTTTTTTAATATTATGTGATACGGCTGTATGGTCTTTCATACCAAAATAGTTTGCGAGTGAAGGCATGGAATTGGGTGTGAGTGTTCGTGCTAAGTAAATGCCAATTCTTCTTGCTTCAACAATATTTTTACTGCGTTTGGTTGATTTTATTTCGCTGGGTTTAATATTTAAATCTTTTGCAATAATTTGAATAATATCTTCTAATGTAATGTTTTCACGGCGCTCTTTAATTTGTTCACGCATAACATTTTTTGCAAAATCAAGGGTAATGTCTTGACGCATTAATAAGGCATATGCATTAAGATTGATAATGGCACTTTCAATTTCACGAATATTATCACCCATATTTGAAGCAATATAATTTACAATATCACTGTTAAGATTAATACCATCTAGTTCACATTTCTTTTTAATAATGGCAATTTTTGTTTCTAATTCTGGTAAACCAATGTCAGCAATCAATCCCCATTCAAAACGGCTTTTAAGTCTGTCTTCAAGACCATTAATCATTTTAGGTGGTTTATCTGAAGTGAGTACAATTTGTTTACCTGAGGAATGGAGCTCATTAAAGGTATGAAAAAACTCTTCTTGTGTTTGAATTTTATTGGATAAAAATTGAGTATCATCAATAAGTAAAACATCACAATTTCGGTATTTTTCACGAAATCGATCCATAGATTGGTTGCGAAGATTGTAGGTAAAATCGTTCATAAATTGTTCAATGGTGGCATAAATAACAATTTTTCCTTTGCTTTGAGCATAATTTCCAATGGCATGAATGAGGTGTGTTTTTCCAAGTCCTGTGGGTCCATAGATAAAAACAGGATTATACATGACTCCAGGTTTTTCAGCGATAGATTTTGCAGCAGTAAAAGCGTATTGATTTGAACTACCTACAACAAAGCTATTAAAAGTGTATGAAGGGTTTAAAATAGTATTTTTTGTACTTTTAATAGATTCTATAATTTCAGCTGGAGTGGTTTTAGATTTTGTACTTTTAAGATGTTCTTTTAGAATAATTTTTACTTCAGGTTTTTTGCCCGTTTTAAGTTCAAAAAGATGAGCAATTTTTTCAGCGTATTTTGTTTTTACCCAATTAGCAATTAAAATATTAGGTGCTACAAAAATCACTTGGTCCGAGTTGGAAGCTTTTTCATTGAATTTGAGTTGTTTAATATAGCGATCATATTCTAAAGAAGCAATCTCTTCTTTTAAAAGTTGTATGACATTATCTGCTAACAAAAACACTCCTTAAAAAATTTTCACCCTGTGAATAAGCTGTGAATAAGCTGTTTTTATTTTATCCAAACTATTATTAGTTATACGTTAAAGCGGGGATGTGTATAATGTGAAAAAAGTTATTCACCCTGTGAATGAAACTGTGAATAAAGGAAAAAAGTGTTTATTTTAGGAATTGATCCAGGTACACGAAATTGTGGTTATGCTATTTTACAAAAAGACAAAAACAGACTTATTTTAGTTGAAGCAGGACTGATAAAAATCAAAGAAAAAATACTTCAACATCAAATTATGGAGTTGGTTGAAGGGCTTGATATAATTTTAAAACATCATCACATTGATGAAGTTGCGATTGAAGATATTTTTTACGCATACAATCCACAAACTGTTTTAAAATTGGCACAATTTCGTGGTGCTTTGAGCCTCAAAATTTTACAGGTTTTAGGCAATTTTAGTGAATATACACCCTTACAAGTTAAAAAAGCAGTCACAGGAAATGGAAAAGCAGCCAAAGAGCAAGTGGCATTTATGGTGAAGAAGATTTTAGGAATTAAGCAAGAGATAAAGCCTTTGGACATCACTGATGCGATTGCGATTGCAATAACCCACTCCCAAAGGCTTTAAAATACTATTCGTATAGTTTAATGTTAAAGAGGTATTTATGCTCTTCTGGCAGTGCATTATAAAGAGCATGCGCTAAATTTTGAATCTCCCAAAGTGCACTTTTATCACTCCTGAGGGTTAAAAAGTTTTGAAGGCTTCTGGCATTAACCGTCCATGTCAGTTCTGTTTTATAGCTCTCTGGAAGGCAGTATTTGGCTTTATCGTTGCTAATGCCTTCAATGAGCACTAAACGAAGGTTTTCAAGTGCCTTAATGCTCATCTCATCGACCATTTCAACACCTGTTAAAACAAGGTATTTTTCGGCACGTTTTATATCTTTATATGTAAAGATTTCTTCATTCTTTAATTCTTTAAGTGTATAGCGTGTAGATTTAACTGAAAGTGACGCCATGCGGTGGCGGGAGAGCTCTTGAAGCAGGGCACGAGAGATTCCCTCAATGTAAAAGTTATAAACCAAATGCTCTAAGGTTGAAGCGTGTTTAAATTTATTGCCGACACGGTCAATGAGTTCTTTGTCTTTTTCACCACCTTCATCGCTTTTATCAAAACTTTGCCAACACGTGCGAATGGCATCGGCGCAAATGAGAAGGGGAGTGTAGTGGTTGAGTGTAACTTTCATGTCAATGAGTCCCTTGTTTTTTGGGACTCATTGTATTACATGTAAGCTAAAAGTGCTATTTGAGTTGGAGCAGGGTATTGAGCATCTCATCAGAAGTGGTAATGGTTTTAGAGTTGGCTTGAAAGCCTCTTTGAATAACAATAAGTTGCGTTAATGAGCGTGATAAGTCAACGTTACTCATCTCTAAAGAACTCGCTTGAATAGAGCCTTTTCCACCCGTACTAGCTTGACCAAAAACAGGATCACCTGAGTTTGAACTTTGAATGTAACAGTTACCACCATCACTCTCTAAACCACCATTATTAGTAAAGGTTGACATGGCAACTTGAGCAAGCCCAAAGCTTCGTCCATTGGTAAACACACCAATAATCGTTCCATTTTCATCAATTTTAAGGTCTGAGAGATCACCACCTGTATAACCATCTTGGGTAATGTTGGTGGTACTAGAATCTTTATCAAAACTGGTAATACCATCGAGTTGTCCCACTGAGCCAAAATTGAGTTGAACAATTTGATTCGCTGTTGAGCCATTATTGGCAGTATAGGTTAGGTTTCTTGGTGTATACGTGGCAAGAGAGCCATCAGAATTAAATTTAATAGAACCTGTCACAACATTTTTAGGATTTGCACCCAAATTAATATCACCAGGTTCTGGAACGGTAATGGTCACAGACCACTCTGTACCACCTGTCTCTGTAAAACCTGTTTTAGTGTATTGGAAACGAACGGTATGTTTGGAACCGAGTGAGTCATAAACCTCAGTTGTTGAAGCCAAACTTGCCATATAAAGGCTTTGAGAACTTCGTGTGGCAGTTCCACTTGAGAGAGTACCATTAATAGAACCTATAATAGCTGTAAAATCTTCATTTGCTGAAATATTGCTAGAAGTCAAACTGGTAACAGTGAGGTAAAGAGGATAATCATCCTCTGTCACAAAGTTTGTTCCAATAATTAAACTGGTATCGGCACCTGTTAAAATATTAGTGGTACCAGCACCTGTTGCAATAGATCCTTGTGGAATAATGGTTGTGGTACTTAAAATATCAATTGCTGGGATGGTTTGACCACCTGTATAAGTACCATTGTTGGTGGTAATGGTTCCTGTATAGGTAACAGGAAGTTCAATGTCTGTACCCACCGCTCCTGCAACAATGGCAACATCGGCTGTACTTAATGCAGTAGTAAGCGCTACGGCTCCTGTTGCGGTTGCTGTACCTACAACAGAGCCTTGTGGAAGGGTTGATGTGGTACTTAAAATATCACCTGCTGGAATGGTATTACCACCTGTATAGGTACCATTATCTGTGATAATAGAGCCTGCAAAAGTTGCTGGTAGGGTAATGCTAGCACCAAAGACTGTATTGGCAGGAAATGCAATTCCTCCTTCTAAAAAGGCTGTATTGAGCTGTGTTGTGGTTCGTGTGTAGGATGTAAGGGTTGAATCAACAAAATCGCCATCATCCGCATTAAGAGCATCTCCTGTTGGATTGGCAATGACAAATTGTCCCGCTTCATTAACGGTCACGGTAACACCATCGTTTTTATCGACGGTACCATCTCCTGTATAATCAACCCAAAGCCGTGCATCTTTTTGCATTGCTTCTCTTAAATCTTCAGTACTGTTAAAGGTACGTGCATCTGAATCATCGTATTTGTGGCTGGCATTGCTTGGAGAACTGCTGTAGGTGTATTGGTAAGCTGTAATAACATTAAGGTCTGTAAAGCTGGTACCATTGGTTGCTGTTTCATCGACGTCTATTTTAATATTTTTTGTTGCCGCTGTAGTTCCAGTTGAATTATTATTGGTTAGTACAATAAAATTATTACCTGAAACAGTTGCTTCAACGCCTGTCACGGCACTTTGAGCGTTAATAAGAGTTTCAAGTTGTTTTGCAACAGCATAATCTTTTTCCGCTTGTGTACTATATGTTGCTGTTGAAATACCTGTTGTACCTGTGGTAATGGTGGTACCGTTAATTGTCATGGTAAGGGTTGTAACATCGGATGCATCAGCTTCTATTTCAATCCGTTCTGTTTTTGCCTCAGCATAACTGATCCATGTACCTTGTCCATCTCTTAAGCTTAATGCTTCACCATCAGAATCAAAAAGGACTCCAAAGTCAACACCTCGTTCATGTACTTTTGTGTCGCTGTTAAAAACAGCATCGGCAGCATCATCTTCATCATGAACTTCATTTTCTGTCATGATACCATCACCATTAGTATCAACCCAACCACTTTTTGAGTCAAGTGAGTAGATGGCGGTTTTATTAGTACCGACACTGATTCCTGAGTCTAGGTTAGCTTTAATAGAAATGAGTGAAGTGGCTTTTGCAGGCGTAGTAAGACCTGGAGTAATTAAAATATTGGTAATCGGTGAGGTGTTGTCAATCAAACCTGTGGTTTCATCTCGAAGCCAGCCTTGAACAATATAACCGTTTGAATCAACAAAGTTACCATTGGCATCAAAGCTAAAGTCACCATTTCGTGTATATTTATAAGTGACCCCTTGGTCAGGTGATACCACAAAAAAACCATCACCACTAATAGCAAGATCGGTATCTTTATCGGTGGTTTCAATGGAACCTTGCTCAAAGATTTTTGTAACCGTATTAACGGTTGAACCTAAACCAATTTGCATGGAGTTTTGTCCACCCAAATTACCCTGAGGTGCGGTGGCTATGGATACCGTTTGGCTTAGAAGGTTTGAAAAATTTGCACGTGAATATTTATAACCTTTGGTATTAACGTTTGCAATGTTGTTAGACTCAACGTCCATCGCAATTTGGTGTGCTTGTAATCCGGTAACGCCGGCCCAGAGTGCTCTCATCATAGCGTATCCTTTATCTCTCTTTTATAAAATTTGTACATAAATAAAAGCAATTTTTATTCCATATTACTTTTACGTTACTATGCTTTCATATTGATAGCATTTTTTAGGAGCTCATCACTGGTAGTAATGCTTTTAGCACTGGCATCAAACGCTTTTTGCACAATGATAAGTTCTGTTAAAGCAGTGGCAAGGCTCACATTGCTTCCCTCTAATCTTTTGCTGTAAATTTTTGAGCCTAAGAAACTTTCACCATTTTCATCGACATAAAAAAATGCTTTACCACTATTAGCAGATTCGGAAAAAAGGTTAGACGATTCAGCCATAAGTCCTTGGTCATTTTGGAAATGGTATACGGATATTTTAGCCACAGAAGAGCTTTTGCCGTTGCTAAAACTCGCAATGATATTGCCATTGGTATCAACATCGTATCCTGTTAAAAATCCTTCCAAAGTACCATTAGAACTTGAACTATTTGATTTGTCAAGATTGACATTTGAGACCATACCATCGTACCCACCAACAGTTCCTAAATTAAGGCTCAGGGCAGAGCCTCCATTGTTGAGTGTTGGAAGGGTGTTGCTCGCAAGGGAGCCGTCCCCATTAAAAGTGAGCGTACCTGTTTGGGTATCAACAATTTCATAGACTTTATTGGCAGTTGTATCAATGTAATATTGTGTGGTATCGTATGTTTTTGAGGCATCATACGTTTCATAGAAACTGTAAATGTTAACGGCTGCATTCCATACCGTTTCAGTTGAGGTTTGTGGAACTACTTTGGTGTAAGTCATATCTACTATATCTTTATCTCCATCAGGTCCAATGATATTCATACTAAAATGTTTTTGTGTGGCTATTTCTTGCTCTGTTTGAAGGGTCGTAGCCGTGACGGTAAACCCACTGCTTAAATCGTACGCACTCACATCATGGTTGGTAATGCTCCATGCTAAATTTGCATCTAATTCAGCGGTTAATGACAAAGAATTACCACTAGCATCTCTTAGGGTAACGTTTACAATGTCCCCCTTTTGAGGGTTTAGTGCAGCGGTGGTATTGGCAATGCTACCACTTAGGCTGAGTGTTTTTGCTGTCGTATCAAGGGAAATGGTTGGATAATCTGTGGTATCTAAATTGAGGGTCACATCGCCCACACTTGAAGTTGGGTCTAAATTGGCACTGTAAGAGGCCTGTGTTGTTGCAACAGGAGGGTAGTAGAGTATTTTGGGAAGGTTAACAATGCCTTGATTACCAATGGTTCCAAGTGCAACATCATTTAGCTCTGTAATAGCATAAGGAGAGACAGAGGTAAGTGTGCCATTACTGTAATATTGACCAAATTTCGCTAAGGTATCAGCATCTAAAGCGGTGGTTGCAATGTTATTTCCCAGTGTCGCTAAAAGGTAGTTTCCATCCCCATCAACCAAATTGCCATTGCCATCAAGTGAAAAACTGCCTGCACGGGTATAGTAAGTATTACCATCAGCTCCTTGTACGCCAAACCATCCTTCACTTTCAAGAGCCAAATCAAAGGTATTATCGGTATTTTGAAGGATTCCTTGTGACATATCTAGTGCTGCAGTAAAGCTTTGCGCACCCATTCCCACACCATTAGAGTAGCTGTTATACGTTCCTACTAAAATGGATGAAAAAAGAGAAGAGACTTCAGGAGTGCTTCCCTTAAAGCCATTGGTATTGACATTAGAGATATTATTACCAATGACATCCATGTAAAATTGACTGGTTTTGGCACCTGAAATACCGTTATAAAAGGAACTGTTCATAAAATATCCTTTTTATGCCAATGATTTATCATAAAATTCAAGCACTTCATCAATAGCATAATAGTAAGAGCCTAATTTAACGTAGGCTTCTCCATCAATGTAGCGTACAGACTCAACAGGGTATGTTCCCGCTTGCGTTGTTTTTAAATTGCCATCGGCATCGGTGTAAGTAACGGTTGCACTGTACGTGCCATCGGTAAGTTGTGTACCATCGTTATTGACACCATCCCAATTAAAGGCAACCACACCACTTTTACCTGCGGTACTACTGCTAATATCAATTGTTTTAACTGTTTTACCATCGGTATCCGTAATGGTAAGGGTTCCCGTTTTAATTTCAGAGGGGAAGTAAATTTCAAAATTAGACGCTTTATCTTTAAGCGTAATAGCAGAACTGCCTAAACTTGCCATTTGACCAATCACACCAATCGCACTAAAGTTGGTGTTAGAAGCAAGTTGTTCTGAGAGCTTCTCTAACGCAGTTGTTGTGTTTTGTGATGCTTCTAAAGAGGAGAGCTGTGCAGTTTGGGTTAAAATTTTGTCACTATCCATGGGGTCTGTTGGGTCTTGATGTTGTAACTCTGTGAGTAAGAGTTGCAAGAAATCATCATTGCTAAGAGATGATTTGGTTGAACTTGTCGTTGATGACGTTGTTGTACTGGATGATGAGCCTGAAATTAAATTTTCATAACCTGTTGCCATAATAAATCCTTTGTATCTGTTATGTTAATGTTAAACGTATTGAGGAATGACAATCTCTAAGAGTGTTGTCTCCTCTTCGCTATTTTCAGTGGTATAGCTATTAAAGTCACCACTACTGTTGTTCTGTTTTTGATTTTGCTGTGATTGTTCGCTGTTTCTTTGATCGCTAAAATTCATCTCTAAATTGGTAAATCCCATATTGATGAGTGCACTTTTAACCTCGGCTTGATTTTGAGTAAAAAGTGACATGGTAGTTGCGTTGGACGAAATGTTTACATGTAAATTATTTCCTCGTGTAAGAAGTGTGACATCGACTTCTCCCAAATTTTTAGGACTAAGTGCTAACTCTACTTTCATAATAGGTGGTTTATAGGTTTCAATTTTTTCTTGCAGATCAGAAGCAAATTGATTTAAACTCTCTTTGAGGCTGGCACTTTTTGTATTGACTTCTTGTTTAAAAGCTGTTTTTATATCGCTCTTATCACTAAGTATGGGTTGTGTTTCATCAGACGTGTTGGTGTTTGTTTCATCGACACTAAGGGTTGTTTTTTGTGTTTTTAAAACTTCTTCTTCTACGGCAACGTCATCTGTATGTGTCTCTAACTTTACAGTTTTTAAAATATTTTCAAGTGGTTTAGTTTCATTTATTTTAGTAGGCGTGTGAACGTCTTCAGATTTTGTAGCAAGATTTAAAGGCTCATCGGTTATCAGAGACTCTGTTTTAGATACTACGGGTGTGTCCGTTTTTTTTGTTGTTTGAATGGTTGGTTCTGTTTTCTTTGTTTCATTTACATTGAGTGCTTTTTGAATAATGCTCTCAAGCGGTGTAGATGTTTGTTTCTTTTCATTTACCATTTGTGTTTGCTGTGTTGAGGTTGAGGTAACTTCTTTTGCAGATGGTGTTTCTTTAGCAATCAGCTCGCTTAAAATGGAAGGTGTTGGTGTCGTCTCACTTTTAGATGCTTGCTGTTGATCTAAAAAGGTCATAACATTAGTGGTTAAGGGTTTAGGAAGCTCTTTGGTTTGGTTATTTTGTACATTTGTGAAAGCAGTTTCTAGGTCTTCAAAAAAACCACTCTCTTTAAGTGTTGGGAATTTGGTTTGCAAACTTTCTAAACTCTCTTGCGTAATGGAAATTTTTTCCAATCCAAGGTTATATTTTTCTGAAAGATTGACAAGTTCACTCACACTTTTTACCGAAGCAAACTCTTGACGTGTGGCTTCACTGGCGAGTAATTTATCTAAGGTAGGTGAGGCGTTTAGTGTGGGAAAAGTTGTCTGTGTAGAATCTTCTTGTAGTATTTGAATGACACTTAAAAGCTCATCTAAAAGATGTTCATCAATGCTTTTAGCCTCTTCACTGAAAGAAACTGTTTGGGGTGTGTTTATGGGTAAAAGTGTATCGGTTTGTTCTGTTACATCCACAGCGTCTTCATGGGTTAGTTGTCCTAAAATTATTGAAAAAAAGCTGTTTGCAAACGTGTCATTACTGCTTTCATTGGTGCTTAAAATGGTTGAATTATGTGTAGAAGCACCAAGGCTTAAAGGGCTACTTTGCGTCTGAACAAAAGCGAAAATCTCTTGCATTGTCATGCCTTATGTTTTAGTGTGTAGCGATAGTTCTACATCCATTAAAAGCAATATTCATTCCATCTCTTTGAAATGCCTTTACATGTAAGGATATTTTAAATTTAGTCAGAACGTGCTATAATGAAGCATAGTTACTTCTTCAAACCTACACCAATCACGTACGTTTTATTGAGATGTAAACCTTAAATTTCGAGGAGAATTTTTTGCAAGAGTTTAGAAATATTGCCGTGATCGCGCACGTTGATCACGGAAAAACGACCCTAGTGGATGAGTTGCTAAAGCAATCAGGTACGTACAGTGCGCACCAAAAAGTAGAAGAAAGAGCGATGGACAGTAATGATTTGGAAAAAGAGCGTGGTATTACCATTCTTTCCAAAAATACAGCCATTCGTTACAAAGAGACTAAAATTAACATTATTGACACCCCAGGCCACGCCGATTTTGGTGGTGAGGTTGAGCGTGTTTTGAAGATGGTTGATGGTGTTTTACTTCTTGTTGATGCGCAAGAGGGTGTTATGCCCCAAACCAAATTTGTTGTAAAAAAAGCATTGAGCCTTGGACTTTGTCCGATTATTGTGGTCAATAAAATTGACAAACCAGCTGCTGATCCTGATCGTGTTATTGATGAAGTGTTTGACCTTTTAGTAGCGCTTGGTGCGAATGAGCAACAACTTGAATTCCCTATTATTTACGCTGCGGCACGTGATGGTTATGCAAAATACAGCATGGATGATGAGAACAAAAATCTTGAACCTCTTTTTGAAACGATTATCAAGCATGTTCCAGCACCTTCTGGTAAAGCAGAAAATCCTCTTCAACTTCAAGTTTTCACCCTTGATTATGACAACTATGTGGGAAAAATTGGTATTGCACGTATTTTTAATGGAACCATTAAGAAAAATGAGACGGTATTGCTGGCAAAAGCTGATGGCGAACAAGTACGTGGACGTGTATCAAAATTGATTGGATTTCATGGTTTGGATCGTATTGATATTAACGAAGCAGAAAGTGGTGATATTGTAGCGGTAGCTGGTTTTGAAACCCTTGATGTGGGTGATAGCTTGGTTGACCCTACTAATCCTATGCCACTTGATCCTTTGCACATTGAAGAACCGACCCTCTCCGTTGTGTTTGGTGTTAATGATTCTCCTTTTGCGGGACTTGAGGGTAAGTATGTAACGTCAAATAAACTTGCAGAACGCCTTGAATCTGAGATGAAAACGAACATTGCAATGCGATATGAATCTGAGGGTGAGGGTAAATTTAAAGTTTCAGGACGAGGGGAACTTCAAATTACTATTTTGGCTGAAAATATGAGACGTGAAGGTTTTGAGTTTTCACTAGGACGACCCGAGGTTATTATTAAAGAAGAAAATGGCGTTAAAATGGAGCCATATGAGCATCTTGTGATTGATGTTCCTGATGAATTCACGGGTGCGGTTATTGAAAAATTAGGTCGCAAAAAAGCAGAGATGAAAGCGATGAACCCAACAGGCGATGGACAAACCAGAATTGAGTTTGAAATTCCAGCTCGTGGTTTGATTGGTTTTCGTGGGCAGTTTTTGACTGATACTAAAGGTGAGGGCGTTATGAACCACTCTTTCTTAGAATTTAGACCTTTAAGTGGTGAAGTTGAACACCGTAAAAATGGTGCATTGATTTCTATGGAGACTGGTACAGCGATGGGTTACTCACTCTTTAGTTTACAAGAGCGTGGTATTTTATTTATCGATGTACAAGTTAAAGTGTATGCGGGTATGATTATCGGTGAGCATTCACGTCCAAATGATTTAGATGTTAACCCCATCAAAGGTAAGCCACAAAGTAACGTAAGAAGTAGTGGAGCGGATGAAGCGATTAAGTTGGTTCCACCTCGAAAAATGAATCTTGAGTTAGCGCTTGAGTGGATTGAAAATGACGAATTGGTAGAGGTTACACCGACCAATATTCGTATTCGTAAAAAATACCTTGACCCAACCGTACGTAAGCGTATGAGTCGCTAAAAGATTCTTTACATGTAAAAAGATTTTGCCATGTAAAAGTGGCAAAATCTCTCAAACTTAGGAGTTGTTATGCAGACTTTTTTCATCGTTTTAGGTGTTATACTTTTGATTGTTGTCTTTATGTACAACTCTTTAATTTCTAAAACAAATCAAGTTGAAAATATTTTTGCAGGGCTTGATGCCGTTCTTAAAAAGCGCTATGACCTGATTCCTAATCTCATTGCGAGTGTTAAAGAGTATATGGTGCATGAGCGTGAAACGCTAGAAAAAATAACCACATTACGCACCCAAGCACTTCAAACCAACCTTCACAGTCATGAAAAAATAGCTTTAGATAAAGAGCTAAGTTCCATATTAGGTGGGCTAATGGTAGCAGTTGAAAACTATCCTACACTCAAAGCCAATGAAAACTTTTTACACCTACAAGGCACGCTTCATGAAATTGAAGAACAAATTTCTGCGGCACGCCGTGCGTACAATCAAAGTGTGACTGATTATAACAATGCCATTGAGATGTTTCCCAGTAATGTGATGGCAGGTTTTATGAAATTAAGACGCAAAGAGGTTTTTAATATTCCTTCGCAAGAGCGTCAAAATGTGGATGTTAAAAATCTTTTTCAAAAATAGGTAGCGGTTGTGAAAAAACGTGCATCGATTGTGGATTATTATTATGAATCGATGTATCCTGAACTTGAAGTATTAGAACAAGATCGATTGGTTATTGTTTCAAAATTAAAAAAAGCTGCATTTTTTCTCTTTTGTTGTGCCATCATTGCTTATCTTCTTCTGCACCAGAATTTTCATATGGAATTTTTAGAAGCATTTATGCTCTCTTTTGGAAGTACTTTTATGCTGTTTATGTTTGTGTATCGTCACGAAAGTGCAGGATACAGTATGCTCTTTAAAGACCATGTGATTGAAAAAATCATCCATTTTTTAGACCCTTCACTGATATATCAGAAGCATCGTTATCTTTTGGAGAATGTGTATCAAAAGAGTGAGCTTTTTATTGAAGCATATGATCGTTATCGTGGTAGTGACTTAGTGGAAGGCCTTATTGAAGGAGTTGGTGTTCAATTTTGTGATTTACATGTAGAAAAAAAATACCGTACAAAAAATGGTAAAGAGGAGTGGAAGGATATCTTTTCAGGGCTCTTTTTTGTGGCCGATTTTAACAAACATTTTCAGACAAATGTGGTAGTTTTACCTGATCATGCAGAGCGAATACTAGGTGTCGTTGGTTCGTGGCTTCAAAGTATGAATATAGGCAGAGGAGAGTTGATTAAGTTAGATGATGCTTTATTTGAAAAGTATTTTGTGGTGTATGGAGAGGATCCTATCGAAAGTCGTTATATTTTGACGCACGCTTTGATGGAAAAAATCGTGCAGTTACGCCAAAAAAGTGGTAAAAATATCTATCTCTCTTTTGTGGATTCTAAAATTTATATTGCTATAGAGTACAACAAAGCGCTTTTTGAGCCGATATTATGGAAGTCCTTATTAAAATTCTCTTATATCAAAGAGTATGTGGAGCTTTTATCAATGATGATAGGTATTGTGAAACATTTTAAATTGGATGAAAAACTTTGGAGCAAACGTTAATGTTTAATGAACGATTACTTAAGATTTCACTTGCTTTTATAGCGATTCTTATTCTTCTTGGGATTATTATGATTAACTATGCGCTCCATGATGATGGAACACGTTCATCGTATGAAAATGTCTCTTCTTCTAAAAGCGCAAAGGCTAGCAATAATGCCAATGAGGTAAGTCTTGATACTGTTTATATTAATATCAAATCTTCTAAATACAAAATTTTAAAAGCCGATATGGCGCTTCAAATGAAAAGTGCACAAGATAAAAAAGCATTGCAAGGCAATATGCAAAATGTACGCAATGCCGTTTTACGCTATTTGAATGAAATGGAAGCGAATGGGTTAGAAACCAATAATGGAAAAGACCGTCTTAAAGAAGAGTTGATTTATATGCTTGAGGGAAGTTTTGGTTATGAAGTTGAGACGATTTACTTTAAAAACTTTATTCTCTCCCCTTGAAAAAGTATAGGCTAATATAGGCTAAAAGTGCTACGATACTTGCGTATAAATAAAGATATACTCCATAAAAATATCCCGCCAATAATGCTCCCACAAATCCCCCCAATCCAAACGATATACCATAATAAAATTGAGCAGCTAGCTTTTTGTGGCTGTAAAGGGTGTATAAAAGACTAAGTGCTGCAGTGTGATGAAGGGCAAAACTAAAAGCATGTAGGGATTGAGAGAAGTACGAGATCAAAAGAGAGGATGGAAAAGCAAAGAGTAAAAACCATCGAATAGCAGTACTTAAAACACTAAAGCGCACCAAAGTTAGGAGATTAAAATGTTGTAAAATAGGCGCTTGAAAATAAAAAAGCACAATCTCACACATGACTCCAAATGCCCATAAATAACTGGTTGTTTCCAAACTAATACGATGGTCTGTTTCATAGATGGTAAAAAAGTTATAAAACGCTCCAAAACTAACTTGCATCAGAAAAAGAGCTATCCAAAAAAAGCTTACATGTAAAAGGTTAAAAGGTTCATTTTCTTCTGAAGAAGGGGCAAAGTTTGGGTTATTGTGTGTGAGCCAAAAAGCAAAAAAAGCAGTTAATCCAATGGCAAAAAGAAGATAATGTAAGCCATTGGTATAATCATTTAAATGACGTGCAAGAATAATAGCAATCAGCATAAAGCCTATTGAGCCAAAAAGACGTGATTTACCGTAACGTTCTTTTTGAAGATGTTCCATAGCATAAGTTTCAATGTAGGGTAAAATGAGCCCTAAGCACGCACCTAGAAGCATATTGGGAAGCATGAAAAAGTAAAAATTGTGGATGCTCATATAAAAGAGTAAAACAGCAACTATAGCGCCTATCAGTGCTGTATAAAACGTTTTTTGTGTAAGCTTAAAATGTTTGAGAAAGAAAAAAGGGACAATAAAACGCATGAGTGGGGCAAGGGCAAAAATAGTACCAATTTGCAAAGCGCTATAACCTAGCATTTGGAGAATTTTAGGCATAAAAATAACATAGACACCTGTGACAACAAAGTAGAAAAAGAAGAAGCCTGAGATTTTTAAAAAAATCATTTGCAAAAGGGTGCGGTACGGCTTATGAGGTCATACAAAGCTAATTTGTCTTTACGAAAAATGGGAACAAGGAGTCCAAAAAGAGTGGCCGTGGCCATAACCATTGTTCCATAACGTAGGATAATGCGTTGCCATGAAGGTGTTTGTAAGGAGGAGAGTTCTTTGAGTTCTATTTCATAGGCTTTATAACCAGGGGTTTGTCCCTTACGTACCAAAAAGAGTGTGGTAAGCACACCATAAGAGAGTAAGATAAGTCCCCACCCTTCTAGCATATGTTCTGCAAAGCCTTCTCGTGAGCCAAAAACAAGGTAAAAAACACTGTATAAGATAGGCATCAAGAGCATAAAAGAGTCAACAGTAAAGGCTTTTAAACGTTTGGAAAAGGGTGCAATGCGATAAAGAGGCTGTGCTTTTGGCAGTTCTTTTTTAATGCCTTTTTTAGACTCTCTCCATCGCATAGGCTCTTAATTCCCTCTACTGCCTGGTTTATAAGCAACGCTACCTTCTTTACACAAAGGGCACCCATTTGGCTCATAAATATCAAATTCAAAATCTGCTAATGCAAAAAATGGGGCATCATTGGGAAGTTTACATGTAGGTTTTGCACTCACAGTACTTCCTACTCGCTTGCAAAAACCACGGTTGGCAAGGGCTGCAAAACCGACAATCTCTCCACCCATACTCTCCGCCACTTTAGCTGCTTCAAGGGCAGAACCGCCTGTGGTGATAATATCTTCACAGACAAGAATTTTCTCACCCTTTTTGACCTCAAAACCACGACGGATGGTCATCTCACCATTGACACGCTCTGCAAAGATAAAGCGTTTGCCAAGTGCGCGTGCTAACTCATAGCCTGCTAAAACGCCTCCTAAGGCTGGAGAGCAGATGGTGTCTATTTCAATACCGTGTGCTTCAATCATCTTTGCCAATTCTACGGCTAATGTCTCAGCGACTTTTGGGTCTTCTAACACCTTAGCGCTTTGAAGGTAGTAACGTGAGTGCTTACCACTGCTGAGGAGAAAATGTCCTTCTAAAAGGGCATTGGCATCTTTATATATCTGTGCTACGTCCATTCAAAACCCTTTAAATTTTAAGTAATTCTGCTTCTTTTTCTTTGACCAAATCATCGACTTTAGAAACCGTGGCATCGGTGATTTTTTGGACTTCATCTTGACCTTTTTTGGATTGATCTTCTGTAATGAGTTTGTCTTTTTCAAGCTTTTTGACTTGATCGTTGGCATCTTTACGTACGTTTCGAATGGCGATTTTTGCTTTATCGCCCATAGATTTTGCTTGTTTAGCGCCCTCTTTTCTCTGCTCACTGGTCATTGGAGGAAAGAAGAGTTTAATGCTTTCGCCATCATTGTTGGGATTGACACCAATGTTTGCTTGCATAATGGCTTTTTCAATTTCTCTGAGCATTTTTTTCTCCCATGGAGAAATGGTAATGGTGGTTGCATCGGTTGCTAAAACCGTTGCAACTTGACTAAGACCTGTGGGTGTTCCATAATAATCGACGTGAATATTATCTAAAATCGTGGTAGAGACTTTTCCGCTACGAATGGTCATAAAGTCACGTTTAAGTGCTGCAATACATTTTTCCATATGCTCTTTTTGTTCTGCATATACTTTATTTAGTTCCATAGTTATCCTTTACAAGTAGTTTCGTTGAAATTTTATTGCCCACCGAGATCATGACTCGTGTGCGCTCTTTGATGGCTATTTTATTGATATTTGTCTGAAAAATACCCTCACTCAGGTTTAACGCTTCATACCCATATCCACTGATATAAATGCCTCCTTTGGAAGCAGACGTTTTTGCCTTTACATGTAAAGATGTTAGGGCACTGTTTTTTCTCAGCGTTAAAGGCTCAATCCACTCTGCCTCAAGGGCTTTATATTTTAAAAATCCTGCTAAATCACTTTTGCCGACAAGGGCTGAGCGGTCTAAATCCATAGGGTCGCTAAACGAGGCAACTGCTCCCATATTTTGATTGAGAATAGCTTCAAATCCATACGTTGACGCAATGGCTTTTACCCGAGGTGAAAATTCTCCAAAAGGGTAAGAAAAATAGTGAGGTTTAAAACCTAGCTGTTTTTCAAAGAGTTGAAGACCCATTTCAAAATCTTTTTTCAACTCAGTATCATTAAGCTCATGCATATGTGGATGATTGAATGAATGAAATTCTAAAGCGCCGTATTTGGCAGTTTCACGGAGTTGTTCCCAACTCATATAGTCACCATATCTTTTTTCGGTTGCTCCTACGTAGACAAACATGGAAAAAGGGTAGTTGTACTCTTTAAAGAGGGCAAGTCCATGTTCATAAAAGCTTTTATAGTTGTCGTCAATGGTTAAAACGACCCAATGATCTGGAATATTCTCTTTGTTGTAAAGCGCACGAACCAGTCTTTCGAGCGGAATGACTTCGTAACCGTGCGTTTTAAAATAGTCAAATTCTCTGCGTAGCTCTTCAAGGCTAGTGTTGGTTGAGGGGTGTCTAGTATCGTTAAAACGATGATAAATGAAGATGTGAGCATCTGCCCACATCATTACACTCAACGTCAAAAAAAGCCAAAAAGATTTCATGGCAGATTATTTAAGTGTTGGAGCTTCAGGTGCGGCAGGTGCTACAGGGACTGATGTAGTAGGCGTAGCGGGTACAACACTTTTTTCAATTTTAATCTCTTCTGCGAGAGATACTTTTCTATCTTGATTGTAAAAATAGCCTAATGTAAGTGTATTAGCAACAAAAACAATCGCTAAAATAAAGGTAAACTTTGCCATAAATCCTGCAGGTCCTTTTGCACCAAAAAGGGACTCATTGCTTCCGCTATAAGCACCAAGGCCGATAGAAGAGCTTTTTTGAAGGAGTACAGCGATGGTTAAAATAGCTGTTAAAATAAACTGAAAAACCAGTAAAACGGAGGTGATCATTCGTGATGTCCTTTGTTTTCAAAATAATGTAGAACTAAGGATTATACCTAAAAGCTGTTAAAAAATCGTTAAAGCACGTTTAACTCCTTTTTTTCTTTCTTTAGATTCTGCTTTAAAAGGCTCTTTTTTTAGTGATAAAAAAGTACAATTTGAGTAAAAATAAGCGGATACCTTTTTAAAATGATGGCAAACCATATCAAAGAATTTTCCAAAAATGCACACAGTTATGATGCATACACTGCTTTACAGCAAGAAATAGCCAATTATTTGGTTTCACATATTGATTCACAGCCTCAGAGTATTTTAGATTTAGGATGTGGAAGCGGAGCAGTTTTAAAACAGATTGCATGGTCATTTGAGCATTTTCTTGGCGTAGATAGTGCTGTAAATATGTGTGAATTGCATCCTAAAAGTGAAAAGGTCAAGGTCGTATGTGAACGTTTTGAATCGCATGCATTGTTTGAAAAAAATTATGATTTGATTATTTCCTCTTCTGCATTACAATGGGCGAATGATATTGAGTCCTTGATTCACAAAATTGCTTTTACATGTAAAGAAGGGGCATTTGCCATTTTTACTGACAAAACCTTTGAAACCATCTATGAAATGAGTGGTTTGAAACGCTTTCTTCCGAATGCTAAAGCACTTAGTTTACTTTTTGAGGCACTCTTTACATGTAAAATAGAAATTAAAACATTTCGGCTCTATTTTGAAGATAATCTCTCAAAATTTCGCTATATTAAAAAAAGTGGTGTTAGCGGTGGTGAAAAACGTTTGAGTGTAGCCCAAACAAAAGCCCTTATTGAAAATTATCCGCATACGTATCTTGAGTTTGAAGTGCTTTTTGTTTGGGGAAATTCTAAACTTAATGAAATAGTATAATTAATACTTATACAACTGTAATATTTTACTTATTAAACTTAAATAAAAAAATTGACCATAATTTATTTTTTTTGGCTTTTATGATAAAAATATTTGCGAAAAGGTTAAAAATATTAAACCTTTTTGTTAAAAAAATGACGAAGATAAACCAAAAAAATTTAGAGTAAAATCCCCATAAATTGGCTATTTAGTTAATATAACTTTCCTTTTGTTCATTTTTTTTTACCTTTTGTAAGTTCTTTCTAAGATTTTACGCTTACAATAGAACGTATAAGATGTACTTACAAATAGGTTTTTGAAGTACAAAGCTTAATAAGGAGATGCAATGAAAGTAGAGATCTCACGAAGGAGGTTTCTTCAAGGAAGTGTCGCGTTAAGTGTTGTTGGTGGAACAGCATTAAGTGGTACATCTATTATGGCAAAGTCAGAAGAAAAAACTGAAAATTTGCTTGTGAAGAAAGTTCCAACTATCTGTGAAATGTGTGTTAATAAGTGTGCAGCGGTTGCGTACGTTAAAAATGGCATTGTGACCAAACTTGAACCCAATCCCTATTTCCCAAAATCACGCAATATGTTGTGTGCAAGAGGCGTAGCAGGTATTCATGCTCTCTATGATCCAGATCGTTTAAAATACCCTTTAATTCGAGCAGGTGAAAGAGGTGATGGTAAATATCGCCGTGTAACATGGGATGAGGCTTATACTTACATTCAAGAAAAATTGGTGAAAATTTTAGATGAGGAAGAAGACAATCGCTCCTGTATTGGTTATTGTGCAGGTGAGGGCTTGGCTGAACATACTTTTAAAACATTTATGGCTGATAAATTTGGATCTTCGAATTTTCTCAATCACTCAACGATTTGTCTACAAACGGCTGTCTCAGGCTATACTTTGACCATTGGCGGATATGGTTTAGCAGATATGGAAAATGCTAAATATGTCATTATGGCAGGGGCAAATCGTGCAGAAGCGATTTTGACACCTGATACGATGGATATGTTTAAGCGTACCCGTGGTCGAGGAATGAAGCTTGTAGTGGTTGATCCTCGCTATACGAATACTGCAATGCATGCAGACACCTATTTACCAATTCGACCTGGTACGGATTTGGCGTTTGTTTTAGCGTTAACTTATGTGGCCATTAGCACTAAAATTTATAATCGAACTTATGTTGCTAAAAACTTTGTTGATTTTGACAAATATGAAAAACACATTCTTGAAGGAGGTTATACTCCTGAATGGGCTGAGAAAATCACAGGTATTAAAGCAGAAGAAATTCGTAAAGTGGCACATGATTTTATGGCACATGCTCCGCAATCTGTTTACTATCAAGGCAGGCGTACCACATGGTCTAGCAATGATTTCCAATTGCGACGTGCCATGGCACTTTTCACTGCTCTTGGTGGTGGAATTGACGTTAAAGGTGGTATCGTTTTTGGTAAAAAATTGCCTTTAGGCGATCATGCTGTCAATGCTCCTATGTATGCCAATGCACAGCCTCGTATTGATAAAAATGTAGCAGCCGTTGTGGGTGCTACAGGTTCATGGGTGGGGTGGAGAAATATGGTAGCAGAAGGTAAAACACCGTACCCAATTCGAGGTATGTTTGTGTACAAACAAAATCCAATGCTTTCAGTTCCTAATTCTACAAAAACACGTCAAATGTTTGAGAAAATGGATTTGGTTGTGGTGATTGATACGATGCCAAGTGATACTGCAATGTTAGCAGATGTTATTTTACCTGAGTGTACGTATCTTGAGCGAGAAGACCCTGTTCAATCGTTTGCGGGAGTTGAGCCTGCCATTATTTTACGTGAAAAAGCGATTGAGCCTATGTATGAGACAAAACCTGTGAATGACATCATGCGTGAGTTGGCTCAAAAGTTGACAAAACCATTATGGGAAATTACGAAAAAACATGATGAAGATGTACAAGAAGCTATTGAAGAAGATGATGAGCAGACAGTTTTTGAGGATGGTGGTTTCGATTTAGCGGAGCCTTTCATGCACTCTCAAGAAGAGACCAATCATCATATGTTTGTGAGCAAATACGGTGAAGAAGCGTGGAAAATTTTACGTGAAAAAGGTGTTTTCTATCCTAATATGCTCTCATATTTTAAAAAGATAGATAACAATACGTATGAGTATTATCCAAAAGATAAGCGATTTTATTCTGTGCTTAAGTTAGAAGAAGAGTATGATTCAGAAGCATTTTTACACGATTTATGTGTTAATCCAGGAGATATTGCAGAGTTAAAACGTTCGTTTAACACGCCCAATAAAAAAGTAGAATGTTATCTTGCCAGTATGGTTGCAAGAAAAGTTGATCCTATGCCAGCATGGAGAGATGAGGATTATGTCAAAGTTCCTGAAGGAAAATTTAAGTTCGTTACAGGACGTCATGCTCAATTTACACAAAGTTCAACCGTCAATAATATTATGCTTTTAGAATTAATGCATGAAAATTATTTGTGGATTAATGACAAAGAAGCTGAGAAATTGGGTATTGAATTTGGAGATACTATTGAAGTAACGAGTAGGGTTGGTCAAGTACGCATTAAAGCCTATCCAACACCAAAAATTGTGCCACAAACGGTGTTTTATATTCATGGATTTGGTTCAAAATCTGAAGGCATGACATTTGCGCATCGTAATGGGGCAAGTGATAATGAAATTATTGAAGATACCATAGAGCCAGTACACGGTTGTGCCAATATGCATGACACGCTTGTAACGCTGAGGAGGGTGTAAAAATGAATTACGCAATGGCATTAGATTATCAAAATTGTATTAACTGTAAAGCATGTGAAGTAGCGTGTAAAGAAGAAAACGGCGTGCAACTAGGTGCTGATAAACAGCGTATTTGGGTTGGTGTTGTAGAAGGTACTATTTTTGGAAAGCCTTTTGCAAATCTTTATCCTTCACAATGTAATCATTGTATTGATGCACCTTGTGTGAGTGTATGTCCAACCAATGCAAGTCATTTTGCAGAAGGTGGCATTGTCAAAGTAGACCCACATAAATGTATTCTATGTAAAGGATGTATGGAAGCATGTCCTTATGATGCACGTTTCGTAGATGATACCATGGTCGCTGTTGATAAATGTACTTTCTGTGATCATCGCTCTTTAGAAGCGGGTGGGACAACAGCTTGTCAAGCAACGTGTCCAACAAAAGTAAGACTTTTTGGTGATTTGGATGATGAAAACAGTGATTTGGTGAAATTACTCAAAACGAAACGCTTTTTCTTTCAAAAAGAGTATACCAATACCTTGCCAAAGCTTTTTTACATCTTACCTGATGATGAAGCTTATGCAAAGCAGAGTGTATCGCATGACACGATTATTCATACATGGGATGACATTAAACCTCTTTACGAAGAAGCAAAAAATAGAAGGAGTAAAGAATGGAAAAAATAACATTTATGGGTCTTGAAATTAACAAGATTTCTATTTTTGGGCTCTTATTTAATAAAACAATGCTTCTTGGCTATTTCTTTATGGCATTAGCGATGGTCGGTATTTATGAGATTTTTGATGTGAGGTATTTTAGCGCAGCAGCCAATGCGCATGCTTCAGGTCTCAATCCTACTGATCCTGCACTCAAAGAAGCAATGCGTTTGGCTGTTTTTGGCGATGTGGGAGAGGTAAATCGTAACATCCCATGGACACTGTTTATCGTGAATTACATGTACATGATTTACACAGGAAGTGGCGTTATTTTTATTGTTGCGTTAGCCGAGTTAATGGGTTTTCATGTGATTGCCAAAGCAGCAGCTGGATTTATGGCAGTTGGTTTGTCAATGGTGTTTGCAGGACTGTTTACCATCGCAACGGATTTGAACATGCTCAATATGCTGTGGATGGTTTTGACACCTAATATAAGTGCAGGTATGTGGTTGATGTTACCGCTTTATTGTACGTATATTCCTTTTGTTCTATTTGAAATTTACTTGCTTTTGACGAATAAAAGAGAGTGGGCAAAACGTTTGGCTTTACCTATTTTGGTTTTAAGCATTGGTGTGGATTTGGTGGAGTATTATATTCAAGCGAAGCTATTTTCTATGAATACCGCACGTCATCTCTGGACAGAGTTTCCATTTTTGACGTTTTATTTCATTATTTCAGCCTTTGTTTCTTCTTTGGGTGTTATGGGTATTTACAGTTACTTAGTACACAAAAATAAAGAAGAATATAATGAATTAATGGATTTAATTAGAAAAGCGATGTTGTTTTTTGTATCCATCTTAGCGCTTTATGAAGTTTTTGGGTATATGACAGTTGACAAAGATTGGTCTTTTTTAATTCTTTTTGGACCGTTTAAACCTATTTATTTTGGAGGTTATATCTTATTGACATTAGCTTTACCATTTTTCTTTATTTTCAAACCAGGTAAATCACTCTATACCTTGCTTGCATCTGTGTGTGTGGTGATAGGTGGTTTTGTTGGACGTTATATTTTCGTCTATGGTGGCAATGCCAATCCAATGTCAAATCGTTTTGGGTTGGGTTACGAAAAATATGATTTTTACGCTTTAGAAAAATCATTTAATTACGTGGCTCCTCATTTAGGTGAGATACTGATTGTTGTTGGTTCTTTAGGTGTGATTATGATTGTCTATAAACTGTTTGATAGTATTCTCTCTGTAAGTGATTTCAGAGAACATCATTAATACGTGAAACTTAAACTTTTAAAGGAGAAAAAATGAAGTTAAGAATTTTTGGAGCAAGTATCGTCGTTGCAGGTTTGCTTCTTAGTGGATGTACAGCGACACAACCAGAAGCAGGTACGACACCCAGTGCAAAAGTTTTAAATGCACCAACACCTCACGTCAAAGGCTTGATAGAGAAATTTAAACTTCAAGATGTTGATTATGCGTATGTTAAAGCTGCCATTGGCAATGGCACACGCAGTGGTGCAAAGGCGCTTTTAATTGATGCCCGTCCAAATCCTAAATATTTGGGAGGAACCATTCCATCTAGTTTGAATATTCCTGATACACAAATTGATAAATACATCGGACAGCTTGATAAAGTGGCTAAAGATAAAGAGATTATTGTTTATTGTGGTGGATGGGATTGTGAAAAAAGTCCTATTGTTGCAGGTCATTTGAAAAGTAAAGGCTTTACAAACGTAAAACTTTACCAAGCAGGTGAGCCAGAGTGGGCGACTAAGAGTTATTTAGAAGTAGGAACTCCTGTTGCACAAAGTGCATTTAAAAACAGTAGTGCGTTGATGATGGATGCTAGACCTTACGTTAAATTTTTAGCAGAGAGTATTCCTGGTTCTATATATATGAATGATGATGAGCTTCCCAAATTAATGGGTCGATTTCCTGTAGATAAAAATACGCCTATTATTACGTTTTGTGCAGGTTATGAATGTCATAAATCACACGTTGTTGCCCATAAATTGTTAGAGTTAGGATATAAAAAAGTCAGCGTTTACGCAGGCGGTCTTCCTGCATGGAAAGAAGCAAACCTTCAAACAACTAGGGGTGCAGCAAAAGCAGAAGTTAAGGTGGATGCTGTAGCAAAAGCACCTACAATGATTGATGGTGTGAAATTGGGCATTGATGAAGGAACCATTGATGGGGAATGGTATAAGGCTCATATCCTAGCAGGAACAGTACCGGCAAACGTAGCCATCATAGATGTACGAAGCCCAGCAGAATTTACTAATGGTCATATTAAAGGTGCCATCAATATTGAAGCGGGTAAAATGAGCGCTTCAGAGTTTGTAGCGAAACTTCCTAAAGGGAAAGTTGTCGTGATCAACTGTGCAACAGGTGGTCGTGCGATGGAAGCGCAGATGAAGCTTAAAGATGCAAAAATGGATGTCAGCCGTGTGCTTTATTTTGATGCAAATATCAAGTGTGATGCTTCAAGTAAATGTGAGATCAAAGTGAATGAGCCTTTAGGTTAAATTACTTTTACATGTAAACATATAGGGTTATTTATCCCTGTATGTTTTAAAATCAATCTTAATATAAGGAGACAGAGTGTCAAAATTCTTTAAATTGCTTTGCGCAATTATGGTAAGTATGAGTTTTCTAAGCACAGCAGCGCTTGCTGATGCAGGAAAAGGTCAGAAGCTTTTTATTAAAGAGCTTAAAGGTCCTTGCGGTTTTGATGGTGCCACAATGGCAAAAAAACACACACAAGCAGAGTGGAAAGCAATCCAAGATGGTGGTAAATTGAATGACGAAATGAAAAAGTTTTGTCCAAATGCAAAACCATTGAAAGATTCTTATATTCAACATGTCTATGATTTCTTATTTAACTATGCGAGCGATAGCGGCAACGTTCCAGCATGTTAAACGTGATAGCAACAGGTTGTTGCCCACATATTTACGTTTTTTAACGAAATTTAAAGGGAGTGTGAGAGTTTTTCTCACACTCCCTTTTTTTTACATGTAAGGGTTTATTCGTCGCGTGAACCAAAAATTCCAAGAATTTGTAGTAAAGAGACAAAGAGATTTAAAAAGTCTAAATAAAGAGCAATGGCGCTTTCAATAGGTGTCTCATATGCACCTTTTATAATATTTTGTGTGTCATAAAGAATGAAGGCACTAAATAAAATAGAACTAACACTTGCAATGACTAACTGTAACACAGGACTGTGAAAGAAAATATTAATTAACCCTGCTACCACAACAACAATAAGCGTGATAAAAAGCATTTTACCCATAGTTGTGAAATCTTTTTTGGTATTCATTGCAAAAACTGAAAGTCCACCAAAAGCAACAGTAGTTAGAATAAAGGCATTTGCCACAATATTTGCACCACCTTTGAGCCCAAGAATACTTGAGAGTAATGGTGCAAGTGTTAAGCCACTTAGAAATGTAAAACCAAAAAGTAAAATCAAATTAAGACCTGCTTTTCGTTTTGCTGCGTAGAGTCCAAATAAAAAGACAAACTCTAAAATAACAATTCCCCAAAACCAAGAGGCAACTGTGCTTGCCATTCCTATTCCTATGTATGCTCCAGCACTTGCTGCAAGTAGAGAAGCTGCAAAGAGCTGATACGTTTGCTTGATGAAAAGCCCAATAGAACTTTCTCTGCCTTTTGCATGCTCATAGGCACCCTCATGCGAGTGTTGGTGTATGTAATTTCGATCATACAGACCCATGTAATTCTCCTTTTAAATGTTTGATACGATAATATTTACTCGAAACGCATTCTATCAAATTAATGAGAGTGAATGCAATTTTAAGTTCTCTATTATATGGAAACATAGTAAATAAAAAATTAATCAAAAATCCTATAAATACAATATTACGACCCCCTCTTTATTTTTTAACCTTTTTTTAAGGAACATGGATATATAATTTCGTCCTCGTTTGAGAGAACGGGGTTAA
>JAFGFU010000009.1 GCA_016930915.1 Campylobacterales bacterium
ACTCTAAGCAAACTCTTCACCTTTCCAAGGGTTATGCAAGAAGTCTAATAAAAAATTGGATACCATTCCCGACAGTTTACATGTAAAGAGTGAGAGATGAACGAACAGATAAAAGCATTGTGTTGTAAATATGATATTAAATTTACCACCGCGCGTTTTTCAATTTTGATGGTGCTTAAAAAGGCAAGTCAGCCCATGAATTATGAGCAAATTAAAGAAAAAATGGACAGCACTATGGATAAAGCGACCTTTTATCGCAACATCGCACTTTTTGAAGAAGCGGGGATGGTGCATAAATTTGAAGGCGATGACCGTAAGTGGTATTTTGAGCTTTCAGGCAAAACGCATGCGCATTTTATTTGTGAACAGTGCCATAGAATTATCTGTATGGATGTGGATTTTGGTGAGGTGGAAGGTGAAGTGAAAAGCATTGTGCTTAAAGGTATTTGTAAGGCGTGTCAATCATGAAATGGTTTTTACATGTAAGTATGGCTTTGCTTTTTTTTGTATTCAGTGGGTGCGCAGTAAAAAAAGAGATTACACGTTCTGAGGCGTATGTGATTACCATTAAAAATAAACAGATAGCCCTTTCAGATACAGGATTTATTAATCACGGAATTGCCTACGATAGCGTGCAAATTTTCTCAGCAGGAAACCTTTTATTTCATTTAGAAGTTATGGGAAATTATGTCTGTATGGATGGAAAGTGTTTGGATCGCTTAGCATTTAACCAGAATTTTTTTCAAGTGGAACATTATGCTGAACTCATGCAAGATATTATGGCGCAAAAGCCAATTTATGATGGTAAATTTCTACGTCAAACACCTCAGGGCTTTGAACAAGAGCTGACTTCTGAAACGAGTCATATTCTCTATAAAGTCGAAAATGGACACTCAAGTTTCAAAGATACTCAAAACGGTATTTTGATTCGACTTAAACGATTACCCTAAAAGGAAAAATAATGAAATATGTTGGAGCACACGTGAGTGCTAGTGGAGGAGTATTTAATGCTCCTATAAATGCGTTTAAAATTGGGGCAAAAGCCTTTGCTCTTTTTACGAAAAATCAACGCCAATGGGAAGGTAAACCGCTTACAAAAGAAGATATTGAGCGTTTTAAAGTTGAACTTGAAAAAGCAGAGATTCTACCCAAGTATGTTTTAGCGCATGATAGTTATTTGATTAATTTAGGGCACCCAGAAGCCGAAGCGCGTGAAAAGTCTTTGAACGCTTTTTTAGATGAGGTGAAACGCTGTGAGGCTCTAGGTCTTGATAAACTCAATTTTCATCCAGGAAGTCATCTAAAGCAAATCAGCGAAGAAGCCTGTTTGGAACTGATTAGCGCTTCGATGAACGAAGTGTTACGCAAAACGAGTGGTGTGACACTCGTTGTTGAAAATACCGCAGGGCAAGGGAGCAATTTAGGTTACAAAATGGAACACCTGAGCTATTTGATGGAAAACTCCATCGATAAAGAGCGCGTGGGCGTTTGCATCGATACCTGCCATCTTTTTACCTCAGGCTATGACTTTAGAAACGAAGAAACCTATAAGCAAACGATGCATAAATTTGATACAATCGTGGGCTTTAAGTACCTTAAAGGAATGCATCTTAACGATTCGAAGCCTGATTTGGGCTCACATGTGGACAGACACGACTCTTTAGGCAAAGGCAAGTTGGGACTAGCGCCTTTCAAATTGATTATGAATGATGCTCGCATGGATGATATCCCTTTAATACTTGAAACGATAGACGAATCTATTTGGGCAGAAGAGATAGCACTTCTTTATAGCCTCATTGACTAATTTTTTAAGGAAATTGAATGAAACAAACCCTCAAAGTCGCTACGTTACTAAGTCTTAGTACAGCAACCCTTTTGGCTTCGGGCTATAGAATTCCTGAACAATCATTAAACTCTGTCGCCCTTAGTGCGGCATACGTTGCCAGCGCCAATGGTGCGGATGCGAGTTATTATAACCCTGCCAATATGGCATTTATGGCGGAGGGTGGGTATATCGAAACCTCTTTGACCTACATTAATCTCCCTAAAGTGGATTATACTGATAATAATGCGGCTCTTAGTGGCGACTCAAAAGAGGAGAACTTTTTACTCCCAAATTTACACTATGTCTCACCGATGGTTGGAAATTGGCGTTATGGTCTCTCTATTGTAGCCCCTGCTGGGCTTTCGAAGCGTTGGGATGAGAGCTATCAGATGCAAACTTCGGAAGAGTTTACTCTTAAGGTGATTGAGATTAATCCAACAGCAAGTTATAAGGTGAATGATCAGTTAGCCCTAGGGTTTGGTTTGCGTGGAGTCTATACTGATGGGGTGGTTAAAAGTAATTACAACAATTTGGTAACACGAGATTTAACAGGGGATTCCATTGATTTTGGGTATAACCTAGCTCTTAGTTATAAACCCATTGAAGATTTAATCTTAGCAGCAACCTATCGTTCTAAAGTGGATTTAACGGTTAAAGGTGAAGCAGATTTGTACCATTTTGCAGGAGGAAATTACAAAGGTGTTGGTGCGTCAGTTACGATTCCTTTACCTGCTTCTTTAGCCTTGGCCGCAGCGTATACAATGGATAAAACAACCCTTGAATTTGTCTTTGAGCGCACCTATTGGTCGAGCTATAAAGAATTGGATTTTGATTATGATGTGACACTCGATGCTACCACCGCAAGTACATTTGATACTCCAAAAGATAAAAAATGGAGAGACGTCAATGCGTATCGTATAGGTATCAGCCACCAATACAGCGATGCACTGAAACTTATGGCAGGTTTTGCGATTGATAAAACGCCTGTTCCTAGCAGCACGATGGGTTTTGAGCTTCCTGATTCGGATGCAAAACTCTATTCGGTCGGGTTTGAGTATAAAGTTTCTCAAAATTTGAAAGTAGGCTTAGCATATTTGTATGATGAAAAAGAGAAGAGAAGTATAACCACCAATTCAGCTGGGGTCAATGGTAAATTTACTGATTCTGCCGCACATCTGGTTACGGCATCTCTCAAATATAAGTTTTAGATATGCTCAGTTATCCGTATCAAAATTTTTATGAGGTGATGTGTGCGAATGCAAAAAACGCACCTCGAAAAACTGCTATTTTTATGGATGATAGAAAGATAAGTTATGCAAAACTCAAAGATTCGATTGATACGTTTGCGTACTTTTTAAAACAAAACAACATTCAAAAAGGCGATAAAGTCGCCATGATTGTAGGGAACTGCGAAGCGTTTGTGGTGGCATTGTACGCCATCACTAAACTAGGCGCTATTGCCGTTCCTCTCAATACTTTCTTGAAAGAAGAGGAGTTTGAGTATATCTTGAACGATTGTGATGCCAAAATGCTTTTAAGCTCCTATGCCTTTGTCAAAGAGACAAAACCTTTGCTAGAGCATACGAAGATTGAGCGTATTATTTGGATAGAAGCACCTTTAGAAGCAAATGAAGGAAGCTTTGAGACGATTTTAGCCACAACGCTGGTGGATACAGAAGAAGGATGCAGTGCAAAACTCGATGATACGGCGTGTATCGTCTATACCTCAGGAACAACAGGCAAACCCAAAGGAGCGATGCTCAGTTACCGCAATCTATTCTCAAATGCCATTAGTGGAGCAGAATCTTTTAAAGTTACATGTAACGATAGATTTATTGTTTTTCTACCGATGTTTCACAGCTTTACACTCTCCATTATGGTGCTTTTACCGATGTTTACCTGTTCAAGCATCGTCATTGTGCGCTCGGTTTTTCCTTTTGCCAATGTCCTTAAACAAACATTGCTAAAACGTGTCACCATTTTCCTAGGGGTTCCTACACTCTACAATGCTCTGTTGAAGGCGAAGATTCCATGGTATTTTATGTGGTTTAACAAAGTACGCATTTTTATCTCAGGAAGTGCGCCACTGAGTGAACAAGCATTAAATGATTTTAGTGCCAAATTTAAAAAAGCCAAATTGCTTGAGGGGTATGGATTAAGCGAGTGTTCACCTGCGGTGTGTGTGAATCGACTAGAGCGTCAAAAACCGCTCTCCGTTGGACTGCCTCTTCCTAGCTATGAGATTAAGATAGTGGATGAAGAACGGATGGAAGTGGCAACGGGTGAGGTGGGTGAGATTATGGTGAAGGGTGATTGTGTGATGCAAGGCTATCTTAATCATCCCGATGCGACGGATGAAACGATTAGCAATGGTTGGTTGCTCACAGGCGATTTAGGAAAGAAGGATAAAGATGGCTTTGTGTATATTGTGGATCGTAAAAAAGATTTGATTATCTCAAAAGGCATTAATATCTATCCTAGAGAAATCGAAGAGGTGATTTACAAATACGAAGGCGTGGACGCCGTAGCAGTTATTGGACTGAAAGATAAGCAGACCAAAGATGAAGAAGTTCTAGCGTTTATTCAACCTAAAGAAGATATTCAATTAAATGAAATGGAACTGCGAGCTTATTTAAAACATCACCTCGCAAACTTCAAATTACCCAAACACATTTATTTTGTAGAAGAGCTACCTAAAAATGCAACAGGAAAGGTTCTAAAGCGGGTCTTAAAAGAACAGGTGGAAACAGGTGCACTTTTGCGTAAAAAAGAGAGATTAACTTAATAACCAAAGGGTTATTTTATTATCATCTTGTCATCATATAAACCCCAAAGCGTATGATTGTATGATTTAGTGGGATGAAAGGGTGTGTATTGAAGTATTTGGTAGATTTTTTAGAGTGTAAAAATGTTCAAAAATGTTATATTTATGAGCAGTTAAAGTGTTCGCTTGAAGAAGCAAAGCTCTTGCAGCTTATGACCAAAGAATACGTGCAAGGCTCGGTTGATTTGGATATTTCAGAAATACTGATTAAACTCTTTGGAAATAAAAATTATGCGCATTTACACCAACTTGTTTTAGTGAAAGAATTAATTGAGCAAGGATGGATTGTTCAGAATAATTTTTTAAATTCTAAGATTATGGATGTTTCGCAATTAGAGCTTTTAAACAGCAGTGTAACACTTAGTTCTGCATTTCTAAAACTCCTTGAGGAAGGAACACTTGAGGTCGTGTTACCAGATGTGACACCTTATGAGGATCATCTTGAATATTTAAAAGATCAGTTTTTTCGTATTGAACTCTATCAAAAGCTGAGTCAAACCAAATACAATGCTACCGAAAATTCACCAAGTATTGGGCGACTTAAAAACAAACTTGAACTTTTAGAGAGTCGTATTAGTGAGCGTATAAAAGTAACACAAAATGAGATTGTGGTCGAGACTATTTTTAAAGAGAATGAACTTAGCCCTAAAGAACAACTTATTTTTCTAGCCCTTCTTAAAGAGGAATATGCAGGAGAGTTTGAGAGTTTGCGGGATATGAATACGCTTATTAATCTCATCAGTTTAGATGATTATGAAAAGATTAAAAACCGCTCTTTACTCGAAGAGGGCTCAAAACTCATTGAAAATCTCATTATTGATTACGATGAAATGCTGAGCACTTTTGGAGGTGTGACACGTAGTTTTTTTATTGCCGAAGAGATTTTGCAAAAGATTATGCATCCCAACAAAGAGAAGAAAAATAAAAAAATTAAACTTGACATGCTTATTGGTGAGCAAGAGCTTTTTGAATTGATTGACCCTAAAACAACCCTAGAAGATGTTATTTTGCACCCAAAAACCAAAGAGGTTTTGGATAATTTACTCAAACAAATTGATAAAAATGTGGTGAAATTACTCAGAGAATGGGGTATTAAAGAGAGACGTAGCGGCATCGATGCGAAGATTATTCTCTATGGCCCTCCAGGTACGGGTAAGACGATGACGGCTCTTTCTTTAGCCAAGTCGATGAAAAAACGAGTGCTTAGTTTTGATTGTTCGAAGATTCTCTCTAAATATGTGGGTGAGAGTGAAAAAAATGTACGCAATATTTTTGACACCTACAAAGAGTTGTGTAAAAAAACAAAAAGTGAGCCACTTTTATTGCTCAATGAAGCGGATCAGTTTTTAAGTGCTCGCTCAACAGAGAGTGGTGCAAGTGCCGATAAAATGCACAATCAAATGCAAAATATCTTTTTAGAGCAGATTGAGAGGTTTGATGGACTACTTATTGCAACCACCAACCTATTAGAGACGATTGACCCAGCATTTTCGAGACGTTTTGACTATAAAATCGCGTTTGAAAAGCCTGACTTTACTCAGCGTTTAGAACTTTGGAAAAAGCTTTTACCTCAAAATGCACATTATGAAGAGGGACTTGATATTGAACGCTTAGCGTCCTATCCGCTTACGGGAGGGCAGATTAAAGTGGTGCTTAAAAACACAGCACTCAAAGTAGCAACCAAAGAGGAGCCTTTGTTTACCTTTGAGGATTTTAAACTTTCTATTGATCGTGAGACAAAAGGCGCTTTTGGTGATACGAAGCCCGTTGGTTTTATGAAATAAAGGCACCCAAGCCTTTTTGAGCACTTTTACATGTAAAGAGTGTTCAGATGGATTTGTGGTAAAAAAAGTAAAGGAATTGCAGATGACCCCTTTGTCGCATATGGATTTTTCACATCCTTTTTTTGGAGTCTTTTTTCTACTCGTTTTTTGTGCAGTTGTCTTTTATGGCATCACGGTATTAGCACGAACAGTGAGTCGAAAGATGGCACGTTTGGATACGGAGAAGCTTAAACTCACCATTTACGAGTGTGGACCAGAAGTGACCAAACAGCCCAATAAAATCTCCGCACACTTCTACTTGTTTGCGGTGTTGTTTATTTTGTTTGATGTGGAGATTATTTTTATGTTTCCATGGGCGGTTAATTTTAGGGTGCTTGGAATGTTTGGGTTTATTGAAATGATTTTGTTTGTTCTTATTTTAAGTATAGGATTTGCCTACGCATGGAGAAAAGGAGCGCTTGAATGGCACAGCATAAGATAAATTACCTCCAAGAAGCAGGGCTTCCTGTTGCTTTGACCACCGTCGATAAATTGGTGCAGTGGGGACGTAGTAACTCCCTTTGGCCCCTCACGTATGGGCTTGCCTGTTGTGCGATTGAGATGATGGCAACGGGTGCGAGCCGTTATGACTTTGACCGTTTTGGAACGATTTTTAGAGCCAGCCCTAGACAGGCCGATGTGATTGTCATCGCAGGAACGCTGACTAAAAAACACGCCCCTTTTATGCGCCGTTTGTACGACCAGATGCCTGATCCAAAATGGGTCATTAGCATGGGCAGTTGTGCCAATACAGGCGGTATGTTTAATACCTATGCCACGGTGCAAGGGGCAGATAGAATTGTGCCTGTGGATATTTATCTTCCAGGGTGTGCTCCTCGTCCTGAAACCCTTCAGTATGCGCTTATGCTACTTCAAAAGAAAATTAGAACCGAGAAAGCCTCTCGTAAACTTGCGCCTAAAAGGTTGGTATGATGAGAGTTTACAGCGATAAAAAAAACGTACAAAAAAAATCCTACTACAACGACCGCTACTTTGTAGCTCCAGAAATTCCGAAAGAAGAGATTGAGAGTGATGCTGTTTTTGCCAAAGATGTGAAAGATTTGGAGACTTCCTTTTTTATTAAAGAAGCGTACATTCAACGAGGTCAGCTTGTCATTTATATCAGCGCAAAAGATAATGTCAAAGTCTTAGAATTTTTAAGGGATAAACTTTCCTACAATTTTTTAAGTGAGCACAGTGCCATTGATTGGTTAGCCAAAAGCGGTGAATTTGAGATTTTTTACCAATTGCTCTCGACTTCAAAGCGTAAACGTGTGCGTGTGAAATGTTTTATTCAAGAGAAAGAGACACTTAAAAGTGTGAGTAGCATTTATAAAAGTGCCAATTGGGCGGAGCGTGAAATGTACGATATGTTTGGTGTGATTATTAGCGGACATCCGTATATGAAGCGACTCTTGATGCCTGATGATTGGTATGACCATCCGCTTCGAAAAACCTATCCTTTACAGGGTGATGAAGTGGCACAGTGGTATGAGATTGATAAAATTTTTGGCAAAGAGTACCGTGAAATTATTGGACCTGAAGAGCGAGACAGTGCACGCATTGATGTGGATGACACCTATCGTTTTGCGCATATTCACCATGAAGTGCCTTTTGGTGCCAAACCAAGCCAAGAAAAAACACAAACTGATTATCAAGAAGAGGGTGGGGTGTTTATTGTGAAAAAACTGAAAAAAGAAGATGCGAAAATCGTGAAAGAGAGACCCTAATCATGCAAAAAGTGAATCGTCTAAAACCTTTTTTTGAGAACATCGCTTTTGAGCGTGAAGATAACCATATGATTGTCAACTTTGGGCCTCAACACCCAAGCTCTCACGGGCAGTTACGCCTTATTTTAGAGCTTGATGGTGAAAAGGTAAGTAAAGCAACCCCTGATATTGGCTATTTGCACCGTGGTATGGAAAAGATGGCTGAAAATATGATTTACAATGAGTTTTTGCCAACCACCGATAGGATGGATTATATTGCGGCTAGTTCCAACAACTACGGATTTGCCTTAGCGGTTGAGAAGCTCATAGGACTGGAAGTCCCTAGACGGGCAAAAGTGATTCGCATGCTCTTGTTAGAGCTTAACCGCATTACCTCGCACCTTTTTTGGTTAGCCACCCATGCCCTTGATGTAGGCGCTATGACCATCTTTTTGTACACCTTTAGAGAAAGAGAGTATGCGCTGGATTTGATTGAGGATTATTGTGGGGCAAGACTGACACACTCTTCGGTTCGTATTGGGGGTGTGCCTTTGGATTTACCTAAAGGATGGCTTGAAAGTCTCAACCGCTACATTAATCGCTTACCGCATGATATTGCCGATTATGAAGCGCTTTTGGATGAGAACCGTATTTGGAAAATGCGTTTGGAAGGGGTGGGTGTGGTCACACCTGAGCAAGCGCAAAGTTGGGGCTGTTCAGGACCGATGCTAAGAGGCAGTGGCATTGCATGGGATATTCGTAAAGAAGAGCCGTATGAACTCTACGATGAGGTCGAGTTTGATGTGCCTGTGAGTACCACGTGTGATAGTTATGGACGCTATAAATTGCATATGGAAGAGATGAAACAGAGCATTCGCATTTTAAAACAACTCATTCCAATGTACGAGGGAACAGCACCTGAGATTATGGCACACGCACCTTCGTATATTAGCGCACCTAAAGAGCAGATTATGACGCAAAATTATGCTTTGATGCAGCATTTTGTTTTAGTGACACAAGGAATGCGCCCACCTGTGGGTGAGGTCTATGTGGCAACGGAGTCACCCAAAGGTGAGTTAGGCTTTTACATTAACTCTCAGGGTGATCCTTATCCATACCGTTTGAAACTGAGAACCCCTAGCTTTTTTCACACAGCGTTTTTGCAAGAGTTGTTGGTGGATGAGTATTTGGCGGACGTGGTGGCGATTATTGGAAATGCAAACATCGTCTTTGGCGAAATTGACAGATAAGGAGAGGGCATGCAACGCTATGATTTACGCCATTTAGGGGATGATTTTTACGGACGTATGCTTGAAATTATTGATGAGAGCGCTTTGGGTGAGGTTTCTATTTTTATGTTTGAAATAGGTGATTTTTCCCCTGTTCAAAAAAGTGCTGATGTGATTAAAGAAGCGGGTTGGACGCTGATGAACTCTCTTAAATTCAACGAAACAGATTGGACGATTGTGGTGAAAAAAGTAAAAAGTGAAGTAGCATGATGAAAAAAAGAGAGTTTATACACGCCTTGCAACAAGCCAAAAAAGAGGCTTTTGCTTTTACATGTAACGATTTTGATTTGATTATTTCTGTGGGTGCTTTGCCCTCCCGCCATGATGAAGCCTTGCTTCACTCTTTACAACAAACCAATGCTAAATTGGTCTATTTGTTTAGCATGGAAGAGGCTTCATTGCTTGAGAAGAGTGCTTTTTTTAGCCGTTATGAAGTGGGTTCCGAAGAGGGTGTTTTTGCCCTTTTAGCCAAAAGTTTTCTTTTACATGTAAAGATGCCTAAAATGATTGAAGATTATTTTGAAGCACTCGATGAAGGTTACTTGAGTGCGGAGAGCAACGTAGGTGAAGAGGAGATTGAGGTGATTGAAGCCTTGTATCAAGAGGCTAAAAAGGTGTTACTCCTTTTAGGGGACGATGTTCTTTCTCACCCAAGAGCTTCTCATATTGCTAAATTAGCAGGATTGATTGCACGCTATGGTAAAGCTAACGTGATGGTAGTGGGTGCAAAAGAAGCCTATGTAAGCCTCAACGATAGTTTAGAGATGATGGATGAGGTTGCGGATATTAAGAGTTTTGATGGGGTCGTTGTGTATGAATGTCCTTTAAAAGCGGGTGAAAAAGAGGGCTTACTGATTGGCTCGACGCAATTTCAAATGGCGGCTAAAGTGAAAGAGAATGAAAACATTGGCGTGAAAATAGGCGAAGAAGTACATGCGTGTACCTTTGTTAAAGATGAAACGCTCAAAGGGGTTATTGGATTAATGCCCTGTGCGAAACTCAGTGGGGCGTATCCCTACCATGTTGTCAAAATAGTGAAGTGAGGCTGTCATGAACGATATTACGATAACGATTGATGGAAAAGCGTGTCTTGCCAAAGAGGGTGAATACGTTTTAGGCGTTGCACGCAGAAATAATATTTTTATCCCTGCACTGTGTTATGTGACCAATTGTTCACCTACTTTAGCGTGTCGTTTGTGTTTGGTGGATATTGATGGTAAGCGGGCGTATAGCTGTAACGCCAGAGCCAAAGAGGGGATGAATGTCATCACGAAGAGTGAAGAGATTGAAAAAGAGCGTCGTGCCATTATGGAAATCTACGATGTGAACCATCCTTTGGAGTGTGGCGTGTGTGATCAAAGTGGCGAGTGTGAGCTTCAAAATTACACCTTACACATGGGAGTGGATTCGCAACACCACTGCATCGCAGACACACACCGTCCGACCAAACAGTGGGGGCGTATTCATTACGATGCCTCTTTGTGTATTGTCTGTGAGCGCTGTGTGACGGTCTGTAAAGATATGATTGGTGAGTCTGCGCTGAAAACAGTACCTCGTGGTGGGGCAGAGTTGGATAAAACGTGGAAGGATAAAACCGAAAAAGATGCCTATGCCATGTGGAATAAACTTCAAAAGTCCATTATTGGCATTGCCAGTGGGGCGGAGAGTTTAGACTGTACGCAGTGTGGTGAGTGTACGGCAGTTTGTCCTGTGGGTGCGCTTGTAGGGAGTGATTTTCAGTATAGCTCCAATGCGTGGGAGCTTAAAAAAATCCCAGCTTCCAATCCTCACAGCAGTGACTGTTCTCTTCTTTTTTACGATGTCAAACAGACCAGCATCAGCAATCCTGAGCCAAAAATTTACCGTGTGAGCAGTGAGCACAACTACGCACCGCTTCACGCAGCAGCTCGTTATGGGTTTGACTTTCAAAATGAGGTTACATGTAAAGATGAAAGTGCCTTTGAAAGGGTGGTAGAGAGCTTAAAAACGAAGGTGGATACCCTTGCGTTTGAGAGTTACATTACCAACGAAGAAGCACTCGTTTTACAAAAGCTTAAAGAAAAATATGGTTATAAACTCATTAATCCTGAGGCAAAACGATACCAAGAATTTCTTAAACACTACGCAAGTACTTCAGGTAAAAGCCTTTACAGTAGTGATTTGGAGAGTATTCGCTCCAGTAATTTTGTGGTGAGTTTTGGGGGTGCCATAAAAACGGATAGTCCTAATGCAGGCTACGCCATGAACAATGCCTTAGGCATGAACAAAGGAGCAGGGCTTTACTTTCATCCTATTGCAGACCCTGTGGTTTCAGCGTATTCGAAAAACCTTCTTTCTATTACGCACAAAGTGGGGGCTGAAGAGGCGATTGCTTACTTTCTTTTAGACCTTTTTGGCGATAAAGAGGCAATACCAAAAGCGCTTAAAGACTATTTAGCCACGTTTCATACAATTGAGAAAAAAACCATCCAAGAGAGCATTAAAGAAGATGTGAAAGAGATGGTCAAAGATGAAGAAAGTGGTGAAGAAAAAGAGGTTATCACCAGTGTGAACAAAGTGGTCGAGAAAGAGATAGAAATTGATACCAACGCTTTGGTTTTCCTCATGGGCGCTGAAGCGGATGTAGTAGAGAAAATTACGAAACTGCTTGATAAAAAAGATAGCTTTAGCCTTATCGTGGGCGAAGATGTTTATGCCCATCCACGTGCACAAAATATCGCAAAACTTTTAGGCTTAATAGAGCGCTTTACGCCGTTTAACCTCGTCATGATTCCTTCACGCACCAACACCTTAGGTGTTGCGCTGATTTGTGATTTGGATGAAGAAAAAGGCAACTACGTCCTAGGCTATAACACCACAGGCGATGTAACCTTGAGTGCCTTAGGCAAGGGTGATTTGGCGATGCCTGCCTTGAACCAGCAAGAAGGAACTTTTACGTCTATGAACAAACGGGTGGTTCCGACCAATGCAGCCCTTCCTTTTAAAGGCTATTGTCTCAATGACCTTGCCAACGCATTAGGGCTTGAAGCGGAGTGGACGATTGATTACACACCTCTTTTACCACTCCAAAAAGGATTTAAAGCTCAAAAATTTGATGACCTGCCTAACCAATACGAAAACGATGGCAGGGAAAATCGAGGCTATCTTTTAGAGGAGCAAAGCCTTACATGTAACGATGAGGTTGAACCCTTGGCAAGCTTTACATGTAAAGAGGGGGATATGGTTTATCTTGCCAATCCTGTGCATCAGTTTAGCCCTTTTACCAACAAAGCCCATCAGCTCAATGAAGCGGGTGCTTTGTATGTCTCCAAAGATTTCTTAGAGGCTAAAAATCTTAAAAGTGGTGACATGGTTACCCTTGAAAATGAAGCGGGAGCGAAGTTGGTTATTGCACTTAAAGAAGAGCCAATGATAGGGGGCATGATTCCTTATTTGCCTGATTTTGATACCAAAATCGATGTCACACCGTTTTTTAAAGAGGGGTATCGCTTTGCGAGTGTAACGATTAAAGGAGTTGCGCATGTTTGAAACAGCAGTGATTGTTGAAACCGTGGTTAAAGCGGTAATAGTCGTCTCTATTGTAGCGGCTATGGCGGGCTTTGCAACCTTTATTGAGCGTAAAGTTTTGGCGTTTATGCAACGACGTCTAGGACCGATGCACGTAGGCCCTTATGGTTTGTTGCAACTCGCAGCCGATGGTATTAAGCTTTTTACCAAAGAAGATATTATCCCTCAAAATGCCATCAAACCTATTTTTATGATAGCGCCTGTGATTGCCGCAACCAGTGCGTTTGTCGCGATGGCGGCGGTGCCCTATTTTCCTGAGTTTACCCTTTTTGGTTACACGATTCACCCCATTATCTCAGACATTAACGTAGCCCTTTTGTATGTCATGGGGGTCGCTTCGGTTGGGATTTATGGTCCATTGTTAGCGGGTATGAGTAGTGCCAATAAATGGTCACTCCTAGGAGCGGCACGTGCGGTTGTGCAGATGCTCTCTTTTGAAGTGGTTTCAGGGCTTTCGATTTTAGCGCCTATTATGCTGATTGGTTCTCTCTCCTTGATTGATATTAACGACTACCAAAGTGGGGGAATTACCCAGTGGCTCATTTGGAAACAGCCTTTGGCGTTTGTTTTATTTGCCATCGCAGGTTTTATGGAGACCAACCGTGCGCCTTTTGATACGGTTGAGTTTGAAGCTGAAGTGGTTGCAGGGTATGCGACGGAGTATTCAGGCATGCGTTGGGGACTCTTTTTTATTGGTGAATATGCCAATATGATTACCATTTCGGTACTCGTGAGCATCATTTTTATGGGCGGATATGCTCCTTTATGGTTTATCCCAGGTGCGGTAATGATGCTTTTAAAAGTTTCATTTTGGATATTTTTATTTTTATGGGTGAGGGCTGCATGGCCACATGTAAGACCTGACCAACTGATGTGGGTCTGTTGGAAAGTCATGATGCCACTCTCTGTGGTCAATATTTTGATCACGGGCTTTGTGCTGATTTAGGAGGCTTTGATGACACTCAATGATTTTAAAAAACGCGATTGTAGCGGGGATTATATCTTTTTTGACGGTGAGGAAAAGGCTGAAAATGGTTGGAAAGCCTTTCAAAGAGTGGTAAAGAGAACCCTAAAAGGGGAACTTTTTGTAGGGCTATGGGTCGTGCTTCGTGAGATGATTCGTTTTGATATTCACACCCTCAAATACCCCAGTGAAAAAATGCAAATGGGACCACGCTATCGTGCCATTCATCGTTTGCTTCGTCTTTTTGAGAGTGGGAGTGAGCGTTGTATTGGGTGTGGATTGTGTGAAAAAATTTGTATTGCAAACTGTATTCGCATGGAGACACGCATTGATGAGAAGAGTCGCAAAGAGGTTTCCCAATATAGCATTAACTTTGGGCGTTGTATCTTTTGTGGGTATTGTGCAGAAGTGTGTCCAGAACTTGCCATTGTGCATGGCATAGAGTATGAAAATGCGAGTGAACAGCGGGCTCATTTTGGACTTAAAGAGGATATGTTAACGCCTCTTGATACCTTTAGAGCCAAAGAGCAAAAAGAGTTTTCAGGTTTTGGCGCTTTAAGTGACCATGCCGATGAAACTGTTAAAAAAACACCATTAGCGTATTGAGGTTGCCATGTATGAAGTGATAGCATTTTACATTTTTTCGATACTCACTGTGGGTATGTTTGGCATTGTGGTGATGAGCAAAAACGCTTTGTATGCCATGAGTGCCTTAGCCGGTGGAATGATTTTTATCTCAGGGTTCTTTTTTATTTTAGATGCTGAGTTTTTGGGTGTGGTACAGATTGTAGTCTATTCAGGTGCGATTATGGCGTTGTATGCTTTTGGTATGATGTTTTTTGATACCACCCGTGATGTCAGCGAGAAGATGCGCTCTAAAAAAATTGCGTACACACTTTCGATCATCAGTGCTGTTTTGATTGTCGCCATTTTGTGTATGCCGTTGGTTTCAGAGAGCATTGAAGCCTCTTATCCTGCGATGGAGAATGTGGGCAATATACAGATGGTCGGGCTGATTTTATTTACTAAATATTTAGTACCTTTTGAATTGGCGGCTATTATGCTTTTAGTGGCGATGATTTCAGGTATTGTTTTGGCGAGTAAAAAAATGGATGAGCATTTAGCCATAGAAGAAGATGAATGTGAAATGCTAAAGGAGGGCAAATGATTACGTTAACCCATTATCTCATTTTAACGGGATTGCTTTTTGCTATTGGTCTGGTTGGTGTTATGCGAAGAACCAATCTTTTGATGCTCTTCTTTTCCACAGAGATTTTATTGAATGCCGTTAATATTGGTTTTGTTGCAGTCTCAAAGTATTATGGAGATTTTACAGGGCAGATGTTTGCTTTTTTTATTATTGCCGTGGCAGCCAGTGAAGTTGCTGTGGGTTTAGGACTTCTCATTTTGTGGTATAAACGCAATGGCTCTGTTGATTTAAATAGCCTCCAAATGATGAAAGGGTAAGCTATGGAAAAATACCTTTATACAGCGCTTTTTGCTCCGTTGGTCAGTTCACTCTTTGTAGCGCTCTTTGCTTCACGCCCTAAGATGCTTTTTACAGGTGTTATTGCATCCATTTTGATTGCAATTTCAATGGTTTCATCCTTTGTTTTACTGATTGACGTGAATACGCATGGCGCTTTACATGTAAACATGATGGACTGGATTGTTGCGGGTAATTTGTATATTCCTTTTGGATTTGTTGTGGATGAAGTTTCGGTCATTATGATGGTAACTGTAACCCTAGTTTCAACGGTTGTTCATATTTATTCCATTGGGTATATGGATCATGATAAGAGCTTTAATCGCTTCTTCTCATACCTCTCTGCCTTTGTTTTTTCCATGATGATTTTGGTCATGAGCGATAACTTTGTAGGGCTTTTTATTGGATGGGAAGGTGTGGGACTTTGTTCTTGGTTACTCATTGGTTTTTGGTACCATAAACACTCCGCTTCTTGGGCCGCAAATGAAGCGTTTATTATGAATCGTATTGCTGACCTTGGTATGCTGATGGGACTCTTCTTGATTTACTGGAATGTGGGTTCTTTACAGTATGAAGAGGTTTTTGCAACACTGAAGGATTTAGATAGCGTGGTTGTCGCAACGATTGGAATATTTTTATTTATTGGAGCTATGGGAAAATCAGCGCAGTTTCCACTGCATACATGGCTTGCTGATGCGATGGAAGGACCTACGCCTGTTTCAGCGCTGATTCATGCTGCAACCATGGTAACAGCGGGTGTTTATTTGGTGATTCGTTGTGGGGAGCTTTACAGTATGATTCCAGATGTTGGTTTTGCGATTGCTTCTTTGGGTGCGTTTGTGGCTCTTTTTGCCGCTTCTATGGCATTGGTTAATAATGATTTAAAACGTATTATTGCCTATTCAACTCTTTCTCAATTAGGGTACATGTTCGTAGCTGCTGGTTTGGGTGCTTATTGGATTGCGCTTTTTCACTTGATGACCCATGCGTTTTTTAAATCCTTACTCTTTTTGGGGGCAGGTAATGTCATGCATGCGATGCACGATGAGTTGAACATTAAAAAAATGGGTGGGCTTTATGGGTCAATGAAAGCTACTGCTATTTTAATGAGTGTGGCGTCTGTGGCATTGGCTGGTATTTATCCTTTGGCTGGTTTCTTTTCAAAAGATAAAATTTTAGAAGTGGCGTTTAATGAGGGGGCTTACTTTTTATGGTTTGCCTTATTTATAGGAGCAGGTTTGACTGCATTTTATAGTTTTCGTTTAGTGATGCTCGTTTTCTTTGGCGAGAAAGAGTATATTAAACATGGTTTTCATCCACACGAAGCGCAACCTTTTGTGATTTATGCTTTACTTCCTTTAGGTCTTTTGGCAGTGATTGCAGGATGGTTTGAACACCAATTTGAAGGCTTTACAACACGTCTTTTGGCACGTTATGAAATTCACATTTCTCATGGTATAGAAATCGTTTTAATTGGTGCAACACTTTGTATTGCCGTTGGTGGTATAGCTTTTGCCATTTATAAGTATCAGCGTGGTGGATTTTCAAAAACATGGGAAGAAGGATTTTTCTATAAACTTCTAAGTAATCAATATTACATTCCAAAAGTGTATGAGCTTTATATTATGCGACCTTTTACAATGTTATCGCAGTTTGTATGGCAAAAAATCGATATGAAAGTGGTTGATTTTACGGTAGATAGTATCGCAAGGACGATTTATAAAACGGGTGAAAAGAGTCGAAAAATGCAAAGTGGAAATCTCTCCGACATGCTACGTTGGATGGTTGTGGGAATGGTTGTTTTACTTGTGTTAGCACTTTTTTATAGACCAATGGCTTAGGTAGGAGTTAGAGCATGGAACATATTTTATCGCTTTTAGTCTTTTTCCCAGCAGTGGCAGGACTTTTAGGCTTTTTGGTCGCAAAAGAGAGTATTAGGGCGTATGGCATTAGTGTGAGTGTGATTGAATTTTGTCTCTCCTTAATTTTGTGGATAGGTTTTGATAGTGCTAATGCAGGGTATCAATTTGTAGAATATTATGCGTTTATTCCAAGTTATGGCATGAGTTATTATTTGGGTGTGGATGGAATATCACTCTTTTTAGTGATTTTATCAACCTTTATTACGATGATTGCCCTTATTGGTCTGAGCATTGAAAAAGATATTAAAAACCTAATTATTTCAGTTCTTTTTTTAGAAATGACGATGGTAGGTGTTTTCCTTATTTTAGATGTGATTTGGTTTTATGCTTTTTGGGAACTCTCTTTGGTACCAATGCTCTATATTATTGGTGGATGGGGTGGAGAAAGGCGTATGTATGCTGCCATTAAGTTTTTTCTCTATACGTTTGCGGGTTCAGTATTGATGTTAGTGGGTATTTTGTATATGGGCTTTTTGTATTATGAAGCGACAGGTATTTGGAGTTTTGCATTACCTGATTGGTATTTGTTGCAAGTACCGTTTAAAGCACAACTATGGCTTTTTGGTGCATTCTTCTTAGGATTTGCCATTAAAGTGCCTATGTTTCCTTTTCACACATGGCTTCCTTATGCGCATGGTCAAGCGCCAACTATTGGTTCTGTTATTCTAGCCGCAGTCCTTCTTAAAATGGGTAGTTATGGTTTTGTGCGTTTTTCATTACCACTTTTTCCTGATGCGACGGTTTACTTTCTGATTCCAGTGGCAATTATTTGTATCATTATGGTCATTTATGCAGCGATGATTGCTTATGCGCAAGAAGATATGAAACAAGTGATTGCGTATAGTTCTATTTCACATATGGGAATTGTTATTTTAGGGACGTTTGCCATGAATGCAGAAGGCATTACAGGATCAATCTTTTTAATGCTGAGTCATGGTATTGTGAGTGGTGCTTTGTTTATGTTGGTCGGTGTTATTTATGACCGTCGCCATACTAAAATGATACGAGATTTTGGAGGTTTGGCGCAGGTTATGCCAAATTTTGCTACGGTCTATGGCATTATGCTTATGGCTTCTGTGGGTTTACCACTGACGGTTGGATTTGTAGGTGAGTTTTTATCTTTGGTTGGTTTTTATCGTATTAGTTGGATTTTGACACTTTTAGCTGGAACAGGAATTATTTTAGGTGCCGTGTATATGCTGGTATTGTATAAAAAATCATTTTTTGGTCAGGTTGTGCATGAAGAGAATCGTAGCCTTAAAGATTTAAATGCAAAAGAGTTAAGCGCATTAATTCCTTTGGTGTTATTGGTCGCAATTTTGGGTATTTATCCAAAGCCATTGCTTTCAACGATTGATATGAGTGTTCAAAAAATGCTTGTTTTAATGGATCAAAAAGCTATTGAACCTGCTACAAAAGAGCTTATTATGAAAGCGAATAGCATAGGAGGAACACACTAATGGAAACGATCTCAATTGATGTGGCAAGTCTCAATTTACCTGCTCTTCTTCCTATGGCAATTTTAGCACTAGGTGCGTTAGGGCTTATTTGTGTTGATTTAGTGGTCAAAGGGTTAAATCGTAGTTTTTTAACGATGATTACTATACTTTTTATTCTTCTGGATTTAGGTGCGGTTATTGGTTACAATGGTCCAAGCCGTGCTTTTTTTGATGTTTTGTTAGTGGATGGCATTGCGCTTATTGCGCAGGTGATTATTTTGGTTGCTTCTGCCATCTTTTTACCGCTTTCATTAAGTCACCGCCATTTTAGAGAGTTTGAAATGGCAGAATTTTATGCCCTTTTTATGTTTATGATTGTTGGTTTTCAGTGTATGGTTGTGAGTGACAATCTTATTTTGATTTTTATAGGTTTAGAGACTTCAAGTCTTGCTTTATATACTATGATTGCTATGCACAATCGCGCTAAAGCGTTTGAAGCAGCAATTAAATACTTTACGATGGGTGCACTTGCTGCTGGATTTTATGCCCTCTCTGCGCTTATTTTTTACGCCATGACAGGGAGTGTGGAAATTTATCAGATTGAGCAAGCACTTCAAGCACGTAATTTTGAACCTTTAGTGGGTATTTTAGCAGGTACTATTTTTATGTTGGGAGCCCTTGGATTTAAACTTTCATTGGTTCCATCACATACATGGACGCCTGATGTATATGAAGGAAGTTCTGCACCTCTTGCTGGGTATATGTCGGTTGTTCCCAAAATTGCAGGATTTGTCGTTGCTATGCGTCTGTTTGAAATGCTGGTGTATTCTGGGGTTGTTTGGTTAGAACATATTTTATACGCAGCTGTTGTTCTTACCATGACGTTAGCAAATATTACGGCTCTTGTGCAAGAGGATGTCAAACGTATGCTTGCTTTTAGTTCTATTTCGCATGCAGGTTTTATGATGGCGGCCATTTTAATTGGAACCACACAGTCTAATACAGCACTCTTTTTGTATTGGACACTGTTTATGTTTACAAATTTAGGAGCATTTACGATGCTTTGGATTGTAAGACACCGTAAAAATCTTTGGGATGAGCGCTACCAGCACCCTTATACAAAATTTTCTGGATTGGTTAAACTTATGCCAGCAACGGCAACGATTATGGGTATTTTTATGTTTGCACTCGCAGGCATGCCTCCTTTTTCCGTCTTTTGGGGTAAACTTTACCTTATTAGCGCAGCGATTAACAGTGAGTATATCTATTTAGCAGTCATCATTGCGCTTAATAGCGCCATAGCAGTTTATTATTACATGAAGCTTGCTGTTTATATGTTTTTAAAAGAACCCGTCATGTCAGATGCAACACTCTATGCCACCAACGCTTCCACTCCTTTAAAAGTTATTGTGGGTGTGTCAGTTATGATTACGGTATTTGCAATTATTTTTGTTGAACCTCTTTTGAACATACTCACAAAATATGTTAGTGCCAGCGGTTTTTAAATAAGGGGCGAAAATCCCCTTATTTTGCTATAATGCAAGCATGAAATCCCTATTTATTCTTCTTCTAATATCGGCACAACTTTTTTCGCTAGAACTTATTTTAAATAGTGGAAAAGAGAGTAAAACAGAGTATGCTATTTTGCATATTATGGATGCCACCCCTTTTGGTTGTGAAACAATTATCTCTGCTTTGGATAAAAAACATTATATTTGTCATATTAGTCGCCCGATTGATAAACGAATTGAAGCTAAAAAAATGAAATTTGTTCAGCTTGATTTTTATGAAAAAGAGGGTGAATTTTATATTGTGATTGAACCAAAGGTAGATTCAAAACTTATCCCTGTTGAAGAGCGTTTGTACAATAGCTCTGAAGTTTCTGCTAAAGCAAAAGAGACGCTTTATACCCATTGGACAGTTTTATTGCAAGAAAAAGATTTGTTTGAAAAAGAGGTTGTTCACGATAATTTGGATTTTCCAGTAGCATTTCCAAAGTACCAGCGCCCTTATATTGGGGCACTTGATTTAAATGGGGCACCTATTTCGTATGCACAAAGCAAGGATATTGGACTTTATTTGGAGATCAAAAAAGCATATCATGACGGGTATTATGAGAGTGTTATCAAGGAGGTCAAGCGGGTTTTAACACTCTATCCAAACTCTATTTTTCGTAGTGAATTAGAACTTTTTCATATGCGCTCTATGGATCAACTTTTGAGTGCAAGAAACGATGAAAGCCCTGAACTAATATTTAATGAAAGCGATGTGGTGGATATTGCGAAGCGATGGAGTAAAGAGTTTACCAGCGATGAAAATTTGCCTGAAGTGTTGATGTTGATGGCAAAATCGTATTTGAAAATGGGCTCAAAATCGGATGCAAATTATATCATTGATATTTTAGTGGACGAGCATCCTCAAAGCCCTTTTACTAAACGGGCTATTTTACTTTTTGCGGATAATTTATTTCTTAAAAAAGAGAAAGATAAGGCACTCAAACTCTACTTAGATGTGCTCTATAGTGCGCAAGACCTTGATATCGCCTCAGAAGCAGCTATTCGTTTGGGTGACCACCAAATGGATGCAGGAAAAATGCAAGAAGCTAAAGAGTATCTTTTTAAAGTGCTTAATGTAAATGCACAATTTCTACTTAAAGATAAAGAGGCAAGTTATAAATTGGCACGAAGGTTGGCTGAGCATAAACTCTATGATTTGGCCGCTAAAGTGATAGATGTCTTATTAGAGGGAAGTTCAACAAGGGATGAGAATAAAGAAGCATGGTTAAAAGAGAGTGGAGATTGGCATGCAAAAGCCAATGAAGTAGAAGCCGCGCACTTGCGCTATAAAGAGTATTTGGAAGCCTTCAAAACAACGGGTCAGTATGTTCAAGAGGTTACGGAGAGTTTAGATGCTCTTTTCTTTGAACGTCATGAAAGTAACGAAACAAAACTAGCAGCGTATTATGATAATTTGATTGAGAAATATACAAACAATGAAATAGGGCAAAGGGCTTTATTGGAAAAAGCCAATTTACTCCTTAAACAAAAAGCCTTTACGAAGGTTTTGGAACTTGAAGAGGCGTTAAATAGAGTTCCTGATCAGTTTGAGCTTAAAGGCGCTGAATTAATTTATACGGCGGCAAAAGCACTGAGTGTAGAACATTTGGGTAAGAAAGAGTGTCAAAGCAGTGTTTATTTTATTGAGACGTATAAGCTTTTAATAGATGAGGCAATTTATCAAGAGCCACTGTTTGAGTGTTTTATGGCAACCGCGCGTTATGAAAGAGCGCATGAAATAAGCAGTGCCCATTTGCAAGATAGTACATTACAGAGTCGTTATCAATGGGCACAAAAAGAGATTCAAGCCCTTTATAAAATGGGAAAATACCAAGAAGTGGTTGATTTTAAAGAGGATTTAAAAACGCTCTCTTTTTCCCTGAGAGAAAAAATTGGTTTAGAAACCATACGCACGCTTTTCTTTGCATTGGTGAAACTTAAAAACAATGATGGAGCGATTTCTTTAGCGGAGAGTATTAAGATTTTATATCCAGATGAAGTAAATAATTTAGATATTTATGATGCTATTGTGAGTATTGCCAGTGAAATAAAAAATGATTTATTGCTTGTGACATACGCGCAAACAATTAGAGATATACAAAAGAAATTTAATATTTCAGCCCTGAGTCCTCGCATAGAATTTAGTTATATCGAAGCATTGAAACGATTGGGTCGTGAAAAAGAGGCGTTAGTACTTGCAGAATCATTGATGAGCCTAGCACTTAAAAACGATGATAAAATTCGCCTTTTTTACCATGCAGGAGAATTGAGTCTTAAACTAAAAGAGAGTGAAAAAGCAAAAGGCTATTTTAAAGAGTGCGTTGAGAACAATGAGAGCAGTTCGTGGAAGAAAATTTGTGAGGAAAATTTAAAACTCTTTTGATCTTTACATGTAAAACTATTTCACATGTAAAGAGGCTTCAATTAAAGGCTTGAGAGCATCAACATTACCTTTAGGATGTGCCTCAAATTGTGAGGCATTAAACGTGCGTTGGCGTTTGGCTAAATGCAAGGTATTTAAGCTAATGCGTTCTTCCAGCTGCGTGAGTGTGTATTTTCCATCAAAGTAATCCAATACCTCTTTAATCCCGATGGCTTTCATGCATTGAGGTGTTCGTGTGTAGCGTTTTTCCAGAGAAAAAACTTCATCAATCAATCCCATTTTAAGCATCATCTGTGTGCGTAAAGTAATTTTTTGAGCCAATACCTCTTTAGGCGTTTCAATTTCAAAAAGTTCAAGCTCTTGAATGAGAGGAGGTTGTTTGGTTTTCGCAAGGTAATCTGAGGGAATCTCGTGTGCGGATAAAAAAATTTCCAGCCATTTTTCAATGCGATAGCTATCGTTTCGTGCAATTTTTGTGGCATAAGCAGGATCGTGCGTTTCAATCAGCGCATACGAAGCCTCTAAATGATGTAATTTAGTCTCAATATCTTCTTTTACATGTAAAGGTATTTCAGGTTTTAAACTAAAGCCTTCCATCATCGCTTTAAGGTAAAATCCTGTTCCACCTACAATGATTAAATCTTTTTTATCTCTTGTGCATGCCTCTTTGGCTTCACGGTAACATTCAAAAAACATGGTGACATCAAAATGCTCATTGGGGAAAAGTACATCCATACCAAAATGGACAATGCCTTGACGCTCCGCTCCGCTTGGTTTTGCAGAAGCAATATCAATTTCTTTATAAATACTCAGTGAATCCAGTGATAAAATATATGCACTATGAATGCGTGCAAGTTCAATTGCAAGAGCTGTTTTTCCTGAAGCGGTTGGACCTAAAATGGCGATAGTTTTCAATGATAGTCTCTTTGTTTTATGCGGTTTAATGGGGCAATTATAACACTTTTAAAGGGTTTTGTTGTAAAATCAGTCCATCTTACATGTAAAGGTTTGTATTGCAACAATTTTGGCAAAAGCTTAAAGATATTGGCGATTTAATCGTTTTTAAACACTCCGTTTTTGCGCTTCCTTTTATTTTTATCGCAATGATTGTCTCTTCAAAAGCGCAAAATGGCACAATGTGGTTTGGTTTTAAACTTCTTTTTTTAGGGCTTTTAGCCGCCGTGAGTGCACGCAATTTTGCGATGGCATTTAATCGCTATGCAGATAGAGATATTGACAAGTACAATCCACGAACCGCCAATCGTCCCAGTGTAGATGGGCGCATAGGGGCTTCAAATTTGCTTTTTTTTATTGGTTTTAACGCATTGCTTTTTGTTGTTGTTGCTTATTTTATTAATGACCTTGCTTTTTATTTGAGCGTTCCTATTTTGATTATTTTGGGTGGGTATTCACTCTTTAAGCGTTTTTCTCCCTATGCACATTTGGTTTTAGGTCTCTCTTTAGGGTTAGCACCTATTGCAGGAGCAGTTGCGGTAGAGGCTTTTATTCCTTTGTGGGCGGTACTGCTTTCTATTGGTGTGATGTATTGGGTCGCTGGATTTGACTTGCTCTACTCCTTGCAAGATATGGAGTATGATAAAGCCAATGGACTTTTTTCTATTCCTTCTCGTTTTGGATGGGAAGCGACATTTTTTATCTCTAAATTATTTCATGCCCAAACGATTCTTTTTTGGTTACTTTTTGTGGTCACGGCAGACTTAGGATTTTTTGCCTACGCAGGCGTTTTTGTTTCGGCCATTGTTCTCTTTTTTGAACACCGCATTGTGGCAAAAGATTTTTCTAAAATTGATCGTGCTTTTTTTACGCTCAATGGTTATTTGGGGATTATCTTTTTTATACTCATCTTCTTAGATAGGATCTGAAATGGAAAACATTCGTTTTGTTCCTACGGTTTTAAATATTGTTTATGAAAAAGGTTCTCCCAAGGATGCCACTTTTTTGCAAGAGTACTATGCTCTAATGAAAATTAATGATGATCCTTTAGGGCTATGGCTGAAATCTTCTCAAATTCGAAAAGCCTCAGAAGAGAGTGATCAGGTTCTTTTAACCCTTTTACTTGAATTGCACCGAAAAGTCGATAAATTAACCCACGTGCTCACTAGCGATAAACCGTTTTTATTAACACTGGGACATTCAGCGATTCTTGGTGCTATTGGTCATGGGTATGTTCGCTTTGACTCAGATGTATTGGTGATGAATGAAACATATTATGCCCGCATTGATATGCCCATATTTCCACAAAGGCAAATCCCCCTTTTTATTGAAGCTATAGATGAGCGTGTAGGAAAAATTGTTTTGATGCATGAAGACGATGAAGAGGATTGGAGTGCTTATATGATGGCATGTGAACGTGCGATGATTCGCCAAATGAAAGGAAACGTAAGTGAATATTGAAGTATTGGCATTTTGTGGCTTAGCCGCACTGGTCATTATTGTTTTTTTAATGGTCTATATTCGAGATATTGAAGTCAATAAAAAACTCTCTATTTATGAAAAAAGTATAGAAGAACTTAACTACCAAAATCACGTTCTCAATAAAACCCTCAATGAACTGCGTAGTGTTGAAAAAAAACCAGAATTTGATGCGCAGGAATTTGAAAAAAAGATAATGAATAGTGTGAATGAGGAGATTCGTAAAAGTGTTCTTCCTGTAGTAGGTTCACTTAAAGAGATTGAATCTATTATTCAACATTTTAAGGATGAGCAAAGTACACGTATTGATAGGATTGAGAGTCGTACCAAAGAGATGAGTTTTGTCTCGTCTTCGCCTTCGAGTTCTAATGAAAAAATGATTATTACGCATTATTCAAAAGGCAAAAGTGAAGCTGAAATTGCCAAAGATTTGCGCATTGGCATTGGAGAAGTTGATTTGGTATTGAAGCTAGCTAATCTAAAATAACGGGTTTACATGTAAACCCGTTATTTTTATTAATTACTGATGCGTGCGAGAGAGTGATGCGGTTTCTTCAATCATATTATCTAACAGTTTGAAGAGGGTATTACTTGCTTCTTCCATACGTTTAAAATTTTGAATGAAAAACGAAAGTGAATCGTGGGTATATCCCTCTTGTAAAGCGTTGATATTCTCGTGAACATATCCATGAACGTCTTTATGTGAACTCTCAAGTAATGGGTACGATTTTGTTAAGCTAAAGCGCTCTTTTGTCAACGTATCATCATACCATTGACCCAATCGGCACTCATGATGGTTAGCAAATTTGGCATCTTTTTGTTCATTTAAAACTGCAGAATACGCTCTGGTTTTGTATACCATGTGATCCACTTTAGCCAAAATGGTAAAGATTTTATTTTCAAGTCTAAAAGAAGTATCGGCAGTAATATTAGCATCTTCATTAAAGGCACGAAGCGCTTCTTCAAAATGCACGACATTCTCTCCACTATGATTTGCAATGACACTGATACGATCAGAGTTAGAATGAATGCCATTGGTTTCTTGCTGTAAGGTTTGAATGGTCATGGCAATTTCTTGGGTTGCTTTTTGCGTGCGTTCTGCTAATTTTCGTACCTCATCGGCTACGACGGCAAATCCACGTCCATGTTCTCCTGCTCTTGCAGCTTCAATCGCAGCATTAAGAGCTAAGAGATTGGTTTGATCAGCAATATCTTTAATCAGATTGACCACAGATGAGATTTCAGAGGTGCGAAGACTTAATGAATTAATGGCCTCATTGGTACTGTTTAAGAGTTCCAATAACTCTTTAATGCCCTCGGAGAGTTCGTTAAGCGTTTGGAGACTGTCATCAGATTTTTGTGCGGTTGTATTGGCAATGGTTGTAATATTTGACATCTCTTTAATGCTGTTTGTAAGATCAGATTGAATGCTCAAAACACCATTATTTCCATTTCCTAAGTCGGCAAAGGCAGAAGAGAGCACACCTTTGGCTTTTCCTTTTTGTCCTTCAACCACTCCACGAACACCTTCTGCAATATAACGAGCATTCATAGCAAAGAGACCACGAAAACCCTCGTTAAAAATATTACGATAGGTTTTACCTTGACCAGCTGATTCAATGGATGTTTTTGTTTCCCGCATTAAAGCTTCCATTTGGTCTAAGAGGTCATTGATACCTAGTGCAATTTTTGCCATAGGTTGATTGGGATCAATATTGACAACACGGGGTTCTAAATTGCCACGGACTGCTTCTTGAATCACACGGAGTGTTTTTTCATATAATTCAACATCGCATTGCATTGTTTTGTGACTGCCAAAAAAAGAGCCCGCTGCTACACCAAAAAGAAGGGTTGAGGTTGCAAAGCTACCTTCAAAATCAATAAAATAACTCGCTGCAATGAGCACAAGCATTACACCTAAAAAAGGTATATTATAAGCGCTGTAACGTGTTTGAAAATTCTTCATAACTCATTCCTTTCTCTTCTAATACGCTGGTTAAATAATTCAAAGACGCATCTATGCTTCCTGTTTTTTCGAGCTCTAAAAGTTTGTCATACAAGGGATTGATAATTTCTAAAGCTTTTGGATTGGCTTTGCGTCTAATAGAGTAGTATCCAACGATTTGACCTGTTGCATCACTGGAGGCTGTAACGTTGGCATACACCCAATAATATCCGCCATCAAAACTCAAGTTTTTAATATAAGCAAAAATCTCTTCTTTATTTTTTATTTTTTCCCATAAAAGTTTGAAAACAACACGAGGCATTTGAGGATGACGAATAATGTTATGAGGTTTACCTAAAAGTTCTTGCTCACTGGCACCAACAATTTTCAAAAAAGGCTCGTTACAGTAGGTGATTTTCCCATGTGTATCTGTTTTTGAAACTAAAAATGCATCCGCACTTACAGCGTGCTCTTTTTGATTAGGAATAGGTCTATTCATGCCTAAACTCCTTGGAAAGTTTGAAATCTAAAAGTAGTGTATCCTACTTCATTTTAGAAAGAGCTTCAAAATTCTGACGCTAAAAATCTCTCTTGCATACGTGTTATATTTATGTATAATATGCCTCACAAGCTTTTTATAAGTCTGTAAGAAGAGTATTTTACAAACGAGGAATCTGATGCTTATTGATGGATTTGGAAGAAAAGTAACGTATTTAAGAATTTCAGTCACAGAACGATGCAACTTTAGATGCCAATATTGTATGCCAGAAAAACCCTTTTCGTGGGTGCCAAAAGAGAATTTACTCAATTTTGAAGAGCTATTTTTATTTGTGAAAGTGGCGATTGATGAAGGTATTACTAAAATTCGTATCACAGGCGGAGAACCTCTGCTCCGAACGGATTTGGACAAATTTATTGGCATGATTAATGCGCATAAAAGTGGTTTGGATTTAGCTTTGACAACGAATGGTTTTTTGCTCAAAGGTGCGGCACAAAAACTCAAAGATGCGGGATTGCAACGGGTGAATATTTCACTCGATAGTATTAAGGCAGATGTGGCAGCAAAAATGGCACAAAAAGATGTCCTTAGTAAAGTGCAAGAGGGCATTGAAGAGGCGCTTCGTGTGGGACTTAAAGTCAAAATAAATATGGTACCCATCAAAGGTATTAATGCGGATGAAGTCCTAGATGTTCTTGAATATGCCAAGGCTAGGGGAATGTCGATTCGTTTTATTGAATATATGGAAAACACTCATGCTAAGGCACAACTCAAAGGATTAAGTGGGGAAGAAGTACAAGCAATTATTGCCCAAAAATACCCGTTTAAAGCGATTGGGCGAGAAGGCCCTAGTCCTGCACATCTTTTTGAAATGGAAGATGGGTATGTTTTTGGGGTGATTGATCCTCATCAACACGATTTTTGTGAAGATTGTAATCGTATCCGCTTAACCGCAGAAGGAATGTTGATACCCTGTTTATATTTTGATGAGGCAATGAGTATTAAAGAGGCAGTGCATAAAGGTGATATTAAAGAAGCTTCTGACATTTTAAAAGAGGTCTTACGCAATAAGCCTGAAAAAAACAAGTGGAGCGATGATGACCACAATGAAGTCTCTAAGCGTGCTTTTTACGAAACAGGCGGATGAGTAAAAAAGAAGAAGGGAATCTCTTCTCCTTCTTCAATAGATGTTCTTTTCTCAATTAAAGCATAACCATTACACTGACTTAAAATATTGAGTCTTCCTGCCTCATAATGGGGCGCACTAACAAAATGATTTCCATCGCTGTATCCAGGAATTGCACTTATACAAGAATCTTTACATGTAATTCTCTTTTGATTTACACAGCTGATAAAAGCGGGCAAAAGAGAAGAATGTGATTGCAGATGTCTAAGCAGAGGGACTCCTAGCATTTCAAAACCTAGGGTACAACTTAGCGGTAATCCTGGTAGATGCAAAATAGGTTTTTTATTAAATAGACTCAAAGCACTCGGTCTAGCAGGCGAAATAGAGACATTATGAAAAAGAGGTGAGAGCGTCTTTTTTTCCAATAAGTGACACATACTATCGTTTTTGCTGAGCGCACCCGTGGTAATAATGGCATCTGACGTGTGCATTAATGTATCCATAGCTTTTAAAATAGCATCTTCATTTTCATCGCAGAGATGAATGTCTCCAATTTTGCCTCCCAATTCTAGGATACGTGCGGCTAAACTCATGGCATTAGAATTGCAAATTTCTTTTTTAACCAATTGGGCACCAATACTCAAAAGGCTAATGGTTGGTTTTTTAAAAACGTGAATGTTTTGAATGCATTGTGAAGCAAGGGCAGTTATTTTTTGGGCACTTAGATGCTCTCCTTTTTTAAGTAGTACTTCTCCTTGCGTAATGTCTTCTCCCTCTTTTTTCATATGTGCAAATAGCGTTACATGTAAAGATATCTGAATCTCATTTGCTCGTTCAACGAGTACGTCTTCTTCGGGAATAATGGCATTAATGCCTTCTGGAATGGGAGAGCCTGTGGAAAGTTTGACACCATAACCCAAAGGAATGAAAGAAGGATAAGGCGGTTGAAGTAGGGTGTAATGCGTCGTGTGGGATTTAAAAGCAATCCCATAGCCTTCTTTTAAACTCATGGGGTATTTTGGGAGTGAAAAGTTTGCGTGAATATCTTGACTGGAAACACGATGCAAGGCGCTTAAAAGAGGTAAAGTCTGTTTTACATGTAAAGGTTTGATAGATGTTTGAATAATTTGAAGTGCTTCTTGATACGAAATAGGCATAGTATAACCTTATGATTTATGGGCAATATTATACTAAGAATGGTAGACTTTTGAATTATTTTTGTGAAGGATTTTTCATTATGGAAGAGTTAATACGCCTCTCAAGTCAGTTGCATCTCATTTTTATTGGTCTCTTAGGGGTACTGATTGCCTTTAATGTGTACTTGTTAAACAGTGATAAAACATTTCTCAAACTCTCTAAACGCTTAGAACTTATAGCACCACAATATTACATTGTCCTTTCGGTGATTTTTTTTACAGGTATTATTATTATGGCGATTCGTCAATTTCATTTTTCTCTTTCTGTTGTGGTCATGATTATTGTATGGATTGGCATTGTAGCTTTGGGTATTCGAGGGCATAAAATGTACAAAAAACTAGAACGCACAGAGGCTTCGCAAAAAGCTTATAAACAGTACGCAATCAAAAAATATACACTCGATCTTCTTGCACTTTGTGCGACAAGTTTACTCTTTTATATGGGACATTAAGATGCAGTTTGTTTATCACGAAAACGCAGGTAAACCTACTCTTTTACTAGAGACTAAAGCGTATGAACATATTTTTAAAGTCCGACGCATGGGCGTTGGAGAGAAGCTTTGTTGGCGAAATTTAGAAGATGATTTTGTCTATTGGTATGAGATTTCTGATATAGGTAAAAAAGAAGCAACATTAACACTACTTTCTAAAGAGATATTGGCTTTGCTTCCTTCAAATATTTTACACATAGGCTGGAGTGTAATTGATCCAAAAATCATCGAAAAAACATTGCCAATGCTGAATGAATTAGGGGTGAGTAAAATCACCTTTTTTTATGCAGAATTTTCGCAAAAAAATCATAAACTCGATTTTGAACGTATGAAACGTATTCTTATCAACTCTTCTCAGCAATGTGGACGTAGTAAATGGATGGAGATTGAAATTCTGCCAACGTTGCAGAGTTACTTAGAACATTATTCAAAGAGTTATGTGCTGGATTTTTCAGAGACAAAACTTAAAGAGTATGAATCGGTTGAATCGATTTTGATTGGACCTGAGGGTGGATTTAGTCAAAAAGAGCGAATTTTGCTTCAAAATCAGCCAACGGTTGGGCTTACATGTAAAACGATTTTGCGAAGTGAAACCGCTGTGATTGCTGTTGCTTCGAAAATATTGGCATGACTTGAAATAATGAATCTTTTGTGCTATAATTTGCACCCTTTGGCAGAACGCGCCAAATAATAGATTTTATTTTTATGATAAATAATTAAGGAAAAATAGTATGAAAAAAGATATTCATCCAGAATATGTACCGTGTGTTGTAACGTGTGCGTGTGGCAATAGTTTTGAAACTATGTCTAACAAAGCAGAGTTAAGAATTGATATTTGTAGTTCATGTCATCCCTTCTTTACGGGCAGTGAGAAGATTGTTGATGCTGCAGGTCGTGTTGAGAAATTTAAGAAAAAATATAACCTTAAATAATTTTTTTTAAATACTTTGGTTTACTTTATTCCTACTCCCATAGGAAATCTTGATGACATCTCCGTTAGAAGCTTAAAGCTTTTATCGGAGTGTCACACTCTTTTTTGTGAAGATACTCGCATTACTAAAAAACTTCTCTTGTTACTTTCTCAAAGACATCACATCGAATTTAATATTAAAAATTTTATTTCCATGCATTCGCATAACGAAGAGGCTGTTTTAAAAAGTGTCAATCGCGCTATTTTTGATGAAACCGTAGGGTATCTTAGTGATGCTGGAATGCCTGGCGTTAGTGATCCAGGAAGTGCTTTGATTCGCTTTTGTCAAGAGAATAATCTTCCCTATGAAATTCTTCCTGGTGCCAATGCTGCATTGCTTGCTTATGTGTGTAGCGGTTGCGAAACCCATCAGTTTTTATTTTATGGCTTTTTATCACACAAAGGGATGGAACGCCAAAATGAGCTTTTTGAAGCATTGAATGCTTCTTATGCTGTTATTTTGTATGAATCACCACACCGTATTGATAAATTGATTGAAGAACTTGCACAATTTGCACCTGATCGCAAGATTTTTGCGATTAAAGAAGCAACAAAATTACATGAAAAACGTTTTTTTGGTACCTCATTGGAAGTCAAAGAGGCTTTCCAGAGTGCAAATCTTAAAGGGGAATGGGTTGTGGTGATTACCCCTGAGGTGCATCAAGGAGGCGAAGCTATTACTAAAGAAGATCTTATAAGCTTAGATATTCCTCCAAAGCAAAAAGCAAAACTTCTCTCTAAGCTCACAGGAGAAAGCGTTAAAGAGTGGTATACCAAACTTCAAAATTAACGTCCCTCTTTTGTTACATGTAAAGCTCCAAAAAGAGCATTTCACTTTTAAGCTCGTATTATTTTAAGCCATTTTGGATACAATATTTACCATGATAATCTATGGAAAACAACTCTTTTTACATTTGTTAAAGCACTATCCTTCAAGGATTGAGACGGTATTTTTACCCAAAAAGTGTGACCCAAAGCTTTTTTCACAAATTGCTCGTGTAACGCAAAATATTTGCACGATTGACGAACGAAAAGCACAATCACTCTGTCATGGTGGAAATCATCAAGGATTTATTGCTCAGATTAAAGATTTTGAGCTAACCCCTTTTACTGAAATTAAGCATGGCTCTTTTTTGGTGATTTTGGATGAAGTCACGGATGTTGGGAATATTGGTGCTATTGTTCGTAGTGTGTATGCTTTTGGTGCGGATGGACTCATTTTGAGTGGGATGAAAACCTGCAATTTAGAGGCAATTTTGCGTACCAGTAGTGCTGCTGCATTTGAACTACCCATTGCACTATGTCCTTCAACCAAAGATATGCTTAATGAACTGAAGCAGATGGGCTTTATGCTTTACGGTGCTGATATGGGTGGTACCGATGTAAGAGAGGTTTCGTTTGCTCCTAAACGTGCTTTAATTATGGGCAGTGAGGGCAAAGGGTTATCGCCTAAGGTAAAAGAGCGATTGGACACGATTGTGTCTATCAAAATGGCAAGAGCATTTGACTCTTTAAATGTGAGCGCAGCAGCTGCTGTACTGTGTGATAGGATTGCCAATGGATAACGATGTTAAGGTGTTGGAGAAAATTGGGTTAAAAGAAGTTTCCACAAAGACGCATATTGAAGTAAAGCAGTTGGCTTATATACTTAATGCACAGTACGATAAGCTTAATAAAATTAATACTTTGGGATTTGTTAAAATTCTCTCTCGTGAATATGATATAGATTTTACAGAGTGGCTTGAGGGCTATCACGATTACTGGGCAGAGCAAGATAACGAAGAAGATACACAGGGTAATAAAATTTTTATTTGCGCTAGAAGTGATAGAAGTTATAAAAAAGCCGCATGGTTCTTTTTATTGATGGTTTTAATTGCAGGTGCTTTTTTTGTTGTTTCAGTTTTTAAGATTGATGTAGGAATTCCAAGTATTATTGATAAAGTAAAAACAGAGATTCCTCAAGCAAGTAATGCCTATCAAAGTGCTTCTGTTGTCAAAGAAGCCACTACTTCATTAGGTGTTAAAGTGGAAGAGCGCATCATCGAAACCAATAGTACGAACAGCAGTGTTGAAGCAGTCGTTGTGAGTATTGATGAAAATTTAACGCGTAAAGCAGAGTCTAACGAATCGAATGCAACAGCTCCGATTCTTGAGATTCAAACAAATACTCCTGTGAAAAGTGATGTCAATACAAGCAAAGCTATGATTCTTCCTATGAAACGTATTTGGGTTGGTATTGTTAATTTGGAAACAAACACACGTAAAGAGAGTTCGAGTGACCATAACATTACAATTGACCTTCATCAAAAGCAGATTATTAAAACAGGACATGGTTTTTTTAAACTCTCTTATGATGGCAATGTAGAGGATTTTAAAGAACAAGGTTCTACTCGTTTCTTGGTCGAAAATGGAACCCTTCAAAAAATTTCTGAGGAGAAATTTGTAGAGCTGAATAGAGGTAAAAACTGGTGAAAAAACTTTTTCTCATTTTATGCTTAACCCTTTCACTTTTTGGCTCAACGGATCTTCATGAAAAAATAAGAAATTTTATTGGTACTTCAAAATATGAAACACAAAAAAATTTGATTCAAGTCCTTTTTGCACAAAATGCTCAGTTTATGAATCCAAACGGAGAGGTTAACAGTGTAAAAGTCATTTCGGTTTTGAAAAAAAATGGTTTACTTCAATTGCTGTATGCTAATCCTGTACAGTTACGCTTGGCATTTCGTACCAAACAAGATCCCTTTATTTTTCTTAAAATTATTAATGAATCTTTAGAATTAATGGGGTATAACTATTTTTTAACCAATAATGCATTACGAGATAGTGGTGGGTTTGTTTGGGAAATATATCTTCAAACAGAGCATATTCTTGACCCTGAAATTTTTGCGGGTATTTTGGAAGCTAGAGGGTGTGTCATTACAAATATTGTAAAAAATGAGAACCACTATTGGTTCTATGATATTAACTCAGATAATGCCTATTTAAGTGCCAAAAAAGTGGAAAGTGGTGTTACTACCTCTTTGGGGAAACCTTTAAATCCGTATTGGATAGATATTAAAAATGCTCAAGAGGTTATTCTCTCAGTTCATGCAGGCGATCGATGGTTCCCTGATGTTGTCTTTTTTGATGAGAATCTAAATCTTCTAAGTAGTGTGAAAGCAGAAGAATCAACACGAACGCTGAAACTAAAAGTACCCCAAGGGGCTGTCTACCTTAAAATTAGTGATATGGTGATGCTTGATAATATTAGGCATGGATTATCTTTACATGTAAAAGAGTAAAAGGATTAAAAATGTTTGATGAAATTCGATTTAATACAATTGATAGATTACCTGGATATGTTTTTGCACAAATTAATGAATTGAAACTTGCGGCTCGTCATGCAGGCGATGATATTATTGACTTTTCCATGGGCAATCCAGATGGAAGAACACCTCAACACATTATTGATAAATTGGTTGAATCGGCTCAAAAAGATGGAACACACGGTTACTCTGTGAGTAAGGGTATTTTTAAACTACGATTGGCAATTTGTAACTGGTATGCACGCAAATATGGTGTTACCTTAGACCCCAATACGGAAGCGGTTGCAACACTCGGCAGTAAAGAGGGATTTGTGCATTTAGCACAAGCGATTATCAATCCTGGTGATGTGGCTGTTGTTCCAGATCCTGCATATCCTATTCATGCCTACGCTTTTATGATTGCAGGAGGCAATGTTCATAAGTTTGGGCTAGATTACAATGAAAAGTATGAACTTGATAAAGAGCAATTTTTTATTAAACTGAAAAAAGTATTTCGTGAGTCTGCTCCCAAACCTAAGTTTGTGGTTGTTAATTTTCCTCACAATCCAACGTGTGTTACCACAGACCTCTCCTTTTATGAAGAGTTGGTTGCCTACGCTAAAGAAGAGCGTTTTTATATCATCAGTGATATAGCCTATGCTGATCTCTCTTTTGACGGTTATGAAACACCTTCTATTTTACAAGTAGAAGGGGCTAAAGATGTAGCAGTAGAGTGCTATACCCTTTCAAAAAGCTATAATATGGCAGGTTGGCGTGTGGGTTTTGTTGTAGGTAATAAAAAACTTGTGGGCGCGCTTCAGAAAATTAAGTCATGGTTTGATTATGGCATGTTTACTCCTATTCAAGTAGCTTCCACCGTAGCGCTTGATGGTCCACAGGAGTGTGTGGATGAAATCAGAGAAAAATACCGCAAACGTCGAGATGTGTTAGTTGAAAGTTTTAACAATGCGGGATGGGAGATGGAAAAGCCTCAGTCAACCATGTTTGTGTGGGCAAAAATTCCTAAAGTAGCGGCACATTTAGGGAGTATGGAATTTGCAAAACAGCTCTTAAAAGAGGCAAAAATTGCAGTAAGTCCTGGCATTGGTTTTGGCGAAGCAGGAGATGGTTACGTTAGAATTGCTTTGATTGAAAATGAAAATAGAATCCGTCAAGCAGCACGTAATGTGAAGAAGTACTTGAAGAGTTTAGAAGGTTAAAAAATGATCAAAGTTGGAATTATTGGTGTTGGAACGGTTGGAAGCCATGTGATAAAGATTCTACAAGAGAATGAAGATATTATTACCGCACGTAGTGGCAAAAAAATCGTTCCTGTTATAGGAATTGTAAGAGATATAACAAAAAAAAGAGATGTTACGATTCCTCTTAGCGTAAATGTCGATGACGTATTAGAAAATCCCGATATTGATATTGTCATCGAACTAATGGGTGGCGTGGATGAAGCGTATAAAATTGTTACACGAGCACTTAAAAATAAAAAAGCCGTGGTAACTGCCAATAAAGCATTACTCGCTTATCATCGTTATGAATTACGTGATTTAGCAGGATCTACTCCTATTGGATATGAAGCAAGTGTGGCTGGAGGAATTCCTATTATTAAGGCTCTTCGTGAAGGACTAAGTGCCAATCATATTGAAGCGATTAAAGGCATTATGAATGGTACATGTAACTTTATTCTTACCAAAATGATGAACGAAAAAGCTGAATTTGAAGATGTTCTTAAAGAGGCACAAGCGTTAGGCTATGCAGAAGCAGATCCAACGTTTGATGTAGGTGGATTTGATGCCGCACACAAATTACTGATTTTAGCCAGTATCGCATATGGTATTAATGTAAAGCCTGAAGAGATTTTAATTGAAGGCATTGATCATATTAACAGTGAAGATATCTATTTTGCAAAAGAGTTTGGGTACAACATTAAGCTCTTAACTATTGCCAAGAAAAGTGGAGAACAAGTAGAACTTCGTGTACATCCAGCGCTTGTTCCTATGAAACAAATGATTGCAAAAGTCGATGGTGTTATGAATGGCATTAGTGTTATTGGTGATAGAGTAGGCGAGACCATGTATTATGGTCCAGGTGCGGGAGGAAGTGCGACTGCAAGTGCTGTCGTCTCTGATTTAATTGATATTGCACGCCATGCTCAAAATTCACCTATGCTGGGATTTATCAAGCCATTAGAGAAAAGTGGTTTAACATTGATGAATCAAGATGACATTATCACGCAATATTATATTCGAGTAACGGTCGCAGATAAAATTGGAGTTTTATCAAAAATTTCACATATTTTAGGCAAGCATTCTATTTCTATTAGTAGTTTTTTACAAAAACAAGATGGGAAAAGAGAAGAGAGTGCGGTATTGCTTTTTTCAACGCATACATGCAAAGAGAGTGATATTCAAAAAGCACTTCAAGAGATTAGTTCACTAGATTTTGTTGAGAATAAACCCGCTATGATACGGATTGAAGCATAGGGCATGAGTCTTAAGATAGGTCAAGAGGCTGAAGAAAAAGCCTCTTTGTATCTTCAAAGAAATGGTTACACTATTTTTGAGCGTAATTTTCATTCTAAATTTGGAGAGATTGACATCATTGCTTTAAAAGAGGGGGTTCTTCACTTCTTTGAAGTTAAATTTTCACAAAAATATGATCCTATTGTTCGTATTACTCCTTCTAAAATGAAAAAAATTATTACGACAATAAATTATTATTTTTTACTACACCCCATACAGTACGATTATCAAATTGATGCGATATTAATTAAAAATGAGCAAATTGAAATAATAAAAAATATTAGTTACTAAAAAAATAACTTTATCTGCTATGGAAATTTTAAAGTTAGAGTGAGTATAATTGAGCATCTATAAAATAACGTTTTAGGGGAAAATAATGGGAAAATATTTAGAGTTAAACGCATCAAATTTTGATAGTACAGTAGCTGAAGGTGTTGCTTTAGTAGATTTTTGGGCACCATGGTGTGGACCATGTCGAATGATTGCTCCAGTCATTGAAGAATTAGCCAATGATTTTGATGGAAAAGCAAAAATTTGCAAAGTCAATACAGATGAAGAACAAGACGTTGCTATTAAATATGGTATTCGTTCTATTCCTACCATTCTTTTCTTTAAAAATGGTGAGTTAGTTGACCAAATGATTGGTGCATCATCAAAACAAGTTTTAGCGGATAAAGTTAATTCACTTCTTTAATTAAAATTTTTTGAGAAAGTCGTTAGGCTTTCTCAAAACTACACTACTTCTTTTGGGCTATATATGGCGTTATTTCTTTTTAATTTAAACTCTATTGTGTCAATAGTCTAAAAAAATAAGGAAAAAATCATGTTAGATCTTGCAATTGTTGGTGGAGGTCCAGCTGGCTTAAGTGCTGGATTATATGCAACACGTGGCGGTTTAAAAAATGTTGTTATGTTTGAAAAAGGGCTTCCTGGTGGTCAAATTACCAGTAGTAGTGAAATAGAAAATTATCCAGGATCAGCTCAAATTTTAAGTGGTTTAGATTTTATGGCTCCATGGGCAGAGCAGTGCATGCGTTTTGGTTTAAAACATGCTATGGATGAAGTAACACGAATTTCTAAAAATACAGATGGCAGTTTTCATATCGCATTAGCTGGTGGAAAAAGTGAAGATGCAAAAAGTGTTGTTATTGCAACTGGTAGTACACCAAAACGTGCAAATTTTGAAGGTGAAGCAGAATTTTTTGGTAAAGGGATTAGCACATGTGCAACATGTGATGGATTTTTTTATAAAAATAAAGAAGTCGTGGCATTAGGCGGTGGTGACACGGCTCTTGAAGAAGCACTCTATCTTTCACATATTTGCTCAAAAGTTTATTTGGTACATCGACGTGATACTTTTAGAGCAAGCCCAAGCACGATTGAAAAAGTTAAAAACAATCCAAAAATCGAACTCGTACTTAATTCCAGTGTTAAAAATGCTTACGGTGATAAAATGGGACTCAATGGACTAATTGTTGTTGATAATGCTGGTAATGAACGTGATATTGCTGTTCCTGGTGTTTTTGTCTTTGTTGGGATGAATGTGAACAATAGTATTTTAAAACAAGAAGATGGCACATTTTTATGTGATATGGATGAAAATGGTAATGTTGTGGTTGATTTGAATATGCATACTTCTATCAAAGGATTATTTGCAGCAGGGGATATTCGAATAAAGGCTTCAAAACAAGTAGTCTGTGCAGCAGGTGATGGTGCGACAGCGGGCATTCAAGCTTTAGAATATGTGAATCATTAAAAAGGACATCGTACGAATGATAAATGTTGGAATTCATGGCTCAACAGGTAGAGTGGGTAGATTATTAATTGATAATTTAGTCAAAGATAAAGATGCAAGACCTTATGCATTGCATGCCCTCGAGGAGTTTAGTTTTACTGCTCCTAAAGAAACGATTGTAACAGATGATGTCATGATTCTTTTACAAAAGAGCAATGTTGTTATTGACTTTACAATTGCGATGGGGACAGAAACATTGCTTGAAAGCGCTTTAAAACAACCAACTCCTTTAGTCATTGGAACAACAGGACTTAATGAGCACCAGCAAAATCTTCTTAAAGAAGCAGCAAATAATATGCCAATTCTTTATTCAACAAATATGTCTTTGGGTGTAGCGGTTTTAAACCGTTTGGTTGAACTTGCTTCTAAAAGTTTAAGTGATTTTGATATTGAAATTGTAGAGCAACATCATCGCTTCAAAAAAGATGCACCCAGTGGTACAGCATTGACATTAGGTGAGCATGCTGCTCGTGGGCGTGGTTTGAATTTAGATGATGTCCGTGTGAGTGGACGTAATGGTCTTATTGGCGAGCGTAGCAAAGATGAGATTGCTATTATGGCGCTTCGTGGAGGTGACATTGTAGGACGTCATACAGTAGGCTTTTACAATGACGGTGAATTTATTGAAATGAATCACACCGCAACCAGTCGTGATACCTTTGCAAAAGGGGCTATTAAAGCTGCAAAGTGGATCATCAATCAACCTAATGGTCTCTATACAATTAGTGACTGTTTAGGTCTTTAAATAAAGGTGATATAAACGATGTGTGCGATTGTTGGTGTATTTGATGTAAAACATGCTTCTAAGATAGCTTATTATGCCCTCTTTGCTATGCAACACCGTGGGCAAGAAGCAACAGGAATTAGTGCTAGTAATGGTAAAAAAATTCGTACGATTAAAGATAATGGCTTAGTAACAGAAGTCTTTAACGAAGAAAAACTCTCTTTTTTAAATGGTGACATGGCGATTGGTCATAATCGCTATTCAACAGCAGGAAGTGATTCTGTGAGGGATGCTCAACCCGTAGCGGCGAGTTATAAACTTGGCGATATTTCTATTGTTCACAATGGAAACTTGATTAATAAACATGAAGTTAGAAGTAAATTGATTGAGCAAGGTGCTATTTTTCAATCGTCTATGGATACTGAAAATATTATTCATCTTATTGCAAGAAGTCAAAAAGGTAAACTTCAAGATCGCATTATTGAAGCTTTACATGTAATTAAAGGTGCTTATTGTCTTTTGATTCAAAGTCGCACAAAAATGTTTGCAATGCGTGATCGTTATGGTGTTCGTCCTTTGTCTATTGGAAAATTGAAAGAGGGTGGGTATATTGTTGCAAGTGAGACCTGTGCGCTTGATTTGGTTGATGCTGAATTTGTAAGGGATGTACGTCCTGGTGAAATGGTTGTTTTTCATCAAGGTGAAGACACGTTTGAGAGTATTCAACTCTTTGAGCCTGATCCACACATTTGTGCGTTTGAATTTATCTATTTTGCACGACCTGATAGTGTAATTGAAGGTAAAAATGTGTATGCAACCCGTAAAAAAATGGGTATGAAATTAGCAGAACTTTCTCCTGTTGAAGCTGATTTTGTTGTTCCCGTTCCTGACAGTGGTGTGAGTGCGGCTTTGGGTTATGCACAAGCGAGTGGTATTCCTTTTGAAATGGCAATTGTAAGAAATCATTATGTAGGCAGAACCTTTATTGAGCCAACGCAAGCAGTGCGTGATCTCAAAGTAAAACTCAAACTTTCTCCCATTCATAAAATTTTAGAGGGTAAAAAAATTGTTGTTATTGATGATAGTATTGTGAGAGGGACAACTTCCAGACAGATTGTTAAACTTCTCAAACGAGCAGGTGCAGCTGAAGTACACATGCGTATTGCTGCGCCAACCATTGAACATCCGTGTCTTTACGGTATTGATACCCCAAGTTATAAAGAGCTTATTAGTGCCAATAAAAGCGTTGAAGAGGTGTGCGAGTATATCGAAGCGGACTCTTTGGCATTTTTAAGCATAGAAGCACTTAAAGAGAGCATTGGGTCTGATATGAACTACTCATTGGTTAGCTTTGATGGAAATTATTTTATTAAATAATGCGCAGAATTTTAACCGCAGGACGGTATTTTAGAGAGAAATTTGGGGAGAGTGTTTATAAAATCCCCATTTCTATTTCTGGATTTACCTGTCCAAATATTGATGGTACAGTTGCAAGAGGTGGCTGTGTCTTCTGTGAAAATGAGTCCTTTAGTCCTAATTTAGAGCACAATCAATCAAAGCGTTTTTTTCTTCATCCTACTTCAGAAAATCCTTATTTAGAGTTTCAATTAATTCAATTGGAAGCACAATATAAAAAAACAAAAACCATACTTTCAAAAAAATTTGGCGCACAAAAATTTATTATCTATTTTCAATCATTTACGAATACTTATGCTCCTCTGGCGACTTTAAAAGCTTTGTATAGTAAAGCCTTGAGCTTTGAAGGGGTAATTGGACTGAGTATTGGCACACGTACAGATAGTATTAGTGAAGAGGTGATTGCTTATTTGGCAGAACTTTCAAAGCATCATGAAATTTGGTTAGAATATGGAGTGCAATCTTCATCAGATGAAACATTAAAACGTATTAATCGTGGACATGGTAGAGCAAATATTGAAAAATACATTGCATTGACGCATCAGTATAAGCTCAATATATGTGCGCATATTATTTTTGGACTCCCTGGTGAAACACCTGAAATGGCCTTGGAAAGTGTTAAATTTGCTTTAAATCTTGGAGTTCATTCTTTTAAATTTCATCCACTTTATGTCGTGAAGCGAACTGCATTGGCAAATGATTTTAAAAAAGGCGAATTTAGCCCCATATCAGAAGCGTGTTACATTGAAACATTGATTAAAGCAATTAAGCTTTTACCAGAAGAAGTGATGGTACAACGTGTGAGCGCTGGTATTGAAGATGATACACTTTTATCACCTTCATGGTGTTATGTTAAACATCAACAAATGAAAGCAATTCGAAAAGCATTTAAGAATGAGGGGTTACTCTATTAATTATTAATGACATGAAAGCTCATAACGTGTATAAGGCTTTTCAAATGAAGATGGATAGGGCATAAAGACAGTAAAATTACGTATCTCACCTTTGTGCAAATTCTCTGCAATAACAAATTTCTTCGTAGTTTCTATAATCGGGTTATTTTCTCTTTTAAATAAATTTTGCAAAGCAGATTTTGGAACAAAAATAGCTGAATTCGCTCCTATTCTCTCCAATGAAGCGTTAAAGATTTTAACTTCTAGGGTACATTTTGCAATTTCAAATTTTCCAATATTGCGAATTTGACCAGAGATAGAAAATGACTCATTAATTAAAACTTTTTTTTGAACCATATTTTCTAAGCTCGCAACTTTTGTATATTTATCCAGTGCATAAAAAATGAAAGAGGTAAAGAGAACAGTAATGAATAAATTTGCTAATATGGGAGCAAGGGAACTTTTCCCTTCGTTATTACGAATTGTAAGCCAAAGAATCAATGAACAAAGTAAAGCAATAATAACGATAGCAATCCAATGAAATAGGGTAAAATAGGTCATTCTCTTCCTTTAATAGCACTCAGCCTTTAGCGTTGCATTAAAATCACCTTCATACTCGAAATTATCAAAAACAATTTGATATTCTAGTGAGCCTTGTTGTGGTATGAACTCTGTAATCACAATCGACTGATTTGCAAGAGGTTTTAATGTATTAAAATAGGCTTTGATTCCTGTTTGTTTTTTTTGTTTAAATATAGAAGTATTTAAAAAACAAATATGAAAATCTTTATTTGATTTATTGTAAATGGTTGTTTCTAAAATAAGTGATGGTGAAAAGTTCAATTTTTTAAGCGATGTAATGTTTGTTTCTGTTTTGCGCAAAACTTCATTGAGTTTTTTTTGAATAAAAAAAGGAGAAATAGATAATAAAAAAAGGGCAACTATAATAACAACTAATGAGAGAGTTGAAGATTTTTTGGCGATAATGATCGCCAAAAAAATCAAAATTAAAAAAGTGATAATTAACCAAATATAGGCTAAATAATCATAGAGTTCAAGGTTTTGAAAATAGGTAAGTAATGATAGTTTAAGAGCATTAGTGTTCATTGCGGCTATTTTTCTCTTCTATGCCACTAAGACCAAAACGTCTTTCGAGTTCTTTTGAAATTAAAGAAGGATGAATATCCTTAGCTCCCAGTGCAACTAAAGTATGAAACACTAAATCAGCAGCTTCATAAATCATCTCTTTGTTATCATTATCTTTGCATGCAAAACAGAATTCACCTGCTTCTTCTATAACTTTTTTCAAAATGGCATTATCTCCTTTTTGTAAAAGGGATGCAACATAAGAGTTTTTCGGATCAGCATATTTGCGTTCTTGAATGATATGATAAATTTGATCACTAATAGAGTAAGCTGCAATTTCCTTTGCCTCTTCTTTAGGTGCTTCATTAATATCAATACGGTTAAAAAAACATGAGCTACGGCCTGTATGGCAAGCAACCCCTTTTTGTTCTACTTTCAGTAAAATAGTATCACTATCGCAATCTAAATACGCCTCTTTTACATACTGTACATGGCCACTGGTTTCACCTTTCTTCCAAAGCGTTTGACGACTTCTTGAATAGTAGTGAGCAAATCCAGTTTGAAGGGTTAATGTGAGCGCTTCTTTATTCATATAGGCTAACATTAGAACATCGCCACTTCCTACTTCCTGTGCAATAACAGGAAGTAGGGGTGTTTTATCCCAATCAATTGTATTTAATAATTCTGCACTCATTTGGTAATACTAACTGCTTTTTGACTATCTTTAGTATCCACCCAGATGTTTGGTACGGAACCTCCAGGTGTTAAGAAAATCTTAGCATCTTTATTTTCACGAAGTGCCTCATTAAATTTGCCTTGAACTTCTATTTGGCGAAGATTTAAGAGTGGCGTAGAGATACTATCACTAATTTTTTTGTTAGCATAAGCATCTGCTTCTGCTTCAATTTTAATGGCATTGGCTTGCCCTTGAGCGTTAATTTCACGTGCTCTGGCTTGACCTTCTGCTTCAGCAGCACGTTTTAGGGCTTGTTGATTAGCAATTTCAACCTCATAACGTGTTCGTTCCACTTCTTGTTTGGCAACTTGAACACGTTCAATTTGTTCTTTAATTTTAACAGGAAGAACAATTTCACGAAGCTGTACTGTTAAAAGTTCAACAGGTTGACCTGGCTGTGCGTCAATGGCTTTACGGATTCCTTCTTCGATATTAATAGCAATTTCATTACGTTTTTGGGGGAGTTCTTCGGCGTTAAATTTACCAATAACACTTCTGGTAACATCTCGAACAACAGGGTTGATAATTTTATCTTCCCATGACATACCCCATGTAGCAATGGTTTGAGGCGCTGTGGTTGGCTCAAGCTTGTATTGAACAGTTAGTTCAATAGAAACAGGAAGACCTCTTGCGTCAAGTACCGAAATAGCAGCATTTCGTTTAATGCCTGAACCTCTTTGAATAACTTCACCTAAATCTTCGCTGGAAGAGTAGTTCATAATACGTACTTTTGTATCCACAATAAACACTTGCTGAATAAAAGGAATAAAGAGGTGAAAACCTGGCTCCATTGGAGTTGACTCAAATTTACCTGCAGTTGCTTTAATACCCATCTCACCTGAATTAATAATCACAAATGGTTTTGCAACAACAAAAAGAACCACAATAGCAATTAAAACATAGAAAAAACCTGCTTTTTTCCCGAGGTTTTTCATAAAATCAGGAGGTTCAACATTAAAGGGCGTACGGTTATCATTGTCACCGCCACCACCAAAGCTTCCTCCACCGTTTTTCTTTTTAAAATAATCATTCAAATCTGCTGGCATAAATTTCCTTTGGTTAAATATACGTTAAAAGATGTTTGTATTTTGGATTACGTCCATAAACAACATCGAAATAGGCTTCTTGTAGTTGCTTTGTCATCGCACCTCGTTTTCCATCGCCAATAATGTAATTATCAATATCTTTGATAGGAGTCACTTCTGCGGCCGTACCTGTAAAAAATGCTTCATCTGCGATATAAGCTTCATCACGGCTAATACGTCTACGCTCAATGGGAATTCCAGCCTCCTTAGCTAAATCAAGAACCGTTGCTTGGGTGATACTCTCAAGGGATGTATCATTTGGTGGTGTAATTAAAACGCCATTTCTGACGATAAAGAAACACTCTCCACTTCCTTCTGCGATAAATCCTTCATCATCCAATAAAAGTGCTTCTTCGTATCCTGCTTCGATGGCTTCGTATTTTGCCATTTGAGAATTGAGATAATTTGCAGCTGCTTTTGCTTTTCCCATAACGGATTTTGCTGGGTTTCGCACAAAAGAGGAAATCTTAACACGAATGCCGTTTTCTAAGCCTTCATCGCCTAAATAGCTTCCCCATTGCCATGCAGCAATTGCTGTGTTCACAGGTGCTTTAATGTGGTTTAAACCCATAACGCCGTATCCTAAATAAATAAGCGGTCTAATATAGACATTGGATTTAAAATTATTGGCTTTTAAGAGTTCAATATGTGCTTTTTCTAACTCTTCCAGTGAAAAAGTAGGTTTAATGCGCGTGATTTTTGCTGAATTGAGCAAACGTTGAGTATGTTCTCTAAGTTTAAAAATCGCTAAACCATTCTCAGTCATATAGGCACGGGTTCCTTCAAAAACGCCATTACCATAATGAAGCGTATGTGTTAAAATGTGTATTTTTGCATCATCCCATGCAACCAGTTTACCATCCATCCAAATGTAGTGTGCTTTATCCATGTTTTTTACCTTCTTACATGTCGTTTTCTAAAGAGATACTATGTTAGCCAAAAATTAATTAAAGATAGTTTTAGTATGAAAATGCGTTATAATTTTGTGACAAAGCTTTAGATTTTAATCTTTACATGTAAAAAGAAAAAAAAGGAAAAACAAATGTTAAAAATTGGCGATAAAGCCCCCTCTTTGAGTCTTCCTAATCAAGATTTTGTGGAAATTTCTTTGCGTGATTTAGAAGGAAAATGGGTCATTCTTTATTTTTATCCTAAAGATAATACCCCTGGATGCACGAGTGAAGCGTGTGATTTTACAGCAGCGCTCCCTATGTTTGAGGATTTAAATGCAGTTGTTTTAGGTATTAGCCCAGATAGTCCAAAATCACATCAAAATTTCATTCTAAAACAAAATTTAGAGATTACATTACTTTCAGATGAAACCAAAGAAGTAGCTCAAAATTATGGTGTTTGGCAGATGAAGAAAAATTATGGCAAAGAGTATATGGGCATTGTGCGTTCAACCTTTTTAATTGATCCAGCAGGAAATATTGCACAGATATGGACAAATGTAAAAGTGAAAGAGCATGCAAACGTTGTGCAAAAAGCGTTAGCATCTTTACAATCACCTAAGGCGTAAAAGCCTTAGGTTAATTACTCACAGAAATAGCACATCCTATCCATTGATCCCGTAAAGCTTCACTGGTTTGCACTTCTTGTTTAAGAAGACGCTCAGGAGCAATTTTGTGTTTTATAATAAGATTTTGCATAATTGCCTCTGCACGTTTGTGTGCGAGCGTGTTTAAATCATCGGTATTCACAGGAATCGTCTCAGCAATTTTATCAATCAAGCGTTCATTAATCACACCTCTTGCAAGATTTTCTTCTTTATAGGTTTTAAGAAGTTGGTTATACACTTCTTTAGAATATTTTTGGAGAAAGAGTTTTTGAATCGTTTTACTGTAGCTATCTTCTGTTTTGCTGTTTTTACGGCTTAGGATTTCAAGCTGTGCTGTGACATTTTGTTCTTTAAGAGCTTGGGTATCAATCATTTCATTAAAGCTAGGAGTAATAAGAAGTTTGAGTTCAGCTCTTTTTTCTAAAATTTGCTGATACTGTTCCATTTTTTCTTCTTCAGATTCAATCAAAGCATATTCACCTGCTGCAAAATCAACACTTTTAAGATTTTCGGTTTCTATGCCGAGCATAGAGCCTAAAAGCTTAAATGGAGACGTGACAATGCTTCCAATTAAATTGCCAATAGCTCGCCATACAATACTTCCATAACGAAATTCTGGGCTATTCATGTCTCCACTTACGGGTAAATTGATGTCAATTTGTCCTTTTGAATCTTTTAAAATGGCAATGGCAAGTCCTAAGGGAAGATTGACAGCATCTTCACTTTCAATTTTTTCACCCAAAGTAAGCGAATCAAGATTTATTTTATTATCACCTTCCATTAGTCCTTTTCGAATTTTATAGGAAAGATCCATCGAGAGTTTTCCCTCTTTAATGGAATAGCCCACAAATTTTCCTGAATAAGGTGTAAAAGAGGTCATGTCAAGATTTTTAAAAATAATTTTAAGATTTGCACGGTTTTTAAAATCAAAAGGCAAGATGGAGCTATCAATTTTTGCGTAGCCGTATTTATCCACTTTTCCTTCTAGCTTAAGGATAGAGGGTTTAGAGTTTTTTGTATCGAGTTTTGAAAAATTACCATTTAAACGGGTGATAAAGGTTGCAAAAGGAATAGGTAAAGAAGCATCTTTAAAATTTGCACTTCCTTCTTTCATGGCTATACTGCCAATAACAATATGCATGGGCGTCTCTTTAGAAGTGGTCGTTTTGTGTGAAGATGCTTTTGGAGTTGGTTTTGTAAGATGAGAAAAATTGGTACTCTGATCTTTTTTAATATCTAAATTAACGTAGGGTTTGGTGATTAAAACATTCTTTACATGTAAAGAAGAAGGTGATGAAGAATAGCTGATAGAATCGATGTTTAGTTTCTCCCATGCCATAATGGTTTTTTTAAAACGATCCAAAAATGAAAGTTTTGAAATTTCCATATCACCATTAATTTTCATAAAAGGTTTTGTACCAAAAGAGGCTTCCATGTTAGCATTTAAAGAGAGGAGCCCCTCTTTTAAAATAAGGGTGGTAAAAGGTATAAGATAAGGATGTGCTTTTGCTAAAGAGAGTGCTTTAGTATGCATATCTAGTGTAACGTGCATGGTTGAAGGAATAATAGAACCCTTAAGGGAAATATGTGCTGTTTTATCCAGCGTTGTGTTCATTTCATACGAAATAGGCTGATTCATATCGTGCGTAATTGTGTTGGCTTTAAATGTGAATGAAGAAAAATGAGCAGGTTCACTTTTTACATTATGATCTGTTATGTCAATTGATGCGTTATTCACTCCTAAAGATTTAAGTGCAAATTTCCATGGATTTTTATTGGGCGTATTTTCATGCGCCGTGCTTTGATTTTTTTTCTCATTTTTAGGAATGAAGAGGTGTATGATATTGGGCATATAATTTTTGTCTAAATGCAGATCAACAAAAGGATCTAAAATAAGAGCACTGTCGATATCAATACGTGATTCTTGAAGGTCAAAATCTATGCCATTGACTTTAACAGAAGGGATGTTTATGACTTTTTTATTGCCATCCATTAAAACAATATTTGCTAAATCTGCATTGGCTTTTTCAATGAATACCAGTGGAGTTTCTTTGCTTAAGTCGATTAAAAAAGGAATACGTAAAAAGAGTGTTCCTTCATCAAGTTTTGCAGGAATTGTGGGTAAAAGATAGCTCCAAAAAGTGTTTAAAGAAAGATTTTTTACTGTGAGTTCCCCATGAAATTTAAGTGGTTCAAGCGACATGCTACTAGCGAGTGAAATTTTTTCTTCATTTTGTAGGGCAATTTGAAGCGCATGGACACTTAAATCGTCTTTATAAAAACTAAGATTATTGGCAGTGTAATGCATAGGACCGATAGCTATATGAAAAGGCTCTTGTGCACTTTGATCACTAAAATCGACAGTGGCATGTTGGATTTCAATGTGTCCGATAATGAAAGGCATTGTAAGGGATGTGTTGGATGTTTCATTATTTTCAGAAGAAGATGTGTTTGGAAAAAGTGTTAAAAGGTTCAATGTACCATTTTCATCGATTTTGAGGTCTGCAAACGGTTTACTAATCAAGAGTGATTTAATAAAAAATTCTTTTTTAAATAATAGCAAAGGTTCGTAATTAAAGTAAAGATGCTCAATGAATGTCACATTGTTTTCTGCATGATCTTTGAGCGCAAGATTGTTGACATGTAATTCAAATGTAAATGGATTAAAGGTAACTTTTTCAATGCTCATAGGAAGATTAATTTTTTCTTTTAAAAGAGATGGTAATTGTGTGCGAGTCCACCATGGTAAAATAACAAAACCACTCAACGTGTAAAAGAGTAAAAGAGAAATAAGGCAAAATAACACGTTTTTAAGAGATTTTTTCATAACAAATCCTCCTCTGCAGGGTTAAATTATTATACTACAAAATCAAATAAACTTTTTTGTAAAACAAGGGTGTGGTATAATTTTTAAAAATTAACCTTATAAAGACACACAATGCTCGTTCATATTTGCTGCTCTGTTGACAGCCACTTTTTTTTACAAAAATTACAAGAAACATATCCTTATGAGACTATAATAGGATTTTTTTATGACCCCAATATTCACCCTTTTAGTGAGTATCAATTACGGCTTTTGGATGTGAAACGAAGTTGTCAAAAACTAGGAATTGTACTGCATGAAGGCACGTACAATTATGAGGGATGGCTTGAGGCAATTCGCGGGTTTGAGAGTGAACCAGAAAAAGGCAAACGGTGTACTATTTGTTTTGATAACAGGTTAGAAGAAACAGCAAAAAAAGCCCTAGAATTAGGTGAAAAAGTAATAACAACGACTTTACTAACAAGTCCAAAAAAATCATTCTCTCAGTTAGAAGAAGCGTTAGCACTTATTGCCCAGAAATACCAGCTAGAAAGTATTGCGCCTGATTTTAGAAAAAAGGGTGGTACTCAAGAACAGTTTGCATTAGCAAAAAAAGATATGCTTTATCATCAAGATTATTGTGGATGTTTTTTTGCCTTGAAGGTACAAAGAGAGCAACAAAACAGATGGCTAGATGAACTAAGCGCATCTTTAAGACCACAAATGCTTCCTTCTTCTATTGAAGAGCGCATAGCGTTGTATGAAAAAGTAATGGAACATGAAGCAAAGCAGACTCCTTTTAGGTTAGTGCGCGAAAAATTTTTGAATTACAGAGTGTTGCGTGCGTGGGTCAAAAACAATCAAGAAGTGATTCCTAGTTACATACTGTTTTATTCTACATGTAAAAAAGAGTCCATTAAAACACACGTCGAATTTATTTCACAAGGTATTGCTTATTTGGCAAAAGAAGAGGCTCGTTTTATTGCATTACAAACGTTTAATACTCAAGCAAACACAGCATATAAAACTGTAAAAGAGATGTTACAAAATCCCCCAACTATTGAAACAGAATTAGGTTTCAGAAGAGCCTATCAAAGCTCAGAATGTGCCTCCCTAAGTCCATTGATTGTCTTAGATGAAATAAAAATTGAGACGTATGAACTCTTTATCCAAAGTAAAACATATCCTGACATTAGAGAAAATTTAGTATTAATTGGCTAAAATATTAGAATTTTGTTAGAAGGTTTTAAAGATGTTAATTGATGTTGTAGAGATCCAAAAAATACTCCCTCACCGCTTCCCTTTTTTACTCATTGATCGAGTAACAGCGTTGCATTCAGGCAGTTCTATAGAAGCGTATAAAAATGTTACGATTGGTGAACAGATTTTTCAAGGTCATTTCCCTGATCATCCGATTTATCCAGGTGTTATGATTATTGAGGGAATGGCACAAGCAGGTGGCGTCTTAGCATTTAAAAGCATGGATGAAGAGGCTCAAGAAGGGACGAAAGAAAAAGTAGTTTATTTTATGAGCATTGATAATGCGAAATTTAGAAATCCTGTTCGACCAGGGGATAAATTGGTGTATCAATTGAATGTGTTGAAACACAGAGGCAATATTTGGGTACTTGATGCGAAAGCCTATGTGGATGATAAGTTGGTTGCTGAAGCCGAACTTAAAGCTATGATTGTGGATAAATAAAATGCCAAAAATTCACCCAACCGCCGTTGTGGAAGAGGGAGCATTGCTTGAAGCTAATGTTGAGGTGGGTCCTTTTTGTTTTATCTCTAAAGAGGTAAAAATAGGAGAAGGAACCAGAATTGCTCAAGGAGCACACATTTGTGGCAATACGACAATTGGTAAACATAATGAAATTTTTTCACATGCAGTATTGGGTTCGATTCCTCAGGATTTAAAATATGCAGGAGAAGAGGTAGAACTGATTATTGGCGATTATAATAAAATACGCGAATTTACCCTTTTTAATCCAGGCACACTAGGTGGCGGTAGCAAAACAGTCATTGGAAACCACAATTTGTTTATGGGGTATGTGCATATTGGGCATGATGTTCATGTCGGTGATCATTGTATTTTAGCCAATGCAGCAACGCTTGCTGGACATGTTGAAATAGGAAATTATACCGTTATCGGCGGTATGACACCCGTGCATCAGTTTGTTAAAATTGGTGATTTTGCAATGATTGCAGGAGCCTCAGCACTTTCACAAGATATTCCACCTTTTTGTTTAGCAGAAGGAAATCGTGCGGTGCTTAGAGGATTAAATCTGAATGGTTTGCGTCGTCACTTTGAGCGTACAGATATTGATGCTCTTCGTTTGGCGTATCGTAAATTGTTTGAATCAGGACAACCACTTCAAGAAACAGCAGCATCTCTTCTAGCCAATGAAAGCAATGAAAAAGTATTACAGATGTGTCGTTTTATTGTTGAATCAACCCGTGGGATTCCATTTGAGAGGAAAAATAATGGTGAATAGAGAGTGTAGTTTTTGTGGAACCAAAGAGAGTAATGATACCCGTTTAATTGCAGGCGATGATGTTTTTATTTGCGAACATTGTGTGATTTCAGCCTATAAGATTTTCTTTGGAGAGATTCCAGATGCGTCTGTTTCAGCGCAAATACAAGAAGAGACGTTCAATCCAACTTTGCTTACACCTAAAGAGTTAAAAAAAGTTTTAGATGATTTTGTGATTGGGCAAGACCAAGCAAAAAAGATTTTCTCAGTTGGCGTTTATAATCATTATAAACGTATTTTTAAACAAAGTACGATTTTTGATGATACGGAAATTTCAAAATCAAATATTTTGCTCATTGGACCAACAGGAAGTGGAAAAACTTTGATGGCACAGACGTTGGCGCGTTTTTTAGATGTGCCTATTGCGATTTCAGATGCAACAAGTCTTACAGAAGCGGGTTATGTGGGTGAAGATGTGGAGAATATTTTAACTAAGTTGCTTCAAGGTGCTAATGGTGATATTAAAAAAGCGGAGCAAGGTATTGTCTTTATTGATGAGATTGATAAAATTGCACGTATGAGTGAAAATCGTTCCATCACCCGTGATGTTTCAGGAGAGGGCGTTCAACAAGCTTTGCTTAAAATCATCGAGGGTAGCGTAGTAAATATTCCACCTAAGGGTGGACGGAAACACCCTAATCAAGAATTTATTCAAATTGATACGACCAATATTTTATTTGTTTGTGCGGGTGCATTTGATGGTTTGGAAGAGATTATCAAGCGACGTATTGGCAAAAATGTTTTGGGCTTTGAGCAAGAAAAACGCACTAAGAGTCAAGATGAGGGACTGTTTGATATGGTAGAGCCTGATGATTTAGTGCATTATGGTTTGATTCCTGAATTGATTGGTCGTTTACATGTAACGGCAAAACTCTCTTCCATCACAAAAGAAGATATGGTGCGCATCTTAACAGAGCCTAAAAATGCTATTTACAAACAATATCAAAAATTATTTGCGATTGATAATGTCGAGTTGACGTTTGAAAAAGAAGCATTAGAAGCAGTTGCAGAACTTGCAATTAAACGAAAAACGGGTGCACGTGGACTCCGAAGTATTATGGAAGAGCTTATGGTGGATGTGATGTATGAACTTCCAGAATTAGAGGGATATGAAGTGATTGTCACTCAAGATGCTGTTTTAAAAGGCGAAAAACCTCTTTATATCAAAAAAGATAAAAAAAGCGCATAAAAAAGGATAGATGAGATGATTTTAGATAAGTTGATAGGGTTTTTCTCAAGCGATATGAGTATTGATCTTGGAACAGCCAATACACTTGTGCTGGTAAAAGGTAAAGGAATTATTATTAATGAGCCTTCTGTTGTTGCCGTACAGCGTAATCGTTATGGTAAGCAAAATATTTTAGCAGTGGGTAAAGAAGCAAAAAATATGGTGGGAAAAACACCAGGTGATATTGAAGCGATTCGTCCTATGCGCGATGGCGTGATTGCTGATTTTGATATGACAGAGAAGATGATTCGTTATTTCATTGAAAAAGCACATCGTAGAAAAAGCTTTTTGCGTCCACGTATTATTATTTGTGTGCCTTATGGTTTAACACAAGTAGAGCGAAAAGCAGTCCGTGAATCTGCTATGAGTGCCGGTGCACGTGAAGTCTTTTTGATTGAAGAACCTATGGCAGCAGCAATTGGCGCAGGGCTTCCAATTCGTGAGCCTCAAGGAAGTTTGGTAGTAGATATCGGTGGTGGTACGACAGAAATTGGTGTCGTCTCTTTAGGAGGATTGGTCATCAGCAAATCAATTCGTGTGGCTGGTGATAAGATTGATATGGCGATCGTGGATTACGTTAAGAAAAAATACAATCTTCTCATTGGTGAGCGAACAGGTGAAGAGATTAAAATTTCGATTGGTACAGCTATTCCTATTGAAGAGCCTCTCTCTATGGTCGTGAAAGGACGTGATCAGGTGAGTGGTCTTTTAAGTCGTATTGAACTCTCAAGTGAAGATGTGAGAGATGCGATTAAAGAGCCACTTAAAGAGGTTGCAGATGCACTCAAAGATGTCCTAGAAGTGATGCCTCCTGATTTAGCAGGCGATATTGTTGAAAATGGTATTGTTTTAACGGGAGGTGGTGCTTTGATTCGTGGATTTGATAAGTATCTCTCAGACATTGTGAAATTGCCGGTATTTGTTGCAGATGAGCCTCTTTTAGCGGTTGCTAAAGGTACAGGTAAAGCACTCGAAGAGATTGACCTTTTACAGCAATTATCGAATGAATAAACTTAAAATTCTGATTTTGTGTGTCGCTTTTGTGTTTGTATCGTTTCGATACGGCACAGAAGCACGAAATATTATCGCAGGATTTCAAAATCAAATTTTGGCAATGTATGTTGAGATTAAACGAACCATTACGGAAAAGATTACGGAGCATATTAGTCAACAAGAAGAGATTAAATGTTTGCGCATTGAAAATCAAACATTACAAAAATCAGCTGTTTTATCTATTGCCTTCGCAAGTAAGTTAAACGATTTATTAAAGGAACATAACACAACAGGGTATCATCCTAGCGTGACGTTGGTTCAATCTATTGGGTATGCTAATTTAAATGATTATGGAAAAGTATGGCTTCGCTTTGATGATTTTAATCAAAGTAGAATTTATGGACTTTTGCAAAAAGGTTACGCAGCAGGTATTGTTGTTGCCAATGATGGCCATCCTCAGGCGTTGTTACTCAGTGACCCAAAATCTATTTTTGCTGTTTATGTCGGTGATAGTAAAATGCAAGGTATTGTACAAGGCAATCGTAAAGAGGTATTGGTCAGATATATCTCACAATGGTTACAACCTCAAGTGGGTGATGAAGTTGTGACAAGTGGTCTTGATGGAATCTTTTTTGAAGGAATAAAAGTAGGTGTGGTTTCTAAAGTCATTGAAGAAGAGTCTTCAAAAACAGTGGTAATAACCCCTTATGTTACACCGCATGTACCGTCGTATATGCATGTGATTAAATAAAATGAATATTGAATCCAGTCTCTTCGGACATTGGCTTGAATATTACATGTAGATTAAAGGAAAAAGATGCCAAAACGTCAAGATATTAAAACCATATTATTAATTGGATCAGGTCCAATTGTCATCGGACAGGCATGTGAATTTGACTATTCGGGAACGCAAGCAGCAAAAACACTTAAAGAGTTAGGCTATCGTGTTGTTTTGGTGAATTCAAATCCTGCAACGATTATGACTGACCCTGAGTTTGCAGATAGAACGTATATCGAACCGATTACTCCTGAAGTGATTGCACGCATTATTGAAAAAGAGAGTGTTGATGCTGTACTTCCAACCATGGGTGGGCAAACAGCGCTGAATGTTGCCATGACCATGCATGAAAAAGGGATGCTCAACAATGTCACATTTTTAGGCGCAAATCCTGCGGCGATTAAAAAAGGTGAAGATAGACAAGCTTTTAAAGAGGCGATGTTAAAAATCGGGATGGATTTACCGATTAGTGCGTATGCTTACAATATGGAAGATGCGTATGCAGCGGCTGAAAAAATTGGATTCCCGCTTATTATCCGTGCTTCTTATACCCTAGCAGGTGGCGGTAGTGGTGTTGCGTATAACATTGATGAGTTTAAAGAGTTGGCGATGGCGGGATTGGATGCGAGCCCTATTAATGAGATTTTGATTGAAGAGTCACTCTTAGGATGGAAAGAGTATGAGATGGAAGTCATTCGAGATCGTGCAGATAACTGCATTATCGTCTGTTCCATTGAAAACCTAGACCCAATGGGTGTACATACGGGCGATTCGATTACCATTGCACCAGCGCTTACGTTAACGGATAAAGAGTACCAACGTATGCGAAATGCTTCGTTTGCTATTTTGCGTGAAATTGGCGTGGATACAGGTGGAAGTAACGTCCAATTTTCAATTTGTCCTAACACAGGTCGTATGACGGTGATTGAGATGAATCCTCGTGTAAGCCGAAGTTCTGCGCTTGCGTCAAAAGCAACAGGTTATCCTATTGCCAAAGTGGCAACACTCTTGGCGGTTGGTTTTACGCTTGATGAGATTAAAAATGACATCACAGGTACAGCGGCAAGTTTTGAGCCTGTCATTGACTACATTGTGACAAAAGTTCCTCGTTTTACCTTTGAAAAATTTCCACTGGCGGATTCGACTTTGACCACTTCTATGAAGAGTGTGGGTGAAGTTATGGCGATTGGTCGTACGTTTAAAGAGTCATTTCAAAAAGCCCTCTGCTCACTTGAGACCAATTTAAGTGGTTTTGAGAGCATAAAAGTGGATGAAGAGAAACTCAAAAATGAGATTCGCCGACCTAATGCGGATAGAATGCTCTATGTGGGTGAGGCATTCCGTCGTGGATACAGCGTGGAAGATATTTTTGCATTAAGTAAAATTGACCCATGGTTTTTAAATCAGTTTAAAGAGATTATTGATTTTGAAAAAAAGATTGATATGTTTATTTTAAATGATGAAAAGCTTTTACGTCAGGCAAAAACGATGGGCTTTTCGGATAAGATGATTGCAAAACTCATTAATCAAGAAGATAATTTAGAACTAACCTCAAATGACATTTATTTTGCACGAACCAAACTTGGGATTGATTTTGAGTACAATGAAGTCGATACGTGTGCAGCAGAGTTTAAAGCCTTAACACCGTACCTTTACTCCACAACCAATGTGACAAAACTTCCTTTACATGTAAAAGAAAAAGATGCGCAGAAAAAGGTGATGATTATTGGCGGTGGACCAAATCGTATTGGACAAGGTATCGAGTTTGATTACTGTTGTGTTCATGCGGCGTATGCTCTTAATGACATGGGTGTGAAAACGATTATGTACAACTGTAATCCTGAGACGGTTTCAACCGATTATGACACCAGTGATATTCTTTACTTTGAGCCGATTGATTTTGAACACGTAAGAAGTGTGGTTGAAAAAGAGAACCCCGATGGGATTATCGTTCATTTTGGTGGACAAACACCCCTTAAATTGGCGAAGAAATTAACCGTTATGGGTGCGAAAATCATTGGTACAACTGCCCGTGTGATTGATATGGCAGAAGATAGAGAGAAATTTTCAAAATTTATTACCGAAAATAACATTAAGCAACCTAACAATGCGACTGCAACCAGCGAAGAAGAGGCAATTGAAAAAGCTAAAGCGATTGGTTACCCTGTTTTAGTGCGTCCAAGTTATGTTCTAGGTGGACGTGCGATGCGTATCGTCTACAACGAGAGTGAGCTTAGAACCTATATGAACGAAGCGGTGAGTGTCAGCCACAATTCACCTGTTCTGATTGACCAGTTCTTAGACCGTGCGATTGAGGTGGATGTGGATGCTATTTGTGATGGCAAAGATGTTTACATTGGTGGCATTATGCAACATATCGAAGAAGCGGGTATTCACAGTGGCGATAGCGCATGTTCTTTGCCAAGCGTGAGTTTAAGTGATGCAATTCTTTCAAAAATTGAAGCGCAAACACAACAAATTGCTTTGAATTTAGGCGTTGTCGGTTTGATGAATATCCAATACGCTATCTATCAAGACGATGTCTATATGATTGAAGTCAATCCACGTGCAAGCCGTACGGTACCATTTGTAAGTAAAGCAACGGGCATGCCAATGGCAAAAGTTGCAACCCGTGTCATGTTCCAAGGAAACCTTCGTGAAGCGCTTAAATTTTACGATAAATTTGATGTAGTACGCGAAGAAAATGGGATTTTAAAACCTAAGAAGTTTGATCATGTTGCGGTTAAAGAAGCCGTATTTCCATTTAACAAGCTTCAAGGTGCTGATCTTATCTTAGGACCTGAAATGAAATCCACCGGTGAAGTTATGGGCATTAGTAAAAACTTCCCAGCCTCGTTTGCAAAAAGCCAAATTGCTTCCTCCAACGTGCTGCCAAAAAGTGGCGCGGTATTTATCTCATTAGTTGATATTGACAAAAGTTTTGCGAAACAAATTGGTGAGAAATTTGTTCAATTGGGATTTAAAGTGGTTGCCACAGGTGGTACACATAAAGCGCTTCAAGAAGCAGGTGTGGATGCAGAGTTTGTCTATAAAATCAGCGAGGGTCGTCCAAATATCGAAGATAAACTTAAAAATGGGGATATTGCGCTTGTCATTAACACGAGTGATGCCAAATCAAGCAAAGACGATGCGAAGAAAATTCGCCAAGCCGTTCTTCGTTTTAAAATTCCTTATTTTACAACCGTAGCCGCTGCTGCTGCTGCGACAGAGTCTATTGAGTATATTCAAGATAAAAGCGCACTTGAGCCACGTGCGTTACAAGACTATTTAAACTAAAAATTATGAATTCCCAGCTGGTATATCTCGTACAAACAGAGACAACAGCGGGTTTTCTCTCTCAAAATGCGGACGCACTCATTCAAACGAAAAACCGCCCAAGCGGTAAATCGTTTTTGATGAGTGTGGATTCGCTCTTTACCCTTCGTTCATTCATAAGAGTTCCAACGCTTCATAAAAATCTTGTACGACGCTCCAAAAAAACAACGTTTGCTTATCCGTGTGGCTTAGCGATTCGTGTGGTGAAAGATGAGGTGCATTTGGAATTTTTACGCAAACTAAAATGGAGTTATTCGACCTCTTCCAACCCTAGTGGAAAAGGTTTTAATGAAGCATTTGCCAAAGAAAAAGCTGACGTGATTGTTTTTACATGTAAAGGTTTTTATGAAGATAAACCCTCAATGATTTACAGACTAGGCAGAGTGAAAAAGAATCGATTGCGATGAGAATAACTATGAATCAGTACGATGCAACAGCTATCCTAAAAACATTCATGCAAGAGATTCATAAAGATAAATGGCTTATCCCTTTTGTCATAATATTTTATTTTAGTATGGTATTTGTCTTAATTCCTTGTGCATTATTTTGGGTGTTTTCAATGATGATGTATGCTGATTTACCTATAACAGATCATTATATGGCGTTTATTGCTTATAAGACTCCATTTGTATTGGTTCCTTTTTCGTTTGTTTTACTTTTTTATTTTTACAGTGTTTATCCTGAGATAGATAATAAAGACAAAAAGGTGTATCGAAAAGCAAGAAATTTCATGTTAATCACTATGATAATGGGCTGTGTTCCCATATTTATCGCAGAGTATCGATTGGTGTGGATTATTCTTTATAGTTTTGTATTTATACTGACTCTTTATTTTCTTTCTCTTTCGTATCTGGATAGAGAGGAATATTATGGAAGGGTTTTACTCAATAGCTATGATGATTTGGGTGTTTATGGAATAATGGACAATCCTATCAGTGTGCAGGATGATGTTAATAGAGCAAAATTAACTGTAGCTACAGCCTCAACAGGTTTTTTATTTGTGACCTTATTTGTAAAATCTTTTTTGAAATCTTTAATTTATTTTCTAGCGATTTGTGATAGAAAAAATATTTTTGAAGCGGTACGTTATTTGGATGAAGCTTTTGAAAACAACATGGAACCATTAAATGTATTGCAAAATTACTATGTAAAATCTATTTTGAGTTATAAAGGATATATTGAATATTCAATGAATGGGTATGTTTTAACGGAAAAAAGCAGAGACTTAGCTTTAAAGGTGAAGAACAATCCTCGCATATAAGGATTATTCTCCATTATTTTTTTATTTATGGCTACTGCAGGTGTGATTTGGGTCAATTTTAGCGACATTACCTGCTAAAAAAGCACGTAAAGAGTCTTCTAAAATCTCATTTTTATCATCAAAATAGACATCAATACCAAGAGCTAGAAATTTTTTCAAAGGCTCTCCACCAATACCTCCAACAATCAGAACATCTGCCCCAAGAGATTGAATATTAGTTACGGCATTTTGACATGCACCAGTGACATGTCCAGGATTTTTATGAACACTTACATCTTTTACGATGCCATCTTCAACGTTTACAACGGTATAAAAATTGGCTCGACCAAAGTGTGCACCACGTTTAGCACTTAGCCCATCATCTTTGGTTGTAGGAAATACAATAATCATAACTTAACCTTTTATTTATTTTTTAGAATAGTTATTTTAACGCTTTTAAACTAAAACTTTTCCAGTCTGCCATCTTGATAGGCTTTGTACGCTTCAGCCACGCTCATTTCACCAGCACCAACATAAATAACGGTATTCATTTGTGCCAACACCGCACGAGCATTTTCTCCAGGGCCATTTCCTGTAATAATGACATCCACACCTAAATCTGCCATTACTTTTGCCATTTTAGGACCTGCACCGTGTTCTTGATTGACAATTTCACGATTGTCGTGAATGGTGATTTGCCCACTTTGTTCATCAAAAACAAGGACATAATAGGTACGTCCAAATCGTGCTTCCATCATTGATTCCCATGCAGGGTCTTTGGTTGTAAAGGCTATTTTCATTTTATACTCCTAATGTATTTTTTATGGTTTCAAAACTTTCTTCAAGTAACTTTTTTAAAGGCTCATCGCTGTATTCGGTGATGGTTTTTGCTTCAACCATCGCTTGTGTAAAGGCTTTATTGTAAGGAATACTCTTTACATGTAAAATGGATTCTTCCCTCAAAAAGGCTTCAATCTGCGCACATACTTCAGGATTTAAATCTGCTTTGTTAATAATGCATCCCGCTTTAATACGAAATTTTTTCACGACTTCATAGACGCGTTTTAAATCGTGCAGACCTGAAAGGGTTGGCTCAGTTACGAGCAAGGCAAAATTGGCGCCACTGAGGGAAGAGACCACTGGACAGCCAATGCCAGGTGAACCATCCACAATCATCAAGGATTTATTTTTCGCCAAGGCAATGGCTTTGCCCTCTTTTTTGACTTTGGCGACCAATTTACCTGAATTTTCAGCGCCAATACCTAGTTTTGCGTGCACCATATCGCTTCCGTATTTGGTTTGAGATGTAAACCACGCTCCCGCCAAACGCTCATTCATCGAAATTGCTTTTGGACGGCACACTTTTTCACAGTATCCACACCCCTCGCACGAGAGTTCATCCACAACATAGCGACCATTTTGTAGGACAATCGCATCAAAACGGCACACCTGTGCACATCGTCCGCAATTACGGCAGGTATCTGGGTCAATGTGGGCTAAAACACCGCTGTAAAAATCCTCTTTGTGATCAAAATCGGGTTGAAGTAAAAGGTGCATATCTGCTGCGTCCACATCGCAATCCACAACCACACATGCATTTTTAGCTAAACTTGCTAGCGCTGCGGTAATCGACGTTTTTCCTGTACCGCCTTTGCCTGAAATGACGACAATCTCTTTCATTGCGCGGCTCCTTCAAAACGTGTTTTTACATGTAAAGCTATTTTTTCGATTTCATCTTTGAAAGATGGAATCTCTTTATAGATAAGTTTTCCCGCAGAATAGAGCTTTGCTGCTTCAATCAAATGAGGAATTTTCCCAATAACAGGGATGTTTTCTCTTTGGCAATACTCTACAACATCCTCATTTCCCATGCCATAACGGTTAATGACCACCCCAAACTCTTTTCCTAAAATGCGTGTCGTTTCTACCGCAAGGGTTAAATCGTGCAAACCAAAAGGAGTGGGTTCCGTGACTAAAATGACAAAATCAGCATCTTTAATCGCCTCAATAACAGGGCAAGAAGTCCCTGGAGGTGAATCAAAAAGCTTAATGGTTTCATCATCAAAATGTTGATCAACATATTTTTTAGTCTGCGCAATTAATGAGACGGCTTGTTCCTCTCCGATATTTAAACGTCCTTCTACAAACTCTATATCACCTGCAAGAAAATGGCTGAGTTCGCCCATTTTTTGAGGTTCCATCGGCAGTGAACCCATAGAGCAAAGTTCCGAACAGGCGTAGCAACTGTGGCAGAGATTGGGGAAGACTAAAATCTCATTAGCAATGCAAAGAAGGGCGTTGAAATTACAATTTTGAACACAATCCGCACACAGCGTACATGACGTGCTATCCCAACGAGGAATCATCTTCATTTTATCCTCTTTGCGTAAGAGTTCACCTTGTAAAAAGAGATTGGAATTGGGTTCTTCTACATCTAAATCAACCAAAACGGTGCTTTGACTCTCCCCTAAAAATGTTGCAAGATTAGTGGAAAGGGTTGTTTTCCCTGTTCCACCTTTACCACTGGCTATGGCTATTTTCATTGTTGTACCGCATTGCTTTTTTGTTGGACGAGTTCTTCTCTCACAAGTGTATGACCACATACAGGGCATTTTTGTGTGGTGCATTTGACACCTCTTTCATGAGGTACTTTTTCACCGCATTTGGTGCAGATACAAAAACCACCCATGCCAAAAGCTCCACCGTTGTTTCGACCGCCACCTCTGTTTCCTTGATTGCCGTTACCTTGCATATGTGCACCACGTCCGCCATTTTGTTTCATACCGTTTCCACAACGGTTTTCTTTGTTTCTTCCAAACATTTTGTTTCCTTTGTTATTAAGCGTACCATTTTCATCCTATCAGCGGATAAAAATGGTTTAAAATAAGGTTATTCCAAGCCTTTAGTACTCATTTTTGAGCTCTTTCGTGGCAACATCGTCCATGTCCAAAGCCTCTGGCAAAATTGACCAAGTGGCTCGAGTGACATAAGGGACATTGCTCATGTTCTTCGTGCAGACTCGCTTTGAAAACATGGTGACACTCCACACATCGATAAAGATTTTCTTTAAAATGAATACTCCCACCGCCAATCGTTAGCTTTGATCCAGTAATTAGCATTGAAGCTACTTTTTTACGCGCACGTTCTACTAATCGTGTAAACGTTGAGCGTGAAATCCCCATTGCTTCAGATGCTTGTTCATGCTCAAATCCCTCATGATCTGCCAAGCGAATCGCTTCGTATTCATCGAGTTCAAGCACAATCGTTTCAAGTTTGTCTCCAATCACTCCTGCTGGTTTAAATGTTGTAAACAGTGGAGGATGACTGACCACTCTCTCTTTTGGATTTCTAGCCATGAAAGTTCCTATTTCCTTATAAGGTTTCGTCATTATAATACACATATGTGCATAATGTCAAGAGTAAATATGCACATATGTGCAAAAAGTTCAAAGAGATTCTTCTGCCATTTGCATTTTTATCTTTACATGTAAAGAGTATAATAACTCACAAAACACCTGCATTTTAGTCGGGGCATAAGGAAAAAAAGAGATGGAATTAAAAGTGTTAGTGGATAACAATACGATTATTGATCGTTATTTTTTGGCAGAACCTGCGGTTTCATATCTCATTAGCGAGGGCGACACCAAAGTCTTATTTGATGTGGGATATTCAGATATTTTTATTAAAAATGCGCAAAAAATGAATGAATCCCTCAAAGATATTGACTATGTGGTCATTTCCCATGGGCATAACGATCATACGGGTGGGTTAATCTCTTTGGCTACATTTTACGCTGAGGCGAAAGCGGAAATGATTGACTATACGCAGCCGATTCTTATTGCTCATCCCGATGCTTTTTTGCACAAAGAAGAGAGCGGTCAGTGTATTGGTTCAATGTTAGATCAAAAAAATGTTAGCAAATATTTTAAAACACAATGGAGTAGCAAACCCTTGTGGATAACGCCTAAGCTAGTTTTTCTAGGAGAAATTGAAAGAACGAACACTTTTGAAAATCTTGAACCAATGGGGCAGTACGAAACGGCAGATGCAATGAAAGATGATTATGTTAAGGATGATTCTGCATTGGTTTATCAATCAGCCCAAGGACTTGTTATCATCACGGGGTGTTCGCATTCAGGCATTTGCAATATCATTGAATATGCAAAAAAAGTGTGTAACGATAAGAGAATTGTTGATATTATTGGCGGTTTTCATTTGCTTCATCCCAGTGCAATTCAAGCAGAGGGAACGTTAAAGTATTTTCATGAAAAGCAGATAAAAACGATGCATCCTTGCCATTGCACCAGTTTAGAATATAAAATCAAATTATCCAGAACAAGTGAGGTTATAGATGTGGGGGTTGGACTCTCTCTTACGTACGAGTAAAGATGGTTTTTACTTTACATGTAATACTAAAATGAATTACCAATGGACCGTAAAAAACATATGTTTAAAATAAAGGGGTTTTACGATGTTAAAAAAGCTCAGATTTGTGCTCGGATTTGCCATTTTTGTGTTCTTAGCTTATGCCATCTACACGCAGGTTACAAAAACCAGTTGTCGCTCTTTACGCCTTGAATGCCAAAAAGAAACGGTGGTGTTTGAACGTGTTTACTTCAAAGAAAAAGTACACGCCTTTCAAGAAGCCATCCGTACACAAGGGCTTGTCGTAGACCTTGAGACACAAAAATCGCACTATGCCCCCTCAAAGCTTTTTGAGCGTTTAGACCTTAACGAAGTCCGAAATATCTTAATAAGAGAGTTTGGAGAAACACCCTCCAAAGACTCGCTTCGTTTACATGTACTGATATATGAAAACGACCCCCTAGACCCTGGGAAAAAAACCAAAGAAGCCAAACTTTATGCAGGGTATGTGGTGTTTAGTTTTTTCGAGGGAGCGGATTTGGTGTATAAAATTCAAATTGATTTTATGGATAAAAAGGGAGAAGATATTGCCAAACGCATTGCTTGTGCAAAAGCATCGTTGATGGCGTTGGAGGGGTAAATATTTATTTTTTTTAATGTCACTTTAGTGTAAAATTAAGTATTACAAAAAGGATAAAAGATGGCACTAGCAGATAAATTGGTTATGAGTGATGAGACAGCCAAAGGCTTGGTGAATGGTATTAAAGTGGGTGGTTTTTGGGGTAGAGTAGGGGTTTATTTGATGTTGTATGTGCCTATTGCCTTAGTATTTATCTTTATATTATTAATGCAAACCAGCCCTAAAAATATACCTTTTTCTGGTAATGCAGATGTTAACTTCTTCGGAGTGATTTTTCTTGTTTTTCTCCCCTTTCTCCTTGTTGAACTTGGTGTTCGCTCTTGGAGACAAAAGAATGGGCTTAGTGTTTATAAAAATATTGCAGAAGAGTTAAGACAACGAGCGGTTGATGTGCAGGTTGCTCGTGAGGAAAAGGCTCGTGGTAAAATGGGTGGGGTTGGTAGTGTTAAAGATTTGGACTATTGGTTTGGCATGTTGGAAAAAGGTGCGATAACCAAAGAAGAGTATGAGAAGAAAAAAATAGAGTTGTTGTAAGCGTTAGAGGTGTTAAAAGGAGAGTGTAAATTCATGCAAATACCATCGTTTGAAGATCTTGTTGGGACTATAATTATATCTTGTGCAATATATGTTTTTATAAGATACAGAAAGCTCAAAGAAGGTATTATTCTCATCCTCTTTGGAACAATTTTAATTGGATTATCAAGCTTTAAAAATATCAATGTTTCAATTGGTGGAATAAAAGGAATTAATGCAAACTTTACTACATTAATAGAAGAAGTACAAAAAACAAATCAAAATACAGAGAATTTAAATTTAAAATTGCTAAAACAACAAGTTTCTACAATAGAAACTCACAATGCTGAATTTGATGAAGAAAAAGCTAGAGAGGACATAGAGACTCTATTGGATAGTTCAAAAATAACTATAGCTTATCAATGGAAAACGAAATGTGAGAAGCTAGTTAAGTATAGTGAAAGCTATCCACTGATTATTAAAAAATATAAAGAGAATCAAGCAGAAAAAACAGTGGAAACTTGCATAAAAGCAAAAGAGTTTAATCTAGACAATTTAAAATATTCATTTTTATTAGCTATCGCTTATCATAGAAATCAAGAATATTCAATGACAATTCAAATACTTAACGAATTAGCCAATAATAATTACTCAATCGCACAAAGAAAACTTGGAATAATGTATTTATTTGGTAATTTAGTGCAAAAAGATATTAAAAAAGCAGAAAATTGGTTAATTAAATCTGCAGAAAATGGAGATAAAGCAGCACAAGAGATACTTGATAAAGGCTTGCTTTACTGATGAAAGATAGAAATGAGCTAAACGTTTAACGTCTTGTTTGCCAATAGAGGTTTTATGAATAAACCTTATATGTAAAGAATTTCCAAAAAAGTAAAAATATATTTCAAAATGACATATCTTTTAATGAAAATACATTATTTTGCTAACATAGCTCAAATGAACATTTGGAACTTAACAAACTCATCACATGTGGTTATCTATAATTACGGCAAATTCGCCATAATTAACTCCAAATAAGGAAAATTAAAATGGCAAAAATAATGGTACTAAGTAGAGATATTACAACATTTAAGATTCAAGAAGAGGACTATATCTGTATAACAGACATAGCCAAACATAAAGATGATGCACTTGCAAATGATATTATCAAAAATTGGCTTCGCAACCGCAATACCATAGAGTTTTTGGGTATTTGGGAGCAACTGAATAATCCAGATTTTAAACCCGTCGAATTCGACGGGTTTAGAAAAGAAGCGGGACTTAACAGCTTTACAATGAGTCCTACAAAGTGGATAAATGGCACCAATGCTATTGGACTAGTAGCAAAATCTGGGAGATACGGCGGAACGTATGCACACAAAGATATAGCCTTTGAGTTTGCTTCTTGGGTGTCGGTTGAATTTAAAATCTATCTAATCAAAGAGTTTCAAAGGCTTAAAGAGGAGGAATTTAAGCAACTTGGTTGGGATATAAGACGAAACCTAACGAAGCTAAACTATAAAATCCACACCGATGCCATCAAAGAAAACCTTATCCCAAAAGAACTTAGCCTTACTCAGATAAATTTTGTTTATGCCAGTGAAGCAGATATTTTAAATGTTGCACTTTTTGGCATGACGGCTAAAGAGTGGAGAGATAAAAATAGCGATAAAAAAGGCAATCTCAGGGATGAAGCTGATGTTAACCAGTTGGTTTGTTTGGCAAATATGGAATCACTCAATGCCCACTTTATCAATGAAGGATTTTTGCAAAGCGATAGACTTCAAAAACTCAATAAAATTGCCATAGAGCAAATGAAAATTTTGAGTCGCGAGGGTGTGAAAAAGCTTACATTCTCCCCGTAATCTTCCGAATCGCCAACGATGCCAGTGCGAAACCAAAGGCTCCTGTGACACACATGAGGCTTCCTAGCTCTTTACATGTAGGTTCTTCATCGGAGAAAACCGTCACAAAATCTCCGCTAAAACCGCTCTTTTTAAGCTCATAACGCATCTTTTTCGCCAACGCATCGCCGTGGGTTTTCCAGATGGACGCAGTGCGAATGCGGGTAGGGTCAAGTTTTTTGGCACTGCCGCTGGAACTTAAGAGTTTTTCGCTTGTTTTATGCGCAACGGCTATTTTGGCTGGCATATCATCAATGGCGTCAATCACCACATCGTAGGGTGAAAAATCAAACGCTTCGACCCACGTAGGGGTGATAAGGACGTGAAGGGGTGTGACATTAGGATACAAGGAAGCAAGGTGTGTGACTTTCACTTCGCCCACCGCCTCAGAGCCCAATTGGCGGTTTTGGTTGGTGATGTCATAGACATCATCATCAACGATGGTGACATGCCCAATGCCTGTGCGAAGGAGCGCATCTAAGCAGACACTTCCCACACCTCCGACACCTAAAAGTAAAATGTGAGCGTTTTGGAGTTTTTCAAAATCATGCTCTAAAACAGAGCGAACTCTGGTAAAACGATCATCCATTCTCTATCCATTGGCTCAGGGTTTCTAATTCATCATGGGCAGTCATATCGAGTTGAATCGGTGTGATAGAAATAAATCCCGCTTCAATGGCACTGAGGTCACAGTCATTTTTTTCACTCTTTTTCCACTCAAGTGTGTGTACACCTAGCCAATAATACTCCTCACCTCTGGGATTTCTATGTAAGTGCGCATCATTGCCATACATGCGGTATCCTGCACGGGTAATTTTATACCCTTTGCATTCATCAGGCGTGAGTGGAGGAACATTGACATTTAAAAAGCGACGCTCTGTTAATGGAAAAACACCTTCTAAAATGCGTTTAGATAAATCAAAAATGGTTTTCTCCGCCAAATCATAACCATGCGTGAGTTCAATGTTTTGAGGACCTCCCACATACACTTGTGAAATCGCAATCGAGGGAATACCATGAAGTGCGCCTTCCATGGCAGCACTAGCGGTTCCGCTGTAGGTAATATCTTCGCCTAAATTAGAACCCTTGTTAATACCACTAACAATGAGGTCAGGTTTGTTTTCACCTTCAAAAAGAGCGTTAAGTGAAAGGTAAACACAATCGGTTGGTGTGCCATCATCAAGTTTAAAAAAGTCATCTTCAAGGGAGATAAAACGAAGCGGACGGGTCAGGGTGAGGGAGTGTCCGCAGGCGGATTTTTCAGAACTGGGTGCGACAATCGTGACATGCCCTAAAGGACGAAGAGCACGGGCAAGTGCGTGAAGCCCTGCGCTTTCAAAGCCATCATCATTGGTAATTAAAATGCGTTTCATGGAACCTACTTTTTGAGGTATTATAACGTAACAGACTTACATTTTTAAGAGAGTTTTGTATAGACTTCGTGATAAAGAAGATAAAAGGCATTAATTTGAAATTATTGATTTCAGCACTTGAGCCATCGGCAAATTTGCACTTAGAACCGATTTTAAATGCGCTTGATAGTTGTGAAATTTACGGAGTATTTGATGAGCGCTTTGGAAAACCTGTCATGCCAAGCAAGGCATTTTCAATTATGGGATTTTTAGACGCATTACCCAAGATTCGTAAAGCAAAAAAAGCCATTAAAGTTATGGCACGCATGAGTTTTTTCGTGGATAAAGTTATTTTAATCGATTCACCCGCATTTAATTTGCCTTTAGCCAAAGCGATTAAAACGATTAATCCTAATGTGCCGATTATTTATTATATTTTGCCAAAAGTGTGGGCGTGGAAACCTAAACGTGTCAAAGCGATGGAGCGTTATTGCGATGTTTTAGCCTCTATTTTTCCTTTTGAAGATCAGTTTTACACCAAATCAACTTATGTGGGCAATCCTCTTTTGGACGAGATTCCGCTTTTTAAACTCCAATGTGATACCAGTGGGGTGGTTGCCTTTTTACCAGGAAGTCGTAAAAGTGAGATTAAAAAGCTCTTTCCTATTTATAAAGAAGTAGCGGCTAAATTGGTGGATAAAGAGAAAATTTTAGTGATTCCTCCCCATTTTGATTATCGGGAAATTGCGGAGATTTATGGGGATATTCATGATTTTAAAATCTGCCGTAATACCTATGAGGCATTTGCCAAAAGCGAGTTTGCCTTTATCTGTTCGGGCACAGCCACGCTAGAAGCAGCGCTCGTGGGTGTGCCATTTGTATTAGCTTACAGGGCTAAAGCGATTGATTTTTGGATTGCAAAGCATTTTGTGAAATTAAGGCATGTGGGTTTGGCAAATATTTTATTTGATTTTGCCAATAAATCCTCTTTGCATGAAGAACTTTTGCAAGAAGAGGTCAGTGTTGAGGGCTTGCTCCATGCCTATAAAAGTGTCGATAAAGAGGTATTTTTTACGAAAGCAAAGGAGCTTCGAGGCATGTTAAAGCAAGGTTCCACAGAGGCAATGATAAGTATTATTAAGGCATAATTGCCAGAAGGATATAAGGAGTAAAAGAATGAATAATAAAGAACCAATGACCGAATATGGCTACAAAAAATTAACTGATGAACTGAGTGATCTCAAAAAAAGACAGCGTCCAGAGACTGTTATAGAGCTTGATATTGCACGAAGCCATGGTGATTTAAAAGAGAATGCTGAATACCATGCTGCCAAAGAGAAATTGGCATTTATTGATGCACGTATTGCGGAGCTAAGTGATTTTGTCTCACGCTCTCAAGTCATTGATCCGAGCAGTTACGAACACGACAAAGTACGTTTTGGTTCAACCATTACCTTAGAGAATTTGGAAACCAATGAAGAGGTAACGTACAGCATCGTGGGAAGTACCGAGAGCAATCCTGATTTAGGGCTTATCTCCTACCATTCGCCACTTTCAAAACAGTTGATGGGTCGTTGCGTGGATGAAGAAGTTGTGATTAAATTGCCTGTAGGAACGCAAGAGTATGCCATTTTAAACATTACGTATTGTGAAATAGACTTTGAGGTGAAGTTCAAATGAGAGTAGCCATTATTGGAGCGAGTGGGTATACAGGTTTAGAGCTGATTAAAATGCTTATTTCCCATCCGCATTTTGAAATTACGTATATTGCAACCACTGAGGGTGGGGTGAAAGCCAGTGCATTGCATCCTAGTTTGGTAGGTGTGTTTGAACAAGAGGTCCTAAAAGCCGATGCTAAAGAGGTGGCAAAACATGCGGATTTAGCTTTTTTAGCCCTTCCGCATCAAGCCGCTATGGGCTTTGCTAAAGAGCTTTTGGATTTACATGTAAAGGTGGTTGACCTCTCAGCAGATTATCGTTTGGAGCTTGAAGCGTATGAGAAACACTACTGCGAACATTTGGATAAAGAGCACCTAAGCGAGGCAGTGTATGGATTGCCTGAAATTCACACTGCAAAAATTAAACAGGCTCGTTTAATTGCTAATCCTGGATGTTATCCAACCGCTTCGTTGTTGGCAGTTTTACCGTTTCTTCCTTACTTAAAAAAAGAAGCACCTATTTTTTTGGATGCGAAAAGTGGGGTTTCAGGTGCAGGTAAAAAACTTTCTCAAACATCACACTTTGTCACCATTAATGAAAATATTTTTGCTTACAATCCTTTAAAACACCGCCATGAACCAGAGATTGCGGAGAAAATTGCGCAGGTAAGTGGGCATGCATATGAAGTCAATTTTATTCCGCATCTTTTACCCGTGAGTCGAGGAATGTTGGTGAGCGCTTATTTGCAAACCACAGAGGTGCTTGATGCAAAAGCCCTGCTTGAGTCTTTTTATCAAGAGGCTCGTTTTGTGCGAGTCAGGGAAAATCCTGTGGATATTAAGTCAGTAGCAGGAACCAATTTTTGCGATATTTTTGTCACACAAAAAGGCACATCGCTTTTTGTCTCTTCCGCCATTGATAACCTTCTTAGAGGTGCTTCCTCTCAAGCAGTGGTCAATGCCAACTTAATGTGTGGGTTTGAAGAGAGTGCTGGAATTCCCATTATTGCGTATGTCCCCTAATCTTTTAATTCACGAAGGAGCGCACTTTATCGCCGATGCGCATGATAGTTCTGAGCGCTCCTTCTTCTTTGAATACCTTTTACATGTAAAGAAAAATCCTCCACCCCAACTCTTTTTAATGGGTGATATGTTTGATTTGCTTGTGGGCGATGTGGTGTATGGGGTAAAAAAATATGAGCGCTATATTGCACTCATTGAAGAGATCGCGCAGGTGTGTGAGGTCTATTATTTTGAGGGAAATCACGACTTTCGTTTGGCTCAACTCTTTTTACATGTAAAGGTTATTCCCATTGAAGAACAACCTCTTACATGTAAGCTTCCCAGTGGAAAAACCTGCCTTTTATTGCACGGCGATAAATACGGTGATAGATTCAATCGTCTCTACACAAAACTCATACGAAACCCTTTCATTTTGAGCTTTTTAAATGGCTGTGATGTTTTAAGCGGTGGCGCTATTTCAAAGGCGATTGAAAAATCCCAATCTAAAAAAAATTTATGCAAACGCATTCCTCATTTTACAACGCTCATACAACGCAAGCTCTTTTTATACCCTAAAGCAGAGGTAATCGCAGAAGGGCATTACCATCAGAATCACGCATTTATGGTATCTGGCGTTCATTACATAAATTTTTCATCTTTTGCGTGCAATCAAAGCTACTTTAGTGTACAATCTTCCTCAGAGACAGAATTTGCACCAATGCAATTTAGGTCATGTCCAAGCACATAAGGGGCAGAAATGGCGAAAGAAAGTATTTTAAAAGTAGGCTCCAATGAGATGGAGTTGGTGGACTTCCGTATTTTTAAAAAGGAAGCAAACGGTGTGTATGAGGGAATTTACGGTGTAAACGTTGCTAAAGTACGTGAAATCATTAAAATCCCAAATCTTACAGAACTTCCAGGTGTTCCTGATTATATTGAAGGAATTTTCGACTTACGGGGTATTGTTATTCCTGTGGTTAATCTTGCTAAATGGATGAACATTAAAGAACCCGATGATGGTTCGATTAAACCTCGCATTATTATTACCGAATTTAGCGATATCTTAATTGGTTTTGTCGTTCATGAAGCCAAACGCATTCGTCGTATTAGTTGGAAAGATATCGAACCAGCTTCTTTTGTCGCAGGTATGGGCTCTTTGGATAAGAGTCAAATCACGGGTGTGACACGGATTGAAAATGATGAGGTTTTGTTGATTTTAGACCTTGAGAGTGTTGTCCAATCTTTGGGTATCTATCAGCCAAAAATTGATGTAGAAGATGATCAAATTCAAAAAATTGATGGTACGGCTCTGATTTTAGATGACAGTATGACCGCTCGAAAACTCGTCAGTGATGCGCTTCGTAAAATGGGTATGCGTGTGGTCGAAGCCAAAGACGGCATGGAAGGTTTAGAAAGACTTAATGAGTTGTATGCAAACTACCATGAGGAGTTAACCGATGTGGTTAAAATTATCATTAGTGATGTAGAAATGCCACAAATGGATGGTTTTCACTTTGCAGCCAATGTTAAAGAAGATCCTCGGTTTAAAAATATTCCGATTGTTTTTAACTCATCTATTAGCGACCATTTTAGTGAGATTAGAGGTAAAGAGGCGGGCGGTGAAGCCTATTTAACCAAGTTTGATGCGGGTATCTTCTATAAAGAAGTCTCAAAAGTCATCAAAGCACATGTGAAAACAGCACAATAGGGGTAGAACGATGGAAGATATTCAAGAAATTTTAGAAGATTTTTTGGTTGAAGCGTTCGAACTTATTGAACAACTTGATCAAAATTTGGTAGAGCTAGAGTCCAATCCTGATGATTTGGAACTGCTCAATAGCATTTTTAGGGTGGCACATACGATTAAAGGGTCATCATCGTTTTTAAATTTTGATGTCCTAACAGGTCTTACACACCATATGGAAGATGTTTTAAATAAAGCACGTCATGGTGAACTTAAATTATCACATGAAGTGATGGATGTCGTTTTAGAGTCGATTGACTTAATGAAAAGTTTGCTGCATGCCATTCGAGACAATGGTAATGATACTTCTGTTGGTATTGATATTACTGATATTTGTCGTCGTTTAGACATTATTTCTAATGGGGAAGAGGTGAGTGCACCAGTGACACCTGCTCAGATGGATCCTGTGGAAACACCGATGGATGAAGATAATGTGGATTATTCAAAACTCAGTGATAAAGAGGTGGAAGAGGAGATTGAGAGACTTCTTAAAATGCGTAAAGAAGAAGACCGTCAACGTAAATCTCAAGCTGCAGTATCAACGCCTGCTAGCACAAATGTAGCATCTTCTGTACAGGAAGATAAATATGAAGAAGAAGAGCCAAAAGTTGCGGCAGCAAGTGTAAAAAGAGCTGCACCTGAGTCTTCTACCCCAGCTAAAAAAGATGCATCCAGCTCAATGGAGCAAACCATTCGTGTTGAAGTTAAACGACTTGACCACTTAATGAATTTAATTGGCGAGTTGGTTTTAGGTAAAAATAGATTGCTTAAAATTTATGACGATGTTGAAGAGCGTTATGAGGGTGAAAAGTTCCTTGAAGAGCTTAATCAAGTGGTTTCATCTATCTCTTTGGTCACAACAGATTTACAAATTGCGGTGATGAAGACCAGAATGCTTCCTATTGCCAAAGTGTTTAATAAATTTCCACGAATGGTTCGCGATCTTTCTCGTGAATTGGGTAAACAAATTGAGCTTGAAATTTCAGGTGAAGAGACCGAGCTTGATAAGTCTATTGTGGAAGAGATTGGCGATCCTTTGGTTCACATTATTCGTAACTCATGCGACCATGGTATTGAAGATATTGCGACTAGACGTGCTAAGGGTAAACCAGAAACAGGTTTGATTCAGCTTAAAGCGTACAACGAGGGAAATAACATTGTCATTGAAATTACCGATGATGGTAAAGGTTTAGATCCTGATTTACTCCGTTCAAAAGCAATTGAAAAAGGAATGATTACCGAGCGAGAAGCCGATGGTATGAGTGACAAAGAGGCATATGCACTGATTTTTAAACCGTCTCTTTCAACGGCAAAAGTGGTTACCAATGTTTCAGGACGCGGTGTGGGAATGGATGTTGTAAAAACCAATATTGAAAAACTCAATGGTATTATTGATGTGGATAGTGAGTTAGGACAAGGAACGGTGATTCGTTTAAAAATTCCATTAACATTAGCCATTATTCAAGCCTTATTGGTGGGTGCGCAAGAAGAGTACTATGCGATTCCTTTAGCCTCAGTTTTAGAGACCGTTAGAATTCCACTCGATGAAATCTATACCATTGAAGGTAAAAATGTTCTACGACTTCGAGATGAAGTTTTATCTCTTGTACGGCTTTCAGATATTTTTGGAGTCAAGCAGGTGTATGAGGGAGGCGAGCATACCTATGTTGTTGTCATAGGACTTGCGGAGTCAAAACTAGGTGTTGTGGTTGATATGCTTGTGGGTCAAGAAGAGATTGTTATTAAATCTTTGGGCGATTATTTGCAAGGTATTGAGGGCATTGCAGGGGCTACCATTCGAGGGGATGGTCGTGTGACACTCATTGTGGATGTGGCAGCACTGATGAATCTTGCAAAAGGCATCAATGTTGATATTCGTGCCAGTGCTGAAACCGTTGTTAAGGCAAAAACAGTACCAAGTGATTATGTGGTATTGGTGGTGGATGATAGTGCTATGGATCGAAATATCATGAAAAAATCAATGGAGCCTATTGGGGTTAAAACCATTGAGGCGAGTAACGGTCAAGAAGCACTCAATATGATTAAATCCTCAGAACACAGTATTGATGCGGTGTTGATTGATATTGAGATGCCACGCATGGATGGGTACACACTTGCAGGTGAAATTCGTAAGTATTCAAAATACAAAAATCTTCCACTCATAGCGGTGACCTCACGTACCTCAAAATCTGATAGGCTAAGAGGTGTTGAATCAGGCATGAGCGAATACATTACCAAGCCATACTCTCCTGAGTATCTTGAGAGTGTTGTTCGAAAAAATATTAAATTATAGGCGGTAGTGCGATGAGTGATAAATTAAATCAAATTATCCAAAAACAACAAAAACAGATTGAAGAGCCTCATAAAAAAGAGGACGATGTTGTTCAGCTTGTTGGATTTATTATTGGTCAAGAAGAGTACGCAGTGCCCATTTTGAGTATTCAAGAGATTATTAAACCGATTGAATATACCAGAGTTCCAAGTGTGCCTGATTATATTTTGGGCGTCTTTAATCTTCGAGGGAGTGTCATTCCTTTGATTGATTTGCGCCGTAAATTTAAGATGGATTCAGTAAAACCAACGGAAGATACACGCTATATTGTGATGAAAGGGCATGATAATACCGCAGGGTTTGTGATTGATAGACTCACAGAAGCCATTCGCATTAAAGGTAATCGTATTGGACCACCACCTGAGACGATTCACGCAGAAAAGGGTTTAGTGTATGGTATTGGTATGCGAGAAGAAAATATTTTGACGATTTTAAAAGTTGAAGCGCTTTTAAAACGCGACTTTTAGCTTATTAAAGAGCTAAGCCTTTTAGGGCTTAGTTCTTTACATGTAAAGATTAATCTGTTAATAAATCTGCAATTAACTCAAAGTTATTCGCACTCATCATATGAATTTTAGGGTGAACTTTTTTGAGCATACGAAATGTTTGGAGTGAAAGTTCAAAACCGACTTTATTTTCTTCTGCTTCACTGATTTTCTTTGCATGAGCTAGTTTTTCCATCCAAAGTGTGGGAACATGTACGCCTGGAACATGCGCGGCTAAAAACTGAGCAGTACGTAGCTTTACAATCGGGAAAAATCCTAAAATAAGCTCTGCCTCGTGGGCTTCTTTTCCTATCTCTTTTTTCGCCTCTTTTAAGAGTTCCACAAGCATGGTTGCATTTTCCATACTGTACACGGGTTGGGTGATAATACCCACAGCTCCATGACTTATTTTCGTTGCCATTTTTTTCATCAAATGGCGAGGTGTGTTGGCGTGAGCATTACAAACAGCAAAGGGATAAATCGGTTTTGGCTGTGTTTTAAACGGTTTGCCTGAATAATCCATTCCTGTGTTAAAACACTGAATAATATCCATTAAGAGATTACTGTTCCCCTCAAAAACGCCTTTGAGTGCGGGTTGATCACTCGCACTCGCAGGATCTCCCGTGAGACATAAAATCGTGCGAAGGTCGTTTTCATTGGCGCCTAAAAGGTCTGATTGAAGGGCTAATTTATTGCGATCACGCATGCTCATGGTTGCAATGACAGGTTTGTTAAAACTGTTTTGAAGTTTGAGAGCGCCAAAAAGTGCGTTGTATTTCAAACGGGCTAAGGGGTTATCAGTGGTGCTAAAACCATCCACTTTTTTATCCAATCCAAGCTGTGCAATTTTCTCAATAATAGGCTCAAATGTAGGCTCATGAATGGGTGTTGTCTCTAGCGTTAAGAAGCTATCATGTTTGAGTTTTTCGATAAAAGATTCTAACATAAGTCTATCCGTACGATTAATTTTTTTGTATTATAACCGAAAACATGTTGGAATGTTGCCTAAGGTTTGGAGTGCTATAATAAATCCTTTATTCGTAATGAAGGAGCAGTGAGAATGAAATTGTGTGTGTTTGATTTTGATTCAACCCTCATGGATGGTGAAACGATAGATTTTTTAGCAAAAGAGCATGGGGTAGAAAAAGAAGTCTCTGCGATTACTGAAGCGGCGATGCGTGGAGAACTTGATTTTTTCGAGAGTTTAACAACACGTGTCGGACTTTTAAAAGGGATGAATGCGAGAAAAGCCGAAGAGATTTGTGCTCATTTGCCTTTAATGAATGGCGCACGTGAAGCGATTGCTGGGCTTAAAGCAAAAGGCTATACGGTCATTGTTTTTAGCGGTGGATTTCGTATTGGAACAACACCTGCCAAAGCGATTTTAGGCTTTGATGCAGATTTTGCAAATATTTTACATGTCAGAGATAATCATCTAAGTGGATTGGTGGGAGGAGACATGATGTTTGGATTTTCCAAAGGAGACATGTTAAAAAGGGTGCAAAATCTTTTACATGTAAATGAGGAAAACACCATTGCTGTGGGAGATGGAGCGAATGACCTCTCCATGTTTGAACACGCCCATAAAAAAGTGGCGTTTTGCGCAAAGCCCATTTTAAAAAATGCGGCCAATATTGTGATCGATGAGAAAGATATGCGCAATTTACTTGAATTTATTTAGAAAAGAGTGTGAATATGTACAACAATGAATTAAGATTTTCTCTATGGTGTGATTTTGTTGAGAGAAGTTTTTTAGAAAATGAGTTTTCGAGTTTGATTGAAAAAAAGATTGTTAATGCGGCGACCAGTAATCCTTCCATTTTTAAGAGTGCTTTTTTAGGTTCGCCTGCTTATAAAGAGGCAAAAGCACTTCTTGAGGGTCGACCTGCAAAAGAGATCTATGAAACATTAGCTATTCAAGATATTCAATGTGCTGCTAGTAAACTTTTAAGTGCTTATGAAGAGGATAACGATGGGTTTATTAGTATTGAGGTTGATCCCTTTTTATGCGATGATGCTCAAGCGACGATTGAAGAGGGAAAACGACTTTATAAGGCTATTGGCTATCCTAATGTGATGATTAAAGTACCTGCAACTGAAGCGGGATTTGTTGCTATGGAAACATTTTTAAGTGAGGGAATGCATGTAAATGCAACACTTATTTTTTCACATCAACAAGCTAAAGCATGTTTAGATGCGTTTGCGCGAGCCAATGCATTATTAGAAAGCAAGAGTATTCAAAAGCTTCCTCAAGCGGTTATTAGTATCTTTGTCAGTCGTTTTGATCGTAAATTAGATGCAAAACTTGAAGCCATTGATTTTCCAACAGGACGTGTGGGGATTATGAATGCCCTTCGCTGTTATGATGTCATTGAAGGACATGGGTTACAGAACGTTAGAGCTCTTTTTGCAAGCACTGGGGTTAAAAGTGATAGTTTAAAAGAAGATTATTATATTCAAGAACTTTTGGTTAAAAATGCGATTAATACAGCACCACTTAATACCATACATGCTTTCGTTTCATCTAAAGATGAACTTTTTCCAATTGAATATACCCCAGAGATGATTGAAAACTTTTTTAACGCATTGCATGCCAATGATATTGATATCAATCATGTGTGTGATGAGCTGATGGATGAAGGTTTACGTGCCTTTAAAGAGGCCTTTGTGGAGATATTAAACGAACTCAAATAGGAAGGAGTTTTTATGGCTGAAAGTGTAAATATTAGTGAACTCACGTTTGAAATGACTAAGAAGCTTAAATTTTATTTGAGCAAATTGGTTGAGCACAAGGGAAGCGATTTACATGTAAAGACAGGAACAACCATACGAGGGCGTATTAATGGAGAGATTCTTCCTTTTTCAAAAGAAATTTTGAGTTATCAGGAGGGATTAACTTTAGCCAAAGAGCTTCTTCGTGGACGGTTTACTGAATTGGTTGAGAAGAAAAATATTGACTTTACCTTTAAACTGAATGATGAATACCGATTTCGTGTCAATATGTTTTTTCAAGTGGATGGTGTCTCAGCAGTATTTAGAACGATTCCTATGGTACTTCCGACAGTTGAGGCATTGCATTTACCTTTGGTTATTAACTCTTTGTGTGATCTTTCTCGTGGTTTAGTTTTGGTGACGGGACCTACGGGATGTGGTAAAACAACAACGCTTGCATCAATGATTAATCGTATCAATAAAACACAAAAAAAACATATTATTACGATTGAAGATCCTGTGGAATTTATTTACAAAGACAATGGTTGTGTGGTTAATCAAAGAGCTATTGGTCAAGATGCTCTCTCTTTTTCTGATGCTTTGCGTGCAGCCCTTCGTGAAGATCCTGATGTTATTTTGGTGGGTGAAATGCGTGATTTGGAGACGATTGAAACGGCGATGCATGCAGCTGAAACAGGTCACTTAGTGCTTTCAACGCTCCATACCGTAGATGCAAAAGAGACCATAGGTCGTATTATTGGGATGTTTCCTGGCAGTGAGCAAAATCGTATTAAGATGTCACTTGCATCGGTTTTGCAAGGGGTTATTGCGCAACGACTTGTTAAAACGGTTGATCATGGACGAACAGCCGCCGTCGAAATTTTGGTTAAAAATGCACGTATTGAATCTTTGATTTTAGAGGGGCGTGAAACAGAGATTCCAGATGCTCTAAAAGAGGGAAAAGAGGTGTATAAAACGCAAACGTTTGATCAAGCGCTTTTAGACCTTTATGCAGAGGGAAAAATTGCACGTGATGAGGCAATTATTGCCTCTACAAGCCGTAATGATATTACGATGGCACTTGATTTTTATGATGCAGAAAAAGCACAAAAAGGGAATCGAAAGAATGATATTCCTAATAATATTCAAGAGCTTAAAGCATACGATAATGATATTATTGATTTAAAAAAATAAGCAATTTATACAGCTTTTAGGTTCATTTTAGTACAATCATTACCTTATTTTTTATAAAGGAAAACCATGTTAGAAGGCATCATTAGAGATAGTATCGAAAAAAAGGCTACTAAAGCGCTTCGTAGAGATGGATATCTAATTGCTAATATTTACGGTAAGGGTGAAGAAAACATCAATGCTGCATTTAAAGCAAACGAATTCATTAAAGCAGCAAAAAGTAAAGAGACACTTATTTTCCCTGTAAGCGTTGCAGGTAAAGTATACAATGTCGTCATTCAAGATTACCAAAAAGACCCAGTAAATAGCAATCTTTTACATGTAGATTTAAGAATGGCACTTCCAGGTGTTTTGACTAAGTATTTAGTTCCTGTAAAAACCGTAGGTATCCCAAAAGGTACAAAAAATAAAGGTGTTTTAATCCAGTCTAAAAAACGTTTAGCGGTTAAATGTACAGCAGAAAACTTACCAAATGATTTTACGATTGATGTAAGTGAGCTTGATGTGGGTGATACCGTTCTTGTACGTGATATTCCTGTTCCAGCAAATGTTAAAGTTATGGATGAAACACGTGTATCTGTTGCCGGAGTTATTAAAGCGAAGTAACGCTTAATGACGCTGATCGTTGGATTAGGAAATCCTGACTTCCAATACAAAAATAATCGACATAATGTCGGTTTTATGGTCATCGATGCATTGCTCGGTGACCATCCTCTTTCTGAAAAAATTTCCAAGACTTCTTTTAAGGGTGAACTTTTTAAAGCACCTTCTATGTTACTACTCAAGCCTAACACTTATATGAATCTCTCAGGAGAGAGCGTTCGTGCTGTGAGTGATTATTTTAAACCAGACCAACTCATTGTGATTCATGATGATTTAGACCTTCCTTTTGGAACAGTGCGCTATAAAATAGGGGGAGGGCACGGTGGACATAATGGGCTTCGCTCGATTGATGCACATATGGGAGCAGAATACATACGAGTGCGCATTGGCATTGGAAAACCTACACATAAAAGCGATGTGGCTAAGTACGTCCTTTCTGATTTTTCAGCGTGTCAGCGAGAATGTTTACCTGAATTACTTTTACATGTAAAGAAGAGTGTGAAAGCACTGCTCCATGAGGATTTAAAAGAAGTTTCGCTAAACTATTCTCTCAAACAAACGCTATGCAATGAGGATAAAGTATGAAACTTTTTGAGAAATACGTCATTTTAAATTATCTCAAAAATTTTTTAGTTATCTTTTTAGGGTTAGATTTTTTTTATGTAGGAGTCGATCTCTTAACTAATTATAAAAACATACCAAGTTCTGCAAATCTTCAACTCCTGTATGCACTTTTTCAAGCGATGAATGCGATTAATTATGTTCTGCCTCTTTCGATTGTTTTTGGGATGATTGTTACGTATTTTAATATGCTCAAAACCAATGAACTTATTTGTATGTATGCTTCAAGTATTAGTAAAAAAGCTTTAATTCGTCCTTTATTTTTGACGTCATTATTACTGAGTTTACTCTATATTTCTCTTAATTTTACGGAGTTTGCCTACGCTTACGAGTATGGCTCAAATCTCAAAAAGTATAATCGTATTTCAAGTAATTCTGAAGATTTGTTTATTAAGCACGACAACCAATATATTTATTTTAAAAAATTAGATCCATTAAAACAAATCGCTTATGATGTGACAATTTTTGAAATCAATAATGTTGATGTGAGTCGTATTATTCGTGCAAAAACAGCTTCATTTATTAAAAATATTTGGTTACTTAAAGAGGTGGAAATTGTGCATAAGCCTCATATTAGCTCCTTAGACGACAAAGGATTTTCAAGAGAGTATCTTGAAAGCCTCAAGGCAATGGAAAATTTCAAACCTAGAATAATGGATAATATTTATCAAAGTGAGTTTTCTTTATCCATTCGCGATGGTATTGACGCTTTACATTTTTTCGCCACACAAGAAGTGAATACTCATAAAATTAAAGCCACACTTTTTTATCAGCTTTTTTTCCCACTTTTCGCTCCTTTTTTAATTGTTATTTTATTTTATAAAGCACCTTTGATGAGTCGTTATTTTAATACTGTATTGGCCGCTTCTTCTTTTGCTTTTTTAACATTATTGGTTTGGAGTGGACTCTTTTTATTAAGCCGTTTGGCGATTAATGGCGTATTGCTTTCTGAAGTTGCCATTTTAGCACCTGTTATTTTGTTGGCATTAATAGCGCTTTATTATTATTCAAAACCTTCTTAGGACTCTTTTAATTATTTTTTGCTTAACTTTTTGATAGAATAAAGAATTATTGTTATCTCTCATAAGGTTTAAAATGACGAAATTCTCTGCTTTAGCACAAAAATATGGTACCCCTTTGTATGTTTACAATTTTGATACGATTACCCAAAAATTTAGCGCACTCAAAGAAGTTTTCAAAGCACGCAAATCATTGATTTGTTTTGCGGTTAAAGCCAATTCCAACCTTTCGGTTCTACAACATATGGCATACTTAGGGGCAGGATGTGATTGTGTCTCCATTGGCGAAGTGAAACGAGCTTTATTTGCAGGTATTCCTAAGTATAAAATTATTTTTAGCGGTGTGGGTAAAAGAGACGATGAGATTGAAGAAGCCCTTCGTAATGATATTTTAATGCTCAATCTTGAGAGCGAAGAAGAGATGAAGCGAGTGGAAATAATTGCTGAAAAATTGGGTGTTGTTGCACGTATTAGTATTCGGGTAAATCCCAATATTGACCCTAAAACGCACCCGTATATTTCAACAGGATTGCATGAAAATAAATTTGGCGTGGATATTGAAAGTGCAAAGCGTATGTATATTCATGCGAAAAATAGTCTTTCACTTGATCCTGTTGGTATTCATTTTCATATTGGCAGTCAAATTACAGAGGTAAATCCTTTTAAAGAAGCCGCCGAGGTTTTAGCTAACTTGCTTCGCAATTTAAAAGCACTGAAGATTGATATTAAATTTTTTGATGTCGGTGGCGGCATTGGTATTCAATATAAAGAGGAAGAGACGATTGCTCTGTATGAATACGCTCAGTCTATTTTTAGTGCGCTAGGTGGATTGGATGTTACGCTTGTGTGTGAACCTGGGCGTTATTTGGTGGGTGATTGTGGCTATTTTCTCACGAAAGTTTTGTATGAAAAACATAATGGTTTTAAGCGTTTTGTCATTGTCGATGGTGCGATGAACGATTTGATTCGACCAAGCCTTTACCAAGCCTACCATGCGATTGAAGCCGAGGGAAAAGAAGGCGCTGAAAAAAGTGTGTGTGATGTGGTAGGTCCTGTGTGTGAGAGTGGTGATTTTTTTGCGAAAAACATTGAACTTCCTGCTTTGGAACACGATGATCTTTTGGTGGTGAAAAGTGCAGGTGCGTATGGATTTACCATGAGTAGCAATTACAATACCCGTTCACGTGTGGCAGAAGTTGCCCTTCAAAACGAAGAAGATCGTTTAATTCGCAGACGTGAAACATTTGAGGATGTCATTGCGTTGGAGAAAGCGTGTCTATGAGTTATTTAATTGATGTACAAGGAACGCTCATTGATGATGTGAATAAAGAGCCGATTGAGGGAGCTATTGCTTTTATTGAGTCTTTAAATGCTTCCAAAATACCTTATGTGGTAATTACCAATAACACAAAAATTCCCAGTGTGGAATTTTATCAATTTTTATGCGATTTGGGTTTTGCTATTCCCAAAAACAATTATCTTGATCCCTTTATGACGTTAGAAAAAGTCTTACATGTAAAAGCCATTCGTAGCTTTGGTGCGCAAGAGTTTGTCGATGTCATGGAGACATTAGGGTATGAACAAAACGCACAAAATCCTGAAGCCATTGTCATTGCGAGTAAAAAAGATTTTGATGCGAATGATTATGCAAGCATGATAGAATTGGTTTTAGGAGGCGCAAAAATCGTGGGAATGCATGCTACAAGCATTTACGCAAAAGATAAACGTCGCTATCCAGGTGTTGGTGCGATTTTAGAAATGCTTTCGTATGCCACGGGTGCGGAGTATAGTGTGGTAGGAAAACCTAGTACACTGTTTTACGGTGAAGCGTTAAAGCGTTTGCAAATGCAAGCAGATGTGAAAAATTTTGATGAGATTACGATTATTAGCGATGATGCTATTGGGGATTTAGTAGGTGCAAAAGCCTTGGGGATGAAAACGATTTTGGTGCTCAGCGGTAAATGCCAAAGTGAGGCAGAAGTGTTACATGTAAAGAGTTCCTTAGATGTGATTGTTCCCAATATTGGGCATATTAAAGGTGAAGAATGCAAACGATAGAAACGTATCGCAAAAAAATTGATGCCATTGATAATGACATTTTAAAACTCTTAAATGAGCGTATGGAGTTGGTTAAAGAGATTGGTAAGGCAAAGCAAACCAGTGGGACTGCAATTTATCGACCTGAGCGGGAAAAAGAGATTTTGGATCGTTTAAAGTCACTGAACAAAGGTGCTTTAAATGAGAAGGCAATTGATGCTATTTTTTTAGAAGTTTTTGCGGTAAGCCGAAATCTTGAATTTCCAGAAAAAATTGCCTTTATGGGACCTGAGGGAAGTTATACCCATCAAGCAGCAGAGAGCCGTTTTGGAGCTATGGGAAGTTACATTGAGGTGAGCTCCATTGAAGCGGTTTTTCATGTCCTTGAAAACGGTGAAGCTAAATACGGTGTGGTTCCCGTGGAAAACAATACCGCAGGGGCGGTGGGAACAACGCTGGATTGTTTAGGCAAGTTTAGCTCAAAAATTGTCGCAGAGCTTTACATGGATATTCACCACTCGTTTGCAACCGTTTGTGAAGATATTAAAAAAATTAAACGTATCTATTCGCATCCGCAAGGCTACAATCAGTGTCGTAAATTTTTAGAAGAACACAGGCTTTTGGGTGTAGAATTTATTCCCACAAAATCAACAGCAGAAGCAGCGCAAAAAGCAAGTGTTGAACATGATTCTGCTGCTATTTGTTCACATATTGCTGCAAAATTATCCAATCTTCCTGTTTTGTTTGAAAAAATTGAAGACAATATGGCAAATCAAACACGCTTCTTAATTTTGAGTGATTTTAAGAATAAAAAAGGGATTCACAATAAAACCTCTATTTTGGCAAAAACCGATGACAAACCAGGCGGATTGGTTGAGTTTTTACAAACCTTTCAAGACCAAAAAGTAAATCTCACTAAAATAGAGTCACGTCCGACAAAAGAAAAAGGGTTTCAATCCATTTTTTATATGGATTTTGAGGGGCACATTGATGATGAAAATGTTCAAAAAGTGATTGAAGAGAACAAAGACAGATACGATATTAAATGGCTTGGAAGCTATATTTGTGGAGGATGAGGAATGCAATTTAACAGAGTTTTAGATAATTTAAAAACCTATGAAGCGGGAAAACCTATAGAGTTGGTTGTAAGAGAGTATGGCATTGAAGCCAAAGATGTCATTAAGCTTGCGAGTAATGAAAACCCACGAGGATGTAGCCCAAAAGTTATTGAAGCGGTCAGAGAAGAAGCTACAAAAATGAATTTATACCCTGATGATAGTATGTATGAACTCAAAGAAGCGCTTGCTCATAAATACAATGTGAGTGATAAAAATATCATTATTGGTTCAGGAAGCGATCAAGTCATCGAATTTGCCATTCATGCCAAAGCCAATGCAAATACGAAAGTATTAATAGCAGGCATTACCTTTGCCATGTATGAAATTTACACCCTTCAAACAGGGGCAAAAGTTCTTAAAACACCTTCTGCGCAGCATAATTTAAAAGAGATGCTAGAACTCTATAAAGCCAATAGTGATATTTCAATTGTTATTTTGTGTATTCCAAATAATCCTTTAGGCGAATGTGTGGATGTCAAAGAGGTGTATGCTTTCTTAGATGAATTAAGAGCGGAAACTTTAGTGATTATTGATGGTGCGTATCAAGAGTATGCAGCGTTTAAAGATCCTGCCAAAAAAATTATCCCTAGCGATATTATTACTAAGTATCCCAATGCTATTTATACGGGAACATTTTCTAAAGCTTATGGTTTAGGAGGAATGCGTTGTGGGTATGGCATTGCTCAACCTGAGATTATTCAAGCACTTTTGAAATTAAGAGCACCCTTTAATATTACAACATTGACTTTAAAAGCAGCAATTGTCGCACTAAGTGATGAAGCGTTTGTAGAAGCTTCAGTACGAGAAAACTTCGAGCAGATGAAGACATATGAAGTTTTTGCAAAAGAGTTAGGCTTTCGTATTATTGAGAGTTATACCAATTTTATCGTTTTGGAATTTGATGCGAATAAAAACTCTGGTGAAATTGCTCAAAAATTGATGGAAAAAGGTATAATCGTAAGGAATTTAGGCTCGTATGGTATGAATGCTATTCGTGTGACTATTGGCACTCCTGAACAAAATGCACGCTTTTTTGAATGCTTTAAAACACTTTACATGTAAGAGAATATTAAATGGATCTTAGAACACTTTTAAATCAAATTGCAACGTTGATTCAAAATTTAACCTTACGTCAGAGAATTGTTTCAGCTGTATCTATTATTGTTTTGATTGGTTTTCTTGTGTTCTTAATGCTCTATAAAAATACCAATACTTCTTCTATGAATGGGTATAGTATTTTATTTGAAAAGACAACCGCAGGTGATTCTGCATTAATTATTCAACAACTTGAAAAAGAAAAAGTTCCTTATAAAGTGCTCAATGAAGGAACCATTGCTGTTCCTAATGATGTTGTACATAAACAGCGTATTGCTATTGCAGCTCTTGGTATTCCTAAAAATAGTAAGGTTGGTTTTGAGATTTTTGATAAAACTGAATTTGGTGCAACCGATTTTGAGCAAAAAATTAAGTATATCAGAGCTTTAGAAGGTGAGTTGGCACGTACGATTGAGGGCTTAGGACCTATTGCCAATGCGAGTGTGCATATTGCTATTCCTAAAGAGACGGTTTTTGCTCAAAAACAAGCACCCGCAACGGCTTCTATTGTTCTTAATATTCGAGCGGGCATGTCCTTATCGGTCAAACAAATTGTAGGTATTCGAAATTTAGTAGCTGCCTCTATTTCTAATTTACCAGCGGAAAATGTTTCTATTGTCAATCAAGATGGTGAGCCATTAGGTGATGAGGAGAGTAATCTTTTTCAAGGCGAATTGGTTAAAAGCCAGATGCGTTATAAGAAAGAGTACGAACAGACAATGGAGCAGAAAATTATCAATGTTCTTGCCCCTGTTATTGGTGGCGTCGATAAGGTGAATGCTAAAGTTACTATTGATTTTGACTTTTCACAACAAGATTTTGTTAGTGAGATTTATGATCCTAATTCTGTGCCTAGAAGTGAGCAAAGTGTTGAAGAAAAACGCGAGGGAAAAGAGCCTCAAGATGTGGGCGGTGTCCCCGGAGCAATTAGTAATATTGGGCCTGTTCAAGGATTAGAGAGTAATAAAAAAAGTGAAACCTACCAAAAAAGTTCCACAACAACCAATTACGAAATTTCTAAAAAAGTTATCAATTCCAAAGATGAATTTGCAAAAATAAAGCGCTTAAGTGCCGCAGTTGTCGTCGATGGCACTTATAAATTTGGACTCGATGCTAATGGGAATAAAAAAAATGAATTAGAATATTTTCCTTTAAGCAAAGAGCAGATGGATGCCATTCGTGATGTGGTGAGACAGACGGTTGGATATAATGTTGCACGTGGAGATGAAGTAACCGTCAGTAATTTAGAGTTTAAACCTCTTGCAAATGATGGAACAAGGCTTCCTCCTAAGAGCACACCAGAACAAATTTTTGGTTATTTTGTTCTTTTAATTCCTCTACTGAAATATGTTGTTGTTGCCATTTTATTATTTATTTTTTATAAAAAAGTTATTCTTCCTTTTAGTCAGAAAATGGTTGAAACAAAATTGGATGATTTTGAGGATGAAGTAGAACCTATTAAAGTAGATGATGAAAGTGTAGAGGATACGTTAGAAAAATTTAAAGAAGCGCGTAAGAAAGTGGAAGATCAGTTAGGTATTGGTCAAGATTTTAATGAAGAAGCGTTAAAATATGATGTTCTCCTTGAAAAACTTAAACACATTGCTGATGAAAAAGGTGAAGATTTTGCAGGCATTATACAGTCTATGATTCGAAACGAGGGTGAATATGAAATTAGAAACAATGTTAGGGATATTGGATAATGAAACTCACTGAAGAGCAAAAAACCCTTTATAACGAATTGACAATGGCTGAAAAAGCAGCCATTTTACTGATTCAGCTTGGCGAGGATGCTACAGCAAATCTTTTTTCTCATATGGAAATTGATGTCGTCACTGATATTTCAAAACATATTGCTACGGCCAAAAATATTGATAAGTCTGTTGCCAACGCTGTTTTAGAAGAGTTTTATGTTATTTTACAATCAAATCAGTACATTAGAAGTGGTGGCTTGGAGTATGCTAAAGAGATTTTATACCGAACTTTTGGCGCAGAAGGTGCTCAAAAGATTTTAGATAAACTTTCAAAATCTATGGAAAACTCACAAAGTTTTGGCTATCTTTCTCAAATTAAACCGCAACAATTGGGTGATTTTATTATTAATGAGCACCCTCAAACGGTAGCCCTTATTTTAGCGCATATGGACCCCAGTAGTGCTGCTGAGACACTCTCGTATTTTCCTGATCAAATTCGCAGTGAAGTAACCATTAGAATGGCGAATTTAGGTGAAATTTCACCTTCTGTGGTAAAGCGTGTTTCTGCTGTTTTAGAGAATAAATTAGAATCATTAACCTCCTATAAAGTAGAAGTTGGTGGTCCTCGTGCTGTGGCCGAAATTTTAAATCGTTTAGGTCAAAAAGCCTCTAAAACAACCATTGCCTATATTGAACAAGCTGATGAAAAACTAGCTTCTGTCATTAAAGATATGATGTTTACGTTTGAAGATATTATGAAGTTAGATGGCAATTCAGTCCGTGAAATTCTTAAAGTTGCGGACAAAAAAGATTTAATGGTTGCTTTAAAAGGAGCCGTTCCTGAGTTGCAACAAAAGTTTTTTGATAATATGTCTCAGCGTGCTCAAGAAGCCTTTGTAGAAGAGATGAACTTTTTAGGTGCTGTGCGTGTGAAAGATGTGGAAGAAGCGCAGCGAAAAATTGTAGAAGAAGTGCAAAAACTTGCAGAACAAGGTGTTCTCCAAATTGGTGAAGCCGAGGAAATGATAGGTTAATATGACTGAAAATATTATTGGTAAAGAACGAGTGGAAGAGCACTCGATACAACGGTATCGTTTTAAAGTTTTAGGCTCTGCTGCAGATGCACCAACACCTTTACATGTAATAGAAGAGGCAGTATTTCCTACTGAAAGTGAATCTGTGCCACTCAGCGATGAAATTGTTTCAATTACACGCATTGAAGAGGGAAAACAAAATCAGTTTATAGAAGAATTGTTGAAAAAAACTGATGAACTGACATCCAATGTTATTAAGCTACAAATTCAGATTGAAAAGCAAGAAGAAGATTTTTCAAAACGCTTAAATGAAGCGGTTGAGCGTGAACGTGAAAATTCATATACTCAAGGGTATCAGAAGGCAAAAGAGGAGAGTGAGTCTTTACTTGCTGAAGTTAAGTCACGTTATTTAAAATCCATTACACACTTAGATACTTTATACAAAAGTTTTGAAGAACGATTAGGAAAAGTTGAGAGTGAAATGAGTATCAGTGCATTTGAAATTGCTAAAGAAGTAATCCAAAAAGAGGTAAGTCTTTCCAGCTCTCACATTGTAGCTTCCCTTTCAAAAGCGCTTCTTCAAGAGGTTAAAGATGCCATTAAAATTGAACTTAGAGTGAATCCAAAAGATCTTGAAGCACTTAAAGAGTTGTATGCCAATGAAGAAAAAATAAAAGTGATCGGTGATGATGCCATTGCACAAGGTGGTGTGGTGGTTTTTAGTGATGTAGGCAATTTGGATGGAAATTTGGCCATGCGTTTAGAAAAAGTAAAATATTTATTACATGAAAACTAAGAAGAATTGGACCTCATGAAAGAATTAAAAGAATACTCTATTGAAGAATTAGAGGCGTATTGTGAGCAGATTAGAGAGAAAATTATTCAAACAGTCAGTCACAATGGGGGGCATTTAAGTAGCAATATTGGTGCAGTTGAGTTGATTGTTGCGATGCATTATGTTTTTGATGTGAAAAAAGATCCTTTTATTTTTGATGTGAGTCATCAAGCTTATACTCATAAACTGCTTACAGATCGATGGGATCGTTTTGATACACTAAGAGAGCTTGATGGTATTAGTGGTTATACCAGACCTGATGAATCGCCTTACGATTATTTTGTTGCAGGACATAGTTCTACGTCGATTTCACTAGCAGTAGGAGCCGCTAAAGCTATTGCATTAAAAAATGAGCAATCACAGCGTCTGCCAGTAGCACTTATTGGAGATGGATCACTTAGCGCCGGCATGGTGTATGAAGCACTAAATGAGCTTGGTTTTAGGCGTTATCCTGTGGTGATTATTCTCAATGATAATAAAATGAGTATCTCCAAGCCGATTGGCGCAATCAGTAAATTTTTATCCAGTGCAATGGCAGGCGATTTTTATCAAAAAATTAAAAAAACAACCGAACAAATTTTGCAGTATTTACCTGAGAGTGCAACGTATATGGCGAAAAAATTTGAAGAAAGTTTTAAGCTGATTACACCAGGTATTTTATTTGAAGAGTTGGGAATTGACTATATTGGACCGATTGATGGGCATGATGTAGAGAGTTTGATTCGTGCCATGCAATCAGCACGTAGCCTTAAAAAACCCGTGATTGTTCATGCGCAAACCCTTAAAGGTAAAGGGTATGAAATGGCTGAAGGGTATTATGAAAAATGGCATGGTGTTGGACCTTTTGATGTGGCAAGTGGTGAAGCCATTAAACAAGGGGTGAGCAAAAATGCTACAACAATGTATTCAGAAGCTTTAATGGCTTTGGCGAAAGAGTATGAAAATGTTGTGGGGGTTACAGCCGCTATGCCAAGTGGTACAGGTCTTACGCCTTTAATTCAGGCATACCCCAACCGTTTTTGGGATGTGGCAATTGCTGAACAACATGCAGTAACTTCTATGTGTGCCATGGCAAAAGAAGGATTCAAACCCTATATTAGTATTTACTCTACTTTTTTACAACGTGCGTATGATCAAGTGATTCACGATGCATGTATTTTAAATTTAAATGTTGTTTTTGCAATTGATCGTGCAGGTATTGTGGGAGAAGATGGTGAAACGCATCAAGGTGCTTTTGATATTGCTTATTTAAGCGCTATCCCTAATATGACGCTGATGGCACCTAGAGATGAAGCAAGTATGCATGCAGCAATACAATACTCTTATCATCATAAAGGACCTCTGGCTATCCGTTATCCAAGAGGGGCTTTTTTGAAGTGCACAGATACCCCTCCTTTACCTTTTGAATATGGAAAAGCAGAAGTACTAAAAGAGGGTAAAAATACTATTTTGCTATTAGGTTATGGTAATGGTGTAGGTAAAGCATTTGCTGTATCAAAGATATTAGAAGAAAAAGGTATTGATGTTGGCATTATTGATTTACGATTTGTAAAACCTTTGGATGAAAATTTATTATTAGAGCTCTGTGAGCATTATTGTAAATGGTATGTAATAAGTGAAAGTGTTAAAATTGGTGGTGTAGGTTCTTTGCTTGCTACATTTAAAGAAAAACATGTTTTACATGTAAAGATAAAAACCTTTGAATACGATGATGCTTTTATTACCCATGGGGCAACACATTTAGTTGAAGAGCGATTAGGTGTTACGCCTAAACACATAGCAGAGTCAATTTTGAAAGATATTTACTAATAAATAAAAAATATTAGTTGATTTTTTTTTATTTAAATTCATCTCTTTTATGGAATACTATAGAAAAATTTTGGAAGGAGGTGTATAGCTATGTATGATGTGATTCAACTTTTGAAAGAAAAAGAGCTCAAAGCAACGCCTCAGCGAATTTCCGTTTTAAAAGAGTTGGGACGCAAAACCCATCCAACAATGGATGATTTGTATGAGGCGTTAAAAAGAGAAAACCCGTCGATGTCTTTGGCAACCGTATATAAAAACATTGCAACACTTAAAGAAAAAGGTGTTGTTATTGAGGTAAATGTTGCTGATGGAAAAATGCGTTATGACATTTATTCACGTCCACATATTCATCTTGTTTGTCAGGGATGTGGTGCGATTGAAGATATTGATTGTGACAAAAGTTTATATCAATACCAAGGATGTCTTGAAGAGAAGAAAAACATTAAAATTGAAAGAATGGACATTATCGCAAGTGTTAAATTCTGTTCATTGTGTAAGAAAGAGCATTAAGCGTTAGCAGAGAAGCTTAATCTTCTCTGCTAATAAAATTTAGAGTTTTTCTACATTATTCGCAAGATAGTCCGCTACACCTTCTGTACTTGCTCTCATACCTTGATCTCCTTTTTGCCAACCTGCAGGGCATACTTCACCGTACTCATTTGTAAAAAGCATGGTATCGATCATACGAATCATCTCATCAATGTTTCGACCTAGAGGTAGATCATTAATAACAGCATGTCTTACAGTACCATCTTTATCAAGTAAAAAAGAACCACGAAGTGCTACACCTTCTTTAAAAAGGACATCATAATCACGTGAAATCTGTTTGGTAATATCTGAGACCATTGGAAAGCGCACTTGTCCAATACCGCCTTGATTGATGGGAGTATTTTTCCAAGCAAAGTGTGAAAATTGTGAATCAACAGAAACAGCGATGACATTAATACCACGGCTGGTAAATTCCTCAAGTCTTTTATCAAATGCAATAATTTCTGACGGACAAACAAATGTAAAATCTAAAGGATAAAAGAATAAAACAGCACCTTTTGAACCCAGATTTTCATAAAGATTAAAGTTATCAACAATTTGATTGTCACCTAAAACAGCGGTTGCTGTAAAATTTGGAGCTTTATTGGTTACCAACATAGAAAATCCTTAATAATAAATTTTATTGACGAAGAAATTATATAAAAAAATATAAAAACTATTTTGATTAAATAGGATTAATTGTATCTTATAAAGGTTGCTTTAATATTTAAAAAATTATGAGGGGGCGAAAAGGATATATTTTTCTTTTAGGCTATTTTCATGCTATGAAAGCAGTGTAAAATAGTATTATCAAAACGGTTTTGAGAAAAAGTTTGTTATAAATCATATGGTGCTTGTTTAGACAGGTTAAATTAAGTCATTTTTGAGTTTTTAACTAGCAAATTGAGTTAATATCAATTTTAATTTTGTTTCGATATAGTTTTTAGTTAATAAAAAATACCAAATCAAGGAGAAATTATGGCAGTAAAAATTACAGATATTTGTATCGCGTGTGGCGCCTGTATCGATGAGTGTCCTGTAGAGGCAATTGTAGATGATAGCGATAACCCAACAGGTGCTGATATTTATTATGTGTATGCAGACAAGTGTGTTGAATGTGTAGGTCATCATGATGCACCTGCGTGTGCAGAAGCGTGTCCAACAGAGGGTTGTATTGTTTGGGATGCTCCATACCCTGGTCAACCAAGCCGTGATGAAATTGGGGCAGATATGAGAAAAGGCACAACACCTTGTGCTGAATAAAAAATTACAAAAGAGGGGAATTCCCTCTTTTGTTTTAGCTAAGAGTAAAATCATTTAATTGATATTAAAAAAAAATTCTGCTATACTCCCCCGTTCTAATTCCCTACAAAGTTAAGAAATTCAATTATATATAGGAGAGGATTGTGGAGAGCACATTATCCATTATTAAACCAGACGCAGTAGCAAAAAATGTTATTGGTAAAATTGTTGATAGATTTGAATCAAATGGCTTAAGAATTGCCGCAATGAAAAAAGTACAATTAAGCCAAGCAGATGCAGAGGCTTTTTATGCTGTTCATGCGAACAGACCATTTTTTGGTGATTTGGTTAAATTTATGATTGGTGGACCTGTTGTAATTATGGTACTTGAAGGCGAAAACGCTGTTCTTAAAAACCGTGATCTTATGGGTGCAACAAATCCAAAAGAAGCGGCAAAAGGTACTATTAGAGCAGATTTCGCAGAGAGTATTGATGCGAATGCGGTTCATGGTAGCGATAGTTTAGAAAATGCAAAAATTGAAATTGATTTCTTTTTTGCACGAAGAGAAATTAACTAATTTCAATGCAGATTGAATTCAAAAAAGTTCCTAACAGTGGGATTCATTTTGAAACATCGTTAGATGAAGTTAAATTTTGTGGTGAAGTTGTAAAAACGGACAAAATGTTGGTTAAGTGCAGTGGTGTTATGGAGGGAACTCTTTTACATACCTGTGATCGATGTGGTGAAAGTTTTACATTGGCAGTAAAAGAGAGTGTTGAAGTCTTTGCAAGCGAAGGTCTTTATGAAGACAAAGAAGGTGAAGAGCTTTTAAATGTTATAGAGTTTTTTGATGGCTTTATTGAAGTAGACACACTACTTCAAAGTGAAATTGAAGCTTTCAAAAGTGACTACCACTATTGTGGACAATGCGAACAACTACAAGGAGAATAAAATGGCAGTACCTAAGAGACGTGTCAGCAAAACAAGAGCTGCAAAAAGAAGAACACACTATAAAGTGACTCTTCCAATGCCTGTAAAAGATAGTGATGGAACATGGAAAATGCCTCACCGAGTGAACAAAACAACAGGCGAATATAAAAATTAATATGCTAAGCATAGCAATTGATGCGATGGGCGGAGACTTTGGTCCCGCTCCTATTGTTGAAGGAACCCTACATGCGCTCAAAGAGCGTGAGTTTAAAGCACTTCTAGTTGGGGACGTTAAGGTTCTCAAATCTCTCATTCCTCATGAATATTTGGACAGAATCTCTTTTGTTGAATCAACAGATATTTTAGATATGCATGAAGCGGCAACCAATGCGCTGAAACGTAAAGAAACTTCTATCTATAAAGCCGTTGATTTAGTAAAAGATAAAATTGCAGATGCTGTTGTCTCTATGGGACATAGTGGTGCTACGATGAGTTTAGCCACGCTTCGTATTGGAAGACTTAAAGGTGTTTTGCGTCCTGCCATTGCTACGATTATGCCAACAGCAGTTCATGGAAAAGTAAGCCTTGTTCTTGATGTTGGAGCAAATGTAGATTGTAAGGCTGAGCATTTAGCGCAGTTCGCAGTTATGGGAGAAGCATACGTTAAAGATATTTTAAAAGTAAGCAATCCCAAAGTTGGACTTCTCTCAAATGGCGAAGAAGAGAGTAAAGGTAATGAAATTACCAAAGAAGCTTTCATCTTGTTAAAACAGTTAAAAAGTTTTGTAGGTAATGTCGAGGGAAATAATATTTTTGATGGTTCTGTTGATGTGATTATTTGTGATGGTTTTGTGGGTAACATCTTACTGAAAACAAGTGAGGGAGTTGCTGAATCTATTACGAAAATTATCAAACAAAATGTAAGACGCTCACCTTTAGCTATTGCGGGTGCAGTTTTAATGCGTAAAGTTTTTACGGTACTTAAAAAGCAAGTTGATTATGCTGAATATGGTGGGGCTCCACTGATTGGTATTAATGGCTGTGCTATTATTGGACACGGTAAAAGCAATGCAAAAGCAGTTAAAAATGCAATTTTTCAAGCCATTAATTTTTCAAGTTCAAATATCAATGCTGATATTGAATCTAAACTTGCACAACTAGAGTTATAATAAAGGACATATGTGTACGCATCTTTAAAATCCATTGGAGCCTATGCTCCGTCTCGAATTTTAAGTAATTTTCATCTTGAAGAAATGGTAGAAACCAGTGATGAATGGATCGAAAAACGTACAGGTATCAAAGAGAGACGTATTGCTTCAGCAGAAGAGTCAACCAGCGATTTAGGGGTCAAAGCAGCACAAAAAGCAATTGATCGTGCGGGTATTGCTAAAGAAGAGATTGATTTAATTATTTGTGCAACACTTTCTCCTGATTATCTTTGTATGCCTTCAACCGCTTGTGTGATTGCTGGAAAGCTTGGAATGAATGATGTAATGGCATTTGATATCAGTGCAGCATGTAGTGGTTTTGTTTATATGCTTTCTATGGCAAAAGCGTTTATTGAATCAGGAATGAAAAAAAATATTTTATTGATTGGTGCTGAGAAAATTAGTAGTATGGTTGATTATACTGATAGAGGAACATGTATTTTATTTGGAGATGGTGCTGGAGCTGCTATTATTAGCGCTACTGAAAATAAGAATGAAGCCATTTTAGATATTCATGCTTCAGCAGATGGTCGCTATGGTGAACTCTTAATTACACCAGGGTGTGGTTCAAAATATCCCTGCTCTCAAGAAACATTGGATAACAAACTCAATTTTATTAAAATGCAAGGCAATGATGTTTATAAAATTGCCGTTAAAACTTTGACCAATGATGTCATTGATATTTTAGAAAAGAATCAAGTAAGTGTTGCAGAAGTGGACCATTTTATTCCACATCAAGCCAATATGCGTATTATTGAAGCAGTTCGCACAAAACTCAATTTTCCACTTGAAAAAACAGTTTTAACGGTAGCCAAATATGGAAATACTTCTGCTGCTTCTATCCCTATGGCGATGAATGACGCATACGAAGCGGGGCGTATCAAAAAAGGTGATTTAATGTTATTAGATACCTTTGGTGGTGGTTTTACATGGGCAAGTGCTTTAGTGAGATTTGGTGGTAATTAAGCTTTAAAGGATTACATGTAAACATAGTTTTTTATGTTTACATGTAAAAAGTATTTATAAAATTTTATGAAGCGTTGTTGCTTTGCTCATCCATGCTTCTAATCCTTCCCAATTCTCTTCTTCAATCATTTTTTTCGATTTATTAAGCTCTTCCTCAAAAATTTCAATTGATCTCAAAACATTTTTTTTATTTTGTTTAAAAATATCTGACCACATTTGCGGTGAACTTTTCGCAACCCTACTCATATCACGAAAGCCTCCTGCTGCAAGCAATAAAATACTTTTAGGATCTTCTTGTCCCATAACACTATTAGCTAATGCATAACTGAGTGCATGAGGGAGATGGGAAATAAATGCTGCATGAGCATCGTGCGAGATAGGATCCATAAAAACAATTTTCATCCCAATGTGTGAAAAAATTTGAATAGCTCTATTTTTGTGTAAATCTCCACTCTGATCTGTATCGCATAAAACAACAACTTTATCATGATAGAGATTTTGAATGGCAGCACTTGGTCCAAACTTTTCTGTTCCTGTCATAGGATGAGCAGCAATAAAATTGTGCTTAATTTTTTCAGGAACGGATGCAACAATTTCAGCTTTTGTACTTCCTAAATCAATAATTGTTGTATGTGCTGAGATGTCTTGTAACTCTTGGAGGGCTTTTATGATTCCGCCAACAGGGATGGCTAAGAAAATAACATCACACGCTTTAATCTCAGAAAAAGAGACAATTTCATGGACTAAATTTAATTTTAGTGCTTCTTCACAGTGACTGAGATTGTGATCAAATCCAACAACTTTTGAAACTAATTTTGTATTTTGAAGGGCTAACCCTAAAGAGCCACCCATTAATCCTAATCCTACAATACCAATGATCATTTTGTTCCTTTTTAGAGCCGTCCTAAACTAGCAAAAAGCGATAAATACCTTTAATGGGCGCTTAATTCTAGAGATGGTATTATATTTTAAAATATCTAAAAATCATATTCTATTATAGGGTTAACCAGAATGAAAAAAATAACTGCTTTGTCTCTTATTGTTGCAACATCTTTGTATGCAGTACCGTTAAAAAGTCTTCAATTTAATGGTTTAATCCGTCTCTCTCCAGAAATGGCTTCAGAAATGATTGACATGAAAGTGGGTGATTCTGTTGATATGGAAAAGATTGATAAAGCTATTAAGATGCTTTATAAACAAAACTATTTTGAAGATATATGGATTGAAGATGTGGGTGAGGGTGCTTTAGTTGTTCATGTTAAAGAAAAGCCAGTCATTGCCAAAGTTGATTTTACAGGTGTTAGTGAAAATGATGTTGAAGAAATGAACAAAATAGCAGGTGTTAAAAAAGGTGAAGTCTATGATCCTGAAAGAGCCGAACTTGCTAAAGAAAAAATTGTAAAATTTTATGAAGATAAAGGCTATTTTGATACCGTTGTAGAAGTTAAAAATAATCCTCTTAATGAGAACCTTTCTACTTCCCTTGATTTTGTCATTAACCGTGGTGAAAATGTTGTCATTAAAAATGTGACATTGTGTGGATCAAAAGAACTAGACTATTCTGATATTGAACCCAATATTGCCAATAAATCTGAAGAGTGGCTTCCATGGATGTGGGGTTTTAATGATGGAAAACTTAGATTAAATGATTTGGAACATGATTCTGCTAGAATCAAAGACACGTATATGCAAAAAGGGTATCTTGATTGTAAAGTAAGTGAGCCATTTTTAAAGACATATTTCGATAGTTACACAGCGGATTTAGTTTACAGTGTTAATGAGGGTGAGCAATATAAAGTGGGTACTATTGCCATTGAAATTCCAGAAGGTCTTGTGAATAAAGAAGAGATGATTCAAGAAATGTTTTTGGAAAATGGAAAAGTCTTTAATGTTGCAAAATTACGTAAAGATATGGCTCTCATAGAGACAAAAGTAGCTGATTTAGGTTATGCCTTTGTTAAAGTTATGCCTGATGTTAAAAGTGATAAAACAAATCATGTAGCTAATATCACCTATCGTGTTCTTCCTGGTGAAAAAGTTTATATTAACACGGTTCGTATTGCAGGTAATAGCCGAACAATAGACAGAGTTGTGCGACGTGAAGTTTATTTGGCAGATGGTGAATTGTACAGAAGAACAGATGTTACGGATACTAAAAGTGCATTGAAACGAACAGGTTATTTTGAAGATGTTGAAATTAAAGAAGAGCGTTTAAGTAAAAATTCGATGGATTTAGTCATCAACGTTAAAGAGGCTTCAACAGGTTCTATTGGTGGTGGTATTGGTTATGGCTCTTCTGATGGTCTTTTGTTAAGTGCTAATTTATCTGATGGTAATATTTTTGGTTCAGGTCTTAGAGCAGGGATTGATATTGAACGAAGTGATAGTGAATTAAACGGTGGTATCTCACTCTCAAATCCTCGCTTGTTCGACTCTGTGTATAGTTTAAGTGGTCGAATTTATGCCGCCGATAACGACTTCGATTACTACGATGAAAAGCGATATGGAATTAATGTGGTTTTAGGACGTAAAATTGCACGCCATTGGGGTGTTTCATTGGGGTATATTATTGAACAAAATAAGCTCTCTAATCTTGATAGCGAGTTGTTAACATATTTAGAAAGTCAAGATAAAATTACAAAAGAGACAACCATTAAAAGTTCTGTTGTTCCTGGTATCTCTTTTAATAACACCGATGATTATTATTTACCACGTAGCGGTATTTCAGCGAGCAGTACACTGGAAATTGCAGGTTTAGGTGGTGATGAAAAATTTGTGAGCAGTGTCAATAAATTTGCCTACTATTATGGTTTACAAGATGTGATTGATTATGATTTGATTTTCCGTTATAAAGCACAATTTAAATACCTTGCTATTGATGATGCGGATGAAAAATACTCTTTTGGTGAGAA
>JAFGFU010000010.1 GCA_016930915.1 Campylobacterales bacterium
ATATCGAACTTTCAGCCACTTTGTCGGGCAAAATCACACTACTTATTATTTTATCTATCACTTGTTTACTCGTTTCAGGCTTTATCGCGATGTATTTTTGTGTTGTTTCTATATGCGTGTGACCTAAAGTATGGAATATGCTCACATGTGTAAACACACGTTATATATTTCAAATTGAAACATTTTTTGCTACCATTCTTAAAAACTAAAGAGAAGAAAATGAGCCTTAAAAAAACAAATGCAGCGCGGTTTTTGGATACGCTTAAACTGCCCTACGAGATGAGTTCGTATGAGGTAGATGAGGAGGACTTAAGTGCAACACATGCGGCGGCATCGCTTGATGTGGATGCTTCGTGTGTGTTTAAAACGTTAGTGGCGAGGGATGATGCTAAGCGAATTTTAGTGGCGTGCATTCCAGCAGCAGAAGAGATCGACCTGAAGGCTTTAGCGAAAGTAGCACAGGCTAAGCGGTGCGAGCTTGTGGCTGTGAAAGAGCTTTTAGGGCTTACGGGCTACATTCGAGGGGGCTGTTCACCGCTTGGAATGAAAAAACAGTATTTAACCTTTATTGACGCATCGGCTTTGCAACAGGAAAAGATTTATGTAAGTGCTGGGCTAAGAGGTGTGCAACTTGTTCTTGCCCCCTCCGTGCTCATCCAAGCCACACATGCGCAATGTGAACCTCTTATAAAACATTAAAAATTCTTTAAAAAAAGAGGTTATGCAACGCATTTATCACGCTTATGTTATACAATAGCATGATAAAAGTATGGGAGTGTCGGATGTTTGAACATGTCTCTTTTTATAAAACACTAGAGAGCTTCGAAAAATCAGTTAAATCTGGAACATACCTTCTGATGATTGCGCAGGAAACACTTTTTTTAGAACTTCCCAAAAAAGAGGGTTTGGTATATGCAGGGGCTATTTTTCCAAAAATTATTTTTAAACAAAAAACTTATAGCAGTGGTCTTATTGCTGCTAAGCTTTCCAAAACATCTACATTGCATATTATGGATATCCATAAAGAATGTAAACCCCTTTCTTCTATTCACAATAGTCATTCTATTTTTACAATTGTGGATGGCTATTCAGCTGCTATTTATGATTTTTTAGAAAATCTCTATACGCTCATTCCAGAAACATGTAAAATTATAGGTGCGGGTTCTGGAAAAAATACGCTGATTCAAGAGCTAACGATTTTTGATCAAACACGTTTTTATCTGGAGAGTGCTATTGTTATTGCCTCTCAAAAGAATATTGGCTTAGGTGTAAAACATGGATGGAAACCTTTACATGGTCCATTAATTATTTCTCAATGCCATCATACAACCATCGAAAAAATGAATTATGAAGATGCCTTTGAGGTGTATAAAAATGCTATAGAGGCTCAAAGTACTTTACGTTTTGATACCACACCATTTTTCAAAATTTCACAACACTATCCTATAGGACTTGTTCGCTACAATCAAGATTTTCTTGTAAGAGAACCTGTTTCAACCGATGGGAAAAGTATTAAGGTAGTCGGTAAACTTGAGCAAAATTCTATTGTTTGCATTCTTACATGTAAAGAAAATGAGCTAATTCAAGCAGCCCATGAAGCAGCTATACTTTCACGTGAAAGCAAGGAAAATGAGGCTATTCACTCTGTAATGGTTGTTGATTGTATTTCACGATTTTTGGTTTTGGATAAAAAGTATTCTCAAGAACTCAAAGCCATTGCAAAAGCGTATGAACCGAAGACCTTACTATGGGGTGTGCTCTCAGTAGGAGAAATTGCCAATGCCAATCAAGAAGGCATTGAGTTTTACAACAACACGTGCGTCATTGGAACACTCTAAGCTACGCATTTAGTAGAAAGGATTTTAAGCAATGCGCCACTTAAACGAACAGCTCTTCATTGCTTTTGAGTGTATCAGCGCTATTGGTACCTCTTTGGATTTAAAAATAATGGTCGAACATTTTCAAAAAGTCTTTGCACGAAAAACAGGTGCTTTAGCTTCAAGTTATTGGCGTTATGACGAAGAACAACATACTTATACACAGCTCACATTTCAAGGTAAAAAAGCTTTTTTACCTCTGTTTAAAACACCCTCAACATGCATGCCTTACCCTATTCTTTCTTTAGATCAAACAAAAACAAAAAATCTTTTACATGTAAAGATTGATGAGGATTGGATGATTTTTTTATTTCATGCTCCCTATACAGAAATTGAACTCATTAAAAATATGCTTGAATCGTTTAAAGAGAAGCTTGAAAATGCTGTACATGGATGTAAAAATCACTCAGAAATTATAGAAATCAATCAAAAATTAGAGCGCCTGATTCAAGAAGAAGTGGCAAAAAATAGAGAGAAAGATCAGCATATTTTACAACAATCTCGTTTGGCACAAATGGGTGAAATGATTAGCATGATAGCCCACCAATGGCGCCAACCTTTAAGCTCCATCTCAACCGTAGCGGCATCCATTAAACTGAAACTCTCCCTCAATCGTTTTGATTATACAACCAAAGAGCAAGAAGAGGCCAACAAGCTTTTTTTACAAGAGAGCATGAACAAAATTGAATCGTATGTACGCTTTCTTACGCACACAATCGATGATTTTCGTAACTTTTTCAAGCCCAATAAACAAAAAGAGAGCGTAACACTCTCTCAGCTTGTTAACCGTACACTGGGTATTATTGGCAAAGCCTTAGAAGTCAACGGAATTACCCTTCATGTTCAAACCAACACAACCCATGAAGTTTTAACCTATGCTAATGAAATGACACAAGTGATTTTAAATATTCTCAAAAATGCAGAAGATATTATTAAAGAGCGTAACGTCAAAAATCCACAAATTCACATTACGCTAAGCTCAGATAAAACATGGCAAATCATTACCATTGAAGACAATGCTGGAGGAATTAAAGAAGAGATTCTTCCCCATATTTTTGCTCCCTATTTTTCAACAAAAACAGAAAAAAATGGAACAGGACTTGGACTTTATATGTCTAAAACCATTGTTGAAGAGCATTGCGGTGGGCAAATTATGGCAAGCAATGGAGCACAGGGAGCTCTTTTTACCATCAAGCTGAAAGAAGATGCTACCCCATGAAGCAAAACACCCTTTCAAAACTGCTCAAAAAAGAGTACCTTACATCCATCATTTTACCGCTTTTACTCATTGAAGCTATGCTACTTTTAGCCTACTTTTGGAGCAATGCTTATGTTAATGAAGCTTCGAAACATGCTTTAATTGAAGAAACAAAAATACACATTAAAGAGATTAGTAAGCGCTCTGCTACCCTTATCAATAACGAATTTAAAACACTTTCCAATCTAACCATGCTTATGCAAAAGCAACATGAAACTTTTTTTGAAAACTATAACCCTTTACATGTAAAAGAGATCAAGCCTACTTACCGAATGCTAAAAGATGGTGTCATTACCAATACCAAAACAAATGAAAATTCTTGTAGCCTCTTTTTCTCTAATGCAAAACAAAACAACCCTTACCGTATGGAAAAAGCCATTGCCACAGAAATCCTCGATTCATTTTATAATGCCCTGATACACAGTAATGAAAACATTGCGCAAGTCTACTTTAATTCCTACGACTCACTGAATAGACTCTGCCCTTTTATGCCCGATGCACTCAGCCAATATCCACATAACATGGATATTCCCACCTATAATTTTTACTATTTGGCCGACACCAAACACAACCCTTTAAAAAAAGTAATCTGGACAGATGCCTACCTAGACCCTGCGGGACAAGGATGGATGATTAGCGCTATTGCTCCTGTGTATAAAGGTGATTTTTTAGAGGGGGTTGTTGGGGTTGATGTGACAATTAATCAATTGATTCGTAACATTCTTACGATTAAACTTCCTTATGAATCCATGGCAATGCTTGTCGATGAAAACGGACATATTTTAGGCATGAGCGAAGCGTTAGAACCTCATCTTGGCATTAAAGAACTAACAGCCCACACCTACCATGCACCCATTGAGGCAACCATTTCAAAACCACAAAATTTCAATCTTTTTACACATAAAAACAATGCCCTTGCGCGTTTGCTGACACAGATGCTAGAAACTAATAATGATATTTCAGAGTTTGGTGAGGCACAAACACATTTTATTATTACGCAAAATGCCATTTCCCAAACCAAATGGAAATTTGTTCTCTTACTTGATAAAGATGACCTTTTATCCAATAGCACAACACTCAAAGAAAAAACCGATACCATTGGCTATATTGCCTTAGGATTTATGGCACTTTTTTATCTGATTTTTCTTTTCCTTCTGCTCAAACGAGCACAAACATTTTCTAACGAAATTTTAACACCATTGTATGAACTCATCGAAGCAACAAAAGTGCTCAAAAATAAACTCGCTACGCATACCATTCAACACTCTAATATTATAGAAATCAATACCCTCTTAGATAATTTTACGGCAATGAGTCATGAGCTTCAAGAGCTTTATGATTCAATGGAACGTAAAATCAAAGAAGGTGTTACCCAAAAAATGGAAGCACAAAAAATGATGATTTATCAATCACGTTTGGCACAAATGGGTGAAATGATTAGCATGATAGCCCACCAATGGCGTCAACCCTTAGGTTCCATTGCCGCACTGGCTGCGAGCATCAAGCTCAAAAACGATTTGAAAAAATCTGATCTTAATAGTGAGCGTGGAAGGGCTGAGCAAGAAAAGTTTTTAAACACTTCTGTGCAAAAAATTGAGCATTACATTCTTTTTTTAACCACTACGATTGATGATTTTAGAAACTTCTTTAAACCCGACCAACAAGCCAAAGAGACATCACTGGCGCAAACAATAGAAAAAGCCTTGAATATCCTTTCAAAAAGCCTTGAAGAACATCAGATTGTTTTACATGTAAAGATCACTTCAACAACGCTCTTTAGCTCTTATGAAACCCAAATAGTACAAGTGCTCATCAACCTTTTAAAGAATGCACATGATGTGATTATAGAGCGTAAAATCGCACAGGGTGAAATTTGGATTCATGCGTATGAAAAAAAAGAGAGCGAAGAGACTTTCTTTATAGTTGAAATAGAAGATAATGCAGGAGGCGTAAAACCATCTATTATGGATAAAATTTTTGACCCCTATTTTTCAACAAAATTAGAAAAAAATGGAACTGGATTAGGACTCTATATGGCAAAAACAATTATTGAAGAACATTGCCATGGAAGTCTTGATGTAGAGAACACTCAAAAAGGGGCAAAATTCACCCTAAAAATTCGTGGAGAAGACCATGTCCATTAACTTACAAGAACTGCTTGCATTAACCTCTCATCTACGCGTTCTCTATGCAGAAGATGACACGGTTTTGAGAGAAAATACGGTCTTGCTCCTTCAAGACCTTTTTTTTAAGATTGATGAAGTCAGTGATGGACTAGAGGCACTTGAACACTACGAGACACATTTAAATGATTACGATATTGTCATTACCGATCTTAATATGCCCAATATGAGTGGCATGGAGTTAGTACGTCATATTCATCGTATGAATCCCAAACAGCCTGTAATTGTTATTTCTGCACACAATGAAACAGAATTTTTTTTAGAGAGTATTCGTAACAATGTTGTCGGCTACATTTTAAAACCGATTGATTTTGACCAACTGATAGAAACACTCTACAAAACAGCCATCTTCATCCAAAAGCAGACAGAAGAAAAAAATCACCAAAACCATCTTGAACAAAAACTCCAAGAACAACATCAAGCACTTGAAAAACACGCTGAAGTCATGAATGAATTTTTAACCCTTGATAGCATTACAAAACTTGAAAATGCCACTATGCTCTCCTCTTTTTTAGAAACACTCAAAGAGGATCATGCCATTACAATCATGCTCTATAATATTGATAATTTTAGCTTTATTAATCAAAAATACGGTGTTGAATTTGCAGATGAAACGTTGCGTAAAGTAGCTGAATTTTTACAATTCAGCCTTTTAGATGATGCCCGTATCTACCGCTACAATTCTGACGAATTTGTCATTATTTTCGATCCATATCTTTCAGATCCTGAGTCAATCGCCATTCAAACACAAGCTCTTTTTCGTGAGACGCCTATTGGAGAAATGGAAAATAAATCTGTTTATATTACCCTTTCCTGTGGCATTGCAACATCAAAAAATCCAGCTTCACTTCTACCCAATGCCCGTATGGCTCTTCGTGAAGCACGTATGAAAAATCTTCCAAATCAGTACACCATTTACAACGCTCCTGAACTTTTTGAGCAACCATCCATCAGTGATAACGAATGGATTCAAAAATTTCGTCTTGCCCTAGAAGAAGATCGCCTGATTCCTTTTTTTCAGCCCATTGTTGATGCTACTACCCAACAAATTGTAAGCTATGAATGTCTTGCTCGCATTGAAGAAAATGGTCAATTTATCGCCCCTTTTGAGTTTCTTGAAGCTGCAAGACGCAGTGGATTAATGAGCAATCTTACACGGGTCATGATTCATAAGGCATTTAAACTATTTTCAAACAATAGTGCGAGTTTCTCTATTAATATCTCCAATGAAGACCTACTCACGCAAGATTTTATTAATTTTCTTATTCATAAACAAAAAAGTATTCCCATAGATCCTCACCGTATTACTTTTGAGATTTTAGAAGACATTATCATCAGCGATGCCAACCATGTACCACTTCAAAATTTACATATTCTTAAAGCAATGGGGTATCGTTTGGCACTGGATGATTTTGGAAGTGATCGTTCTAACGTTAACCGTTTAGAAAATATTGGTGTAGATACACTAAAAATTGATGGACAATTTATTAAAAACATTTGCCATACACAACGTAATCAAGATATCGTTGAATCCATTACAGTCATGGCACATAAGCTCAATATTAAAGTTGTTGCAGAGTTTGTTTCGACACAAGAAGAGTTCGCACTTCTAAAAGAACTGGGGGTTGACTACATACAAGGACACTTTTTTAGTGATCCTTTGCACACGCTGTAAGTTTATAGCCTCTATTTTTTAAATTAATAATAGATTCAGGATAACCCAACTTATCACGAACACGTTTAATCAGTGCACGCAGTGTAGAATTATTGACTTCATCACTGTGCCAAATTTCTTGAGCAAGACGTTCCGTTCACACAAACGTATTGGCATATTTTACTAAAAGTGCCAAAAGTAACTCTTCTTTAGCTGTTAATTCTTGCTCAACACCCTTTACATGTAAAACATTCTTTCCAAGATCAAAGCTAACACCTTCATACAATAAAACCGTTGTTGTAGGCTCTTTTATCCCTTCTTTTTGACGTAATTTTGCCGTTGCTTTTACGAGGGTATTAATGAGCAGTTGTGAATCAAACGGTTTTGTGAGAAAACTATAAATGCCCAATTCAATGCTTTTAAGAAAATACTCCGTCTCCTTATATGCAGACATAACAATGACCATTTGCTCGGGATTTTTTTTCTTTATTTTTTCAATTAACGCTAAACCATTGGTGTGAGGTAGCTGAATATCACTCATCACCAAATCATACGAAGCGTTTAAGTACTGCGTATAGGCTTCTTCTGCTGTAAAAAAAGGGTCAATCACTTCAAAAAAATCGCTTAAAAAAAGCACCAATTCTTCTTGCAATGAAGGGTCATCTTCAATTAAAAGTAAACGTAAAGGTTTATTCACTCTCTTCCCCAAAATAGACGTTAGTGTCACAATACAGCGAATATAGAAGCAGTATATCGAAAAATATAACACAAATACAACGCCAAAGGTATATAATAAACTTCATTTGAGATGGAGAAACCTAATGAAAAATCCAATTCAAGAACTCGCAGAGTGGGGCAAAACATTAAAGATTTTATACGTTGAGGATGATGATGCACTGCGTCAAGAAATCAAACTTTTTCTCAGTGATATTTTTGAAGAAATTGATGAAGCCTGTAATGGGCAAGAGGGCTTAGACAAACTGTCTACCAAAACATATGATTTGGTTATTTCTGATATTCGTATGCCTGTGATGGATGGCATTGAAATGATTAAACACATTAAAGAACGCTATCCTAAACAGCCTATTTTAGTCACTTCTGCCCATAATGAAGTTGCATCCCTTGTCAAATTAATCAACCTTGATGTTGAAAATTTCATTACAAAGCCACTTCAAGGAGAACACATTTTACGTGTTTTACATCATGTTATTAAGCGTATCCTTATAGAAAAGGAGCACGAGCGTTAAAGCTTACTTGCACAGAGCGAAGTTAATGGTGCTTATAGGAATCGCTTGTTATAATCATTTTTTAACTTAATTCAAAAGGTTCCAACCCATGAGTAAACTCAAAACATACGACTACACTAAAGAGCAGTTAGCTGCGTTTCAATATGCCGTTATTAAAACAGAAAAAGGTGATATTGTTATTAAATTAAACCCTGAAGAGACCCCTATTGCCGTAGCAAACTTTGCAACCCTTGCCAATGATAAATTCTACGATGGTCTTATTTTCCACCGTGTTATTCAAAACTTTATGGCACAAGGAGGATGTCCAAGCGGTAGAGGTACAGGAGGTCCAGGCTGGAATATTGCGTGCGAATGCCGTGGTCAAAAAAGTAAACATAAACGAGGAAGCCTCTCGATGGCACATGCAGGTCCAAATACAGGCGGAAGTCAATTTTTTATCTGCTTTGTAGACTGCCCTCACCTAGATGGCGTTCACACCGTTTTTGGTGCAATTGACAAAAACGATAAAGAGAGCTTTAAAGTCCTTGATAGCATCACTCAAAACGATAAAATGCTTACCATCGAAATCAAAGAGACACTCTAATATATCTTTACATGTAAAGCCAAAACGCTTTACATGTAAACCCTCTTTTTCTCACTTCTGCTATAATTTCATCTTTTGTTAAGAACTTTTTCAAAGGATACTTATGATTAATCGTATCAATACCCTTTTTCCTCTTTGGGCTTTACTCTTTTCTATGGCTGCGTATGGTCTGCCTGAATATTTTGTGCCTTACAAATCTTACATTACGCCTCTACTGGTGGCTATCATGTTTTTTATGGGCATAACACTGCGTTTAGAGGATTTTTCACGTGTTTTAAAAAAACCAAAACCTATTATTCTAACCGTAATATTACAATTTACCATCATGCCTCTTGCTGCTCTCTTGCTTTCTAAAGTCTTAGGGTTTTCAACAGAACTTCTCATTGGAATGGTACTCGTAGGAGCAGTCTCTGGCGGTACAGCATCCAATGTTATTACCTATTTAGCTAAAGGCGATGTCGCACTTTCTATTACTATGACCATCACTTCAACGCTACTCTCCATTATAGCCACACCCTTTCTTACTCTCATCTATGTCGGTCAAAGTGTACCTGTACCTGCAAGTGCCATGTTTTTAAGCATTTTACAACTCGTTCTTGCTCCTGTATTGACTGGTGTTATTGTTAATTATTTTCTTCATCATTTTATTAAGCGTTATGAGCCTTATTTGGCGACACTTTCAATGCTTGCTATTGTTTTAATTATTGCTATTGTTGTTGCACTAAATCAAGGACGCATTGCGACCATTGGACTCATGAGTGTTGCAGGAATCATTTTACACAATTTAACAGGGCTAAGCAGTGGTTATTGGGTAGCACGATTGATGGGATTTGAACATAAAATTTGTAAAACCATTGCTATTGAAGTGGGTATGCAAAACTCTGGCTTAGCCGTTGCTCTTGCTATGAAATACTTTACCCCTCTTAGTGCTCTACCTGGAGCCATTTTTAGTGTTTGGCATAATATTTCAGGCGCTCTGCTTGCAGGGTACTGGTCTCGTAAAAAATAATTTAAACGTTCTAATGAGTGTGGCGTTTTAAAGACGCTACACATTGGTAGAGAGTTTTCCAACCACTTTACCCAAAACGTTTACATCCTCTGCTTGCATCACTTCAGGCACATAGGCTTCATTGTCTGAAACCAATGCCACTGTACCATTGGCATGTAATTGTAACCGCTTAATAAAAAGCCCAGCAGGCGTTGAAACAACATAAATACCCGATTTTCGTGCATTAATATACTCCTTGTGAATAAACACAACATCACCACTAAAAAGTGTAGGCTCCATGGAATCGCCTAAAACATTAATCGCTTGAATGTGCTTAATCATCCCAAGACCACCTAATTTTTGGACAATTTCTTCATCCAAATACATCATTTCGCCCTCTTCTTCTTCATTCAAAGCACCTCCACCTGCGGAGGCATAAATGTCTCTAAAATAATGCACTCTAGCAAATTTATCGGTTTGGGCTTGTAAACTCTCAACAAATTGATCAAACAAGAGCCAATTAATCGAAATTTTACGTTTCGCACAAAACTCTAAAATCTCTTTATAGGGAAGTTTTGCACGGTTTTTCATCGTAGCAAGGGTAAGTTGATTAATCCCCAAAGCTTCGGCTACATCTTTATCAAACACTTTTCGCTCACCTAACTCTTCAGAGAGAATATCTTTAATCTTTTGCAAAACATTCAAAATATCTGGCATTTTTGCTCCTAATATTTCATTTTGAAATAAAATTATAGCATAAATAATTTTTTTATTACACTATGGAAAATTTATAAAAAGAGGTGTGCGATGAAAAGTTTAATATGTACCCTAAGTGAAACCAAAAAAGTCTATGACGAATTGATGAGTCGTTTTGAGCAAAAGATGCTCATCATTAGCAATAAAATTTTTTAGATCTAAACGTATCAAGAGTAAAGAAGCGCCTTAGCGCTTCTTTTGTGTAGCTTTTTGAAAATAAAACCAAATAAGCCCTAAAATAGAGAAGAGAATAACAGGTGCCATGAAAGTATTGTCTGAGAAATAAGCCGCAATACGCATTAATAGCTCACCCGCCAAATAACTCCCAACACCTAAGATGAGCGCCCATAAAAAAGCGGATATCGTATTGAGTGTATGAAATTTTACTTGTGGGTATTTGGTTAACCCAATAGTTAAAGGGACTAAAGTTTTAAGCCCATAAATAAATTTTTGAATAAAAATAATTTTATCCCCATACTTTTTCATCAATAAATGACTCAGTGCTAATTTTCGACGGTGCGCTTTAATATAAGGCATAAATGTTTGTTTATTATAACGCCCCATATAAAATAAAAAAGCACTACCAATCGTATTAGCAAGAGAGGCAACAACAATAGATGTTGCTAAGTCCATCTTCCCAGTATAAGAGAGAACACCTGCTGCGATAATAGCAACCATGCCACCCCCAAAAGAATAAAGAAACAAAATAATGTAACCATAGGTTGAAAGTGAACTAAGAATATCTTCCACAAAAATCCTTAATGACTTAGTTGTTGTATGCTTTTTAAAAATTCATCAATTGCATACGAAGAGAGCAATCCATCGGATTGAATAATTTGATTTGGCATCACATTATTCCCATAGAGCTCAATATTTTGATCATAATCATGATTCATCACAGAACCATCAAACGAAACACCTACAAAAGCACCTTGTGTTTTGGTATAAGTATAGACTTCCGAAGAAAAATCCACTTCGCTTCCTCTACCAATACTATCGCCAGCAGGCCCTGCAGCAACAGAAGCATCCACACCCAGTGTCATTTTGTTATTGGAAAGCTTTTGAACAATATCACGGCTTTTAAAGAGCATTAAAATATCTTTTTTCTCAACCCCTACTTGAAATCCAAGTCCAGCACCACCCAATTTTACAAAAAATGGGTAACTCCATGAACCATCGCTGCGTTTTACCACCATTACTCCGTTGCCTGTCTTTCCCCCTAAAAATAAACTAATTTCAATCGTCGCAGGAAAAACTGCAATGGCTTGTGCATTGGCTAAAATACGTGGCGGTATCTTTATTTTTGAATCACGCATCATATTTTTAAGTACATTAGATGCATCCAGTAACTTCTCTTCAGCAGAGCCATAAAGTGCGCTAAAAAGTGTCATGCTCAGTAAACAACTTATCCATAATCTTTTCATTCTCATCTCTCCTTTTTTACGATAAAAGTTTATAATTAAAAAATGCGCCTTCTTCGCGCATTAATGCCTCTTGCGTTCCTGATTCTAAAATCTTACCTTTTTCAAGAACATAGATATAATCGGCCTTCTTAATGGTGCTTAGCCTATGTGCAATAATAATAGTTGTCTTACCTTCCAAATAAGCTTCAAGCTCACTAAAAAGCTTTGCTTCTGTATGGACATCCAGTGCAGAGGTGGATTCATCTAAAACAACCACATTTGGATTTTGAAGTACCATCCGAGCAATGCTAAGTCGTTGCCTTTGTCCACCTGAAAGCTTTATACCGTGTTTTCCAATTTGGGTATTAAGACTTTCTGGCAATTCATTCACAAAGTTCTCAAGCTGTGCAATATGCAAGGCTTTTTTAACCAATTCCTTATCCGTTTTTTCATCAATCATTAAATTTTGTGCCATAGAAGCATTAAAGAGTTGGGGATTTTGCAACACCAAAAAAACATTATCTCTTACCACATCTAAGCCTATTTCTCTAGTAGAGATACCATCGACTAGAATATCACCTTGCGTGAGTGGATAAAGCCCTACTAATAAATGTGCTAAAGTCGTCTTACCGCTACCACTTGCTCCAATAATAGCAATTTTAGAACCTTTAGGGATATGCATATCAATCTCTTCTAAAATTTTCTTCTCACCATCGTAACTAAAACTTACCCCTTTAAGCTCAATGGCATTGGTACTATTTTTCATAAAAGGATTCTTTACATGTAAGCCTCTTTCTTCGGTTTTAAGGCTTAAAATTTCATTGATTCTATCCAATGCTTTTTGGGCATTATGATAAGAATATTGTATATTCAAAATATCCTGAATAAGAGGCATCATCACCCAAAGGTAACCAAAAATAGCCAACATCAGCCCAATACTTAAATCGCTGTAGGCTACCACAAAAATACTCGCAGCTCTAAAAAGCTCAAACCCTGAGAGAAAAATCAAAAAGGAAAGACGATTGGCACCATCGCTTTTATAACCAAAAATAATAGAACTCTCTTTAATACGCTTTGCACTCTCTTGTACACGGTCAAAAAAAAGCCTCTCTTTATTGGTTGCACGAATTTGGACAAACATGTCCAGTGCTTCTAGGAGCGATTCTTGAAAAAGCTCAAATGCACTGTTTTGCTCTTTTTTAAGCTTTGCTACTTTTTTTGCCATTTTTGTTGTAATTAAAACAACCATTGGATTAAGAATTAAAATAAAAAGTGCAAGTTGCCAATGAATCATCAACAACACAGCCCCAACCCCAATAATTGTTAGCAAAGAGATAATTAAACGACTGACAAATACCCCTAAAAAATTATCAATCGTTTCAACATCTGTGACCATCAAAGAAGCAACTTTGCCTGAACCAAAAAATTCAAACTGATTCATAGAGACTCTGCTTAAATGCTCTAAAACATTCTCTCGAATTTTAAACGCAATATTTTTTGACACAATTGTAAAAAGTTTTGTCTGCATATAATTCAATAAGAAGAAAAGAACCCTTAACAAAACCACAATCAATAAAGCTATTAAAATATAAATATACGCAGGGTTTTCACTACCTAAAAAAGTATCGATGGTCGTGGTGAAAAAATCTCTTTTCTGAAGTAAAACTTCATCAACTAATATGGGCATTAACAAAGGTACTGGGGTATGAATCACAACAGCAAGGAAAGCTATTACATTTGCTAATATAAGCTCTTTTTTATACCGTTTTATCTCATAAAAAAGGGTTTTGAAAGTATAAAGTGTATGCATTAGTTTCCCATCAAAATACGCAGCATGTAGAGAAAAAATCTCTACATGTAAAAAGGTTTAGCGTGCAAAATCCACAGCGCGAAGCTCTCGGATGACATTGACTTTAATTTCACCAGGGTATTGAACCTTGCTTTCAATCTCTTGGGCAATCTCTTTGGCTAGTAAAACTGCCTCATCATCATTAATCAGTTTTGCATTGGCAATAACACGAATCTCACGACCCGCATTAATCGCATAAACTTGCTTAATACCTTGTTTGTTTTTGGCGATATCCTCTATGTCTTGAACCCGTTTTAAGAAGCTTTCCAATACTTCTCGACGTGCACCTGGACGAGCAGCAGATAGGGTATCTGCTGCACACACGGCTGCTGATTCAACAGACGTTGGCTCTTCATGACCATGATGTGCAAAAATAGCATTGATGACCACATCATGCTCTTTATAACGACGGCAAATCTCCGCACCCAAATCAACATGGCTTCCCGCCGTCTCATGCGTGAGCGCCTTACCAATATCATGTAAAATTCCCGCTCGACGAGCCAAGAGTACATCTCCCCCTGTTTCAGCAGCAATAATACCTGCTAAGTGCGCTACCTCCAAAGAGTGTCCCAACGCATTTTGACCATAACTGGCACGAAATTTTAAACGACCAATAAGCTTAATTAATTCAGGATGCATTTTAGAAAGACCTAAATCAATAACAATATTTTCCCCTTCTTCCATTAAACTTTGATCAAAATCCTCTTTTACTTTTTCATAAATACCTTCAATGCGTGCAGGTTGGATGCGTCCATCTTGAACCAAAAGTTCGATCACTTTCGTTGCAATGGCACGACGGTAGAGGTTAAAACTACTTAAGATAATCGCATTTGGTGTATCATCAATGATAATATCTACCCCTAAAAGCATCTCTAAGGTCTTGATATTTCGACCCTCTTTACCAATAATACGACCTTTAAGTTCATCATCCTTAATATTGACCACATTAATCAAACGCTCAGCTGCAAACTCACCTGCAAAACGAGTCGTCGCTTGTGCTAAAATGTAATTCACTCGACGCTTAATATCTTGCTTTGCCTCTTCTTCAAGTCGTCTTACCGTATGGGCAATTTCCGCACGAGACTGCTCTTCTACTTTAGCCAAAACAATCTCTTTGGCTTCATTTTGCGTTAAACCAGAAGAACGTTCAAGCACGACAAGAGCCTCATCTACTTTAGCACGATACGTCTCTTGAAGATTTTTACTCTCTTCAAAAAGAGCAGTTGCACTGTTTTGAAGCGTTTGAATCTCTTCACGCTCTTTAGTGATTTTTTTTAACTCATCTTTATATCCACGCTCTTTTTTCTCAAGTTCAAGCATCTTTTCTGAATGCTCTTTTTTAAGTGTAATCGTGCGGTCTTCATACTTACGCTTCGCTTCAAGCTCAGCTTCTTTTACTTTAATATTACTATTGCTTAAAACCAACTCCGCTTCATGCTCAATCGCCTTTGCTTTCGCTTTGGCTTGCGCAATATGAACCTCATAATTCGCAGCTTCCATTTTTTTGGCGATAAAAAACCCCGCAACGCCGCTCACCACCGCGGCTCCTCCAACGGCTAATGACTCTAGAACCATTTTTCCCTCTTTTAATAATAGTTTTATTTGGGGTTAAATAAATATCTGCTCCAATATCATGTGCTTCGGACAAAAGACTCTGTGTCATACAAAACTCCTTTTGAACAAATACTATTGGAGGTTTTGGTTTAAGTAATGCAAAAAAACGATCGTACATCCCTTTTCCAAAACCAATTCTTTTAAGTGCTCCATCAACCCCGATGACGGGCACTATGGCTAAATCAATTTTTGGTTTAACAGCAAATGAGTTTTTCGGCTCTTTGATGTTAAAAATTTTTCTTTCTAAAGGCAGTCTCCATTGTACCATCTTGAAACTAATACCTTCCATAAACGGAACATAAACCTTTAGCTTTTTACGCCGACATGTAGCTATTAGTGCGTTAGTATCTACTTCAAGAGGTAACGAAACATAGAGTAAAAGTGAACGAACTTTTGTGTGACAAACCAAATCAAAAAGTATATTTTTCATTTTTTTATTACGACTATATGCATGACGAACATTAGCCAATTTATCTTTAGCATATGCTCGAAATTCTGATTTTGTTTTAAACTTAATTTTTTTCATTGTTGTCATTTTAAGCCTTCTTTGAATACAATCATAGCTATTTTAGTATAAAAAAAGGATCATAATGAAGTTTTGGCTCACACTGTTCGTCTCATGTTCCATCCTCTTTTTTCAAGGATGTTCTTCCGATAAAAAAGGGAAAAACGAAGATAAAAACATGAGTTCTTCTGAAACATTGAAACGTGAAAAAATCACACTCAATGATGTCGATGGAAAAGCCATTATTGTTACTTCAACCGAAAAGGGATTTACATTTTCTGGTTTTGAAAATAAAGTTATCTTAGTTAATTTTTTCACCACATGGTGTCCACCTTGCAAAGCTGAAATTCCTCATCTTATTAATCTTCAAAAGAAGTATAAAGAGAATTTTGTCATTATTAGTGTTCTTTTAGAAGAGAATAAATCCAACGAAGAGATGCAAAATTTTATGAAATTTAATGCGATTAATTATATTATCACCAATGGTACTGAAAACTTCGAATTTGCAAAAAATGTTGGAGGCGTAAAAAATATTCCTTTAATGTTTCTCTATGATAAAGAGGGAAACTATTCAACGCATTATGTTGGCGCAATTCCTGAAGAGATGATTGATGCTGACATTAAAAAAGTACTCTAATGTTTAGTTTTATTAAAAAAGGTCTTGATAAAACCTTAGGGGCGATTAAAGAAATTTTACCTGAGAAAGTCGAAAAAATCGACAAAACTATTTTAGAGGAAATTCTTATTGAGTCTGACATTCCTTATGAATTAGTTGAAGAAATTATGTATTATTTACCACCTTCCCCAACGGTTGCACGGGCAGATGTAAAAAGAGTCCTTGAATCTTACTTTATGTATGAAAACACTAACATCAACTCATCACAAAAACCCTTTGTTGAACTTGTTATTGGTGTCAATGGGGCAGGTAAAACCACCACCATTGCTAAACTAGCACATACCTATAAAAAAGAGCATCAAAGTGTCCTGTTAGGTGCGGCAGATACCTTTAGAGCTGCGGCTATTGAACAATTAAAAAGCTGGGCTGAGAAAATTGATGTGGGTATTATTTATACGCAACAAGGGCATGATCCCTCCGCAGTTGCTTACGATACGATTAGTTCTGCGGTAGCTAAAAAACTTGACCATGTGATTATTGACACAGCAGGCAGACTACACAATCAAGTCAATCTCTCCAATGAATTGAAAAAAATTGTCCGCATTTGTGATAAAGCACTACCGAGTGCACCTCATCGTAAAATTCTGATTTTAGATGGCACACAAGGAAGCTCTGCTATCAATCAAGCCAAAGCCTTTCATGAAATGATAAACATTGATGGCATTATTATTACTAAGCTCGATGGCACCGCTAAGGGTGGTTCACTTTTTGGGATTGCAAAAGCTTTACAACTGCCTATTTTGTATGTGGGCGTTGGTGAAGGACGAGATGATTTAATTGCTTTTAATCCTACGGATTATATTGATACCATACTAGATTCTATTTTCACCCCAACAAATGGCTAAAAAACAGATTTTATTTGAGTGTCAAGCCTGTGGACACCAAAGTGCAAAATGGCTTGGAAAATGTCCAAACTGTGGGGCATGGGATGAATATATAGAGCTTTCACAAAACCAAATTGAGGTTTTAAAAGAGATTAATTCTAACCCCTCATCTACACAAGGTAATGCTATTCCTATTACGGAAGTCAGTTTTGAACAGGTTGAACGCTATAGCTCTGGAGATAATGAATTAGACCTTGTCTTAGGTGGAGGTATTGTTCAGGGCAGTCTGACGCTGATTGGGGGTAGCCCAGGCGTTGGCAAATCAACCTTGCTCCTCAAAATTGCGGGAAACTTAGCCCGTGAAGGTAAAAAAGTTCTCTATGTGAGTGGAGAAGAGTCTTCCAGCCAAATTAAAATGCGTGCGAACCGTGTCGATAGCAATTATCCTAACCTCTATCTTCTCTCTGAAATCAGACTGGATACCATCTTTAAAGAACTAGAAAAACATGCCTTTGAAGTCCTTATTATTGACTCTATTCAAACCATTTACAGTGAAAAAATTGCTTCAGCTCCAGGGAGTGTCTCACAAGTAAGAGAGATTACTTTTGAATTGATGCGCTTTGGTAAAGAAAAAAACATTGCTACCTTTATCATTGGGCACATTACTAAAGAAGGCTCTATCGCAGGGCCTCGCGTGCTGGAACATATGGTAGACACAGTACTTTATTTTGAAGGAGACTCTTCAAGAGAACTTCGTCTTCTACGTGGCTTTAAAAACCGTTTTGGAACAACCAGTGAAGTAGGTATTTTTGAGATGACAAAAGTGGGCTTAGTCAGCGCAAAAGACATCTCGAAAAAATTCTTTACCCGAGGAAAAGCGCAAGCAGGCTCTGCCATTACCGTTTTAATGGAAGGCAGTCGTCCCATTGTCTTAGAAGTTCAAGCGCTGGTATGTGATAGCGGATACCCCAATCCAAAACGCAGTGCGACAGGGTATGAACTTAATCGATTGACAATGCTTCTTGCTCTTTTAGAACGTAAGCTTGACCTTCCTTTTAACCAATACGATGTTTTTATCAACATTGCAGGGGGAATTAAAATTAGCGAAACTTCGGCTGATTTAGCCATTATTGCTGCCATTATTAGCTCATATCGAAATCGTCCCATTAGCAAAGATACGATTTTTATTGGAGAAGTCTCTTTAATTGGGGATGTACGAGATATTTTCAATCTTGATTTACGTCTTAAAGAAGCAAAATCACAGCAGTTTGAAAAAGCTGTTGTTCCCTCATTACCGCTTGAAACGATTCATGACTTAAAATGCTATGCCATTGATGAAGTCTCAAAATTGATTGAGTGGATGTAAATTTTTCACAAAAATAAACGATATACACCCAAATAGACTATGTATATGTAAAAGGATAACAAATGGCTGGTAAAAAACCTGAAGAGAATGATGGATCAGTAGAAAAAAAACCAAAAGGCAATATGGTACTCATCATAGTCATCGTTCTTTTAGTTGTTTTACTCATTGGTGGGGGAGTTGCGGCATTTTTAATGTTAAGTGGTGGTCATGAAGAAGAAGCAACAGCCACTGCACCACAAACACCTTCTAGCACTGCAGAAAAGAAAAAAGCACCTAAACGCTCAACGGATCATTTAGTGGTAGGCCCTATGTACCCTATGGCGCAATTTGTCGTTAATTTACTGAGTGAAAGTGGTAACCGTTTTTTAAAAGTTGCTATTGATTTAGAACTCAGTGATGCAAAATTACAACCCGAAATTGACCACAAAAAATCTTTGATTCGTGATATTATCATTCGCACATTTTCATCAAAAACATTTGAAGAGATTAGCACCATTAAAGGTAAAGATAAACTCAAAGATGAAGTGCTCGATAAAATTAATGAGAATCTCTCCGATGGCTATATTAAAAATATCTACTTTACAGATTTTGTCGTTCAATGATTGGTGTTGATATTGTCAGCATTGAGCGCATTTCTAAGCTAAAGGAGCGCTTTGGAGACAAGGCGCTTTTAAAATTTTTATCTCCGCAAGAATTTACATTGGTTAAAAGTGATGCTACTGCTGCTGGATTTTATGCCGCTAAAGAAGCTATTTCTAAAGCGTTAGGGATTGGAATTAGTGAAACATGTGGATTTATGGATATACAGCTCTCTAAAGATGCGAGAAATGCCCCCTCTTTTACCCTTTCACGCCATTTAATTGAGTCATATGAAATTACAGATATGGCACTTTCCATTACGCATGATCATGGTTTTGCAATTGCAGTTGCAGTTATTGAAGGTCAAAAAAAAGCAAAACAACTTTGGCATTAACCGCCACCGACAAACTGTAAAAACTCAACTTTATCATTTTCACTTAGGCTAAAGCTGTTCCATAACTCTTTCTTAATCACATTCATATTGACAGCAGCTGCCATGACTTTACTCTCTATGCCTAATTCATCTAAAAGTTCTTGAATAGTATTTGCGATACAGACTCGTTTCTCACCATTTACAATCAATATCATTTTATTTCTCCTTTTCGAAAACAGGCCATTTTAAATCGTTCTCCCATAAAAGAAGGGTCTATGAGTGTTTTAATACGATTCATCTCTTGTTCATAGACCTTTGGTGATACTTTATTGGCAAAAAGCTCTAAAAGTTCAATAAGTCCAAAATCAACCAAAGCTTTCATCTGTGTACTGTACGCACAAAGCCTCATACCAGAGCTTTCAAATGATTGAAAAAGATGGCTAAAAGTGACATCGTACGTTATATCGCTCTTTTGAAACAGGGCATCAAAAGGGAGTGGTTCTCGAAGGCTTGCTTCTACTAAATCTGTTAAGCCAAAAAAAGGATAGGTTTGATGTTTTGCATAGACTCTCAGCGAAAAATCTCCTCTTGCTTCTTTATCCCCATAATCAAACGTGATAAATTCAAAACGCTCTGCGCTCTTTGCCATAGCCTTTGCAAAAGATTCATAGCCTAAACAAAGCTCTCCTTTACGCACACCATACGCTTCTGCTTTTTTACATGTAAACGAATCCATAGCGGCAAAAAACGCTTTTCCCTCTTCGATAAAAAGCATCTCATTTCCATAAATGACTTCACACGCAAACGCATCAAAAATCTCATTAGCAACAAAAAAAGCTTCTTTACATGTAAGCTCTTCTAAATTTTTTACATGTAAAAGATCTATTGCATCCCCAAACGCCTCTTCAAAATACTTTTTTTGCATCACTTGATTGACAGAGAATGGCTCAACAATGACGAACGTCAATGTTTTGAGCCATTCAGGTTTGAGGGTATAGATGAACTGAATCATATCGGCTAGCAAATACCCTTTATGCGCACCAATTTCAACCACGTATGTATGAGGGCTTAAAAAACCCTCTTCAATGGTAGAAAGAAGGCGTTTTGCAATGCTTCCACCAAAAAACATACTCGTACTCACAGCGGTGTAAAAATCGCCCTCTTTTCCGATGGTTCGCACATTGCTGTAGTAGCCCTCTTTTCCATAGAGCCACTCATGCATATATTCACTAAATTTCAAAGCTTATCCAAGTGTTTTACATGCACTTTCTAAACGCTTAAAGCCCTCATCCATCTCCTCTTTAGAGATAGTAAGTGGAGGGAGAAAACGAAGGGTATTGTTGCCTGCTTTTAAGACTAAAACACCATTTTCAAAAGCTTTTTTAATGATATTACCCAAGATGTCACCACTTTTACAACGAATCCCTCGCATTAATCCTAAACCCTCAACACTTTCAAATAACGAAGGAAATGCCTGCGCTAAGGCTTTGAGTTTAGTATCAAAATAAATCAAAGCTTCATCTAACATACCACTTTGCTTATACTCATCTAAAATCGCCAATGCTTCTAGCCCTGCTCTGGTTGAGAGAAAATTACCTCCAAAGGTGCTTCCATGATCACCTGCTTCAAAAATATCTTTGTGCTTCGTTACCACCGCACCAATAGGCACACCGCCTGCTAAACCTTTGGCAAGGGTGATAATATCAGGCTCAATCTCATACAAAGAGGTGGCTAAAAACTCACCGCTTCTAAAAATACCTGTTTGCACTTCATCAATGATGAGTAAAATGTCTTTCTCTTTTAAAAAAGTAGCTAAGGCTTGAATTTCCGCTTTTGGAAATGCTTTCACCCCACCCTCACCTTGAACCAATTCTATCATCACCGCTACGGTTTCATCATCAATACTGTGATACAAATCAGCAATGGCTTTGGTATAGGAGAATCCTTCAGGATAAGGAGAAAAAGCACTTTGTTGAAACTTCTCTTGACCCGTAGCCTTTACCGTTGTGATGGTTCTTCCATGAAAAGAGTGCTCTAAGGTTAAGACTTTATAGCGTTTTTTTGCAAATTTTTTCTCACCGTATTTACGGGCCAATTTAATGGCTCCCTCATTGGCTTCCGCCCCTGAATTGCCAAAGAAAACGGCTACATCAAAACCTGTGAGTTCATTGATTTTTTTAGCTAACTTAGCTTGTGGCTCAATCAAATAAATATTTGAGGTATGTATCAGATTTCGAGCTTGATCGCTAATCGCATCGGCTAATCGTTGATTGCCATGTCCCACACTTACCACACCAATACCACTGGTAAAATCAATATAATCCCTGCCCTTATCATCAAAAAGAGTGGCATTCACACCGTGTTTAAAATTGACATAATTACGTGCATAGGTCTGCAACACATACGTTTTATCCATTGTTTCAAAATCCATTGATTACTCCTTAAAAAATGCAATTATAGCGAAAAAAGATTTACCCAATTTTAGGTAAATTCCACTGTTTATAGTAGGCCAAAAGCCTCAAGCCAACACCAAAAACAAAGACAGCCATCAAGGGCAAATAGCCACTCACATCAAACCGTGCAAACAAGTATAAACAGAGCCCTACCAACAGAGAAACCGTACCATAAAATTCACTGGTTAAAAAGAAAGGAACACGGTTAAGCAAAATATCTCGTACGACACCTCCGCCTATGGCAGTAATGAGTGCTAGCAAAATCACACCAAAGACGTTAAAGTCTGCTTGTAAACCAATGAGTGCTCCTGAAATAGAAAAAGAGACGAGACCTAGCGTATCACTCACAATAAAATAGAACTTTTTTTCAATCTCATCCTTATGGTGCAACTTCAATAAAATACTCAAAAAGACAACGCCTAAAACCAATAGAGTTGGCATTAAATTGGTAAAGGTATACGGCGCTCTATCAGCGAACATATCTCGCACCAGTCCACCCCCAAGAGCCGTTAAAAATGAGGCAATAAAAACACCCAATAAATCAAGTTTTTCTTTGACTGCTACATAAAAACCACTGAGTGCAAATGCAAGTGTACCAATAATCTCAGCCACCATTAATTCAACCATGACGTTCCTTTTTGTGCATCCAAATAACGCTCTAAAATCACTTTTGCCGCGATAGAGTCAATTCTGCCATCTCTTTTTTGTGTGATGACTCCTTGCATCATCTCTTTAGCCTCATTACTTGAGCCATACTCATCTTGATAAACGACCTCTCCACTAAATTGAAGCAAACTCACAAAGTGTTTAATACGCCGCTCCATCTCTTCACTACTGCTTCCACCCTTAGGCAAACCTACTACCAAAAGCTCAATACCCCACTCTTTTAAAAAGGTATCAATATCACGAGCTGCTTGTTCACGATTTTTACGCAAGATTGCTTCTTGTGGATTCACAAGACCTTCCATTAAACATAAAGCCACACCAATACGCTTAAGACCAATATCTATACTGGCTATTTTTTTCATCCAATACTCTTCTTTTTTTATCTTTACATGTAAACATTACAGCACGGATGTTAACATCTTAATGCTAAGAAACATAAGTAATAAGGCAAAGATTTTTTTGAGTTTTGCAACAGGTAAATTATATGCCATCTTAGCCCCTAAGGGTGCCGTAAAATAGCTCATAATCGAAATGAGCAATACCGCTGGAACGTAAACAAATCCTACCATCATTTCAACCCCATGAGAAGATTGAAGCAAGCCATTCACCATATATCCTACGGTACCAGCAATAGAAAGAGGAAAACCAATAGCAGCAGAAGTCGCAATGGCTTTTTTCAAATCAACATTTTGCCATACCAAATATGGCACAGTTAAAGAGCCGCCCCCAATGGATACCAATGCAGAGATAACCCCAATAAAAGAGCCCGCACCAAAAAGAGAGGGAGGGGATGAAAGAGAACGTGTGGGTTTTGGTTTTTTATCGATTGCCATTTGAATGGAAACATATGCCATAAACAGAGCGAAGAAAAGAGCCAAATGAGATGATTTCATGGAAGAAGCTAAAAAAGTGGCTGCAAATGTTCCTAAAATGACACCTCCTGCCATGTATTTTACAACATTCCAAAGGATTGCACCTTTTTTATGGTGTGCTCTCATACTTGAAAAAGAAGTGACAACAATAGAAGCCATTGCCGTTCCTAGTGCCATATGTACTACCTGTTCAACAGGAATACCTTGCGCTAAAAAAATAGAAGTGAGCACAGGCACCATAATGCCACCACCACCAATGCCTAAAAGACCTGCCATAAAACCAACCACAATGCCCAAAATTAAAAAGGCAATAACCCATTCAACACCCATTTATTTCTCCTAAGTGCACGTAACGCGACCGTGTTCAACCTTTATTTTTCCTAAACACTCATACTCAAAAACAGTATCGCCAAACTTTTCTACGGCATCATGATAAAGTGGTTGCAAGGCACAATAATTTAAAAATTCATCTTTACATGTAAACGTATTGACACCAAATTTTTCCACAAATGCATCTATATCATAAATAGCCGTAGCCAATCCTTTTGCAAGCAATAAAGAAGTCCCCTCAGACTCACCCAAACGATGGGGTAACACGTAAATGGGTTTGCCCATTTTTAAAGCAAATTCAACGCTGTGCATCGTGCCACTTTTAAGATCCGCTTGTGTAACAATGAGCACATCTCCAAGAGCGACTACAAGCTCATTTCGTTTGGGAAAATTCCATTTTGTTGAGGGTTTTCCTGCTTCAAATTGGCTCAAAACCAATCCCTCTTTTTCGATACTTTCAATCAGAGTTGAATGAAGCGTAGGATAACGAATATCCAATCCTGTACCTGCAACCATAATGGTATTATTAAAGCCTGCTCCATGATGTACTAATCCATCTACCCCCTGTGCACCACCACTTACAAGACAAATACCTGCAAAAGAGAGTTTATGTGCTAAAAGTTGGGTGAATGTTTTCGTATAGGAAATGGGATGGCGAGTACCTACTATCGAAATTTTAGAGCGCTTTAAAAGGGCAGGATTTCCAAGATAATAAAGGATAGAGGGGTAAGATTTCATACGTTCCAATTCAGGAATATGAAAATCTACCGTTTTAATCATTATAGCTCTTTTAGGTAGACCATCTCCACACCCTCTAAAAGTGCTTTTGAGTCTCTTAAAACCTCTAATGTATTTTTGTGTGGATGACCAATAGCAATAGCATACCCATGTTTTTTGGCTTTCGAAACAGCCTCTTTGAGTTGCTTTTGAATAGCAGTTTTTTCCAATGAGTTATCTAAAAAAATATCACGTGAATATAAAAACATATTATACTTTTTAGCGACCTGTGGTGCTTTAGAATTTCCAATAGTACGACTATCCACAAAACTTAAATTATGATCTTTCATAACTTTGATTAAACGATCCATAGCACCATAATCTGCTGTAAAATAGCCTCCAGTGTGATTATTATAATAGACAATATGAGGAAACCACCCCTTAATACGTTTAATTCTTTTTTCAATCACTTCAATTGAATCCGTGGTATTTAAGGTATCTTCTTCAGGACGAGAGTAATACTTTGCTTCCAAAGGAAGATGCACCATAGCAAAAGGGAACTCATGCGATAATCGTACCGTTTCAGGATGTCCTTTTGTGGGTGGAAAAAATGCGGGTGTTACCTTATAAGGAATTTCCTTCATCATCCGTGCTTGCCAAGGGAAAGAGACATCATCAATAATAATGGCTAATTTAGGAGTTGTACCTGATGGATATTTTTTACGAACCACATCATGCGGTTTTGCTTTTTCTCCACTCTCTTTAAGACTTTGTTGATACTCATGCACCTCTGAAAGTTCCTGTTTTTTTGAAGAATTTTCTTCAAGAACAACCAAAGGTTGAGAACTATTCTCTTCAAAAACTCTTGGTTCAATGGCAGGAATAACCGTAGGTTGTTGCTTTGAAAGGTTGCTCTCAGGTAAAGGAGGCAAAGAAGATTGACGTAATTTTTCATCCTCAAGCATTTTTTTCATTTTTTGCATTAAGACATCTGTCGAAACAACACTTTTTTCATTCAAAGGTGTAACAACATGAGGACGGACTAACGCATGAGTTATATACCAATAAGCACCCATTCCAAAGGCTAAAAGCAGTATAAAAACGATAATCCATACACTATACTGTTTTAAATTAGATGAGGCTTTTTTTCTAGTGGGAGCTATCTTAGGCTTGCTCTGTTTTTTTCGTGTTTTTTTTACCATAAATGCCGTTAACTACTTTCCTAAAATAACTTCTACTTCGAGCAGTTCAAGATTTTGATTATTGTGTGATGTAATCTTAACATCTTCAACTTTGGTATATTTTTTAATGACATTAATCAAATCATTGCGTAAATCATCCAAATAGGGTAACTTACAACTTGCTCTCTCGTGAGAGAGCATAATGGTTAATCGATTTTTGGCCACATCTGCGGTGCTTTTTTTCTTTCCAAAAAAAGTATCAAAGAGGCTCATTTGAAGATTCCTTTCAGCGTAGAGAGAAAGCCTTTTTTTGACTTTATATCTAAAAACTCTACCTCTTCGCCTAAGATACGGCGGGCAATATTACGATACGCTTCTGCTGAGAGTGATTTCTCTTTTGTCACAATAGGCGTTCCTGTATTGGTTGAGGTGATAATATCTTCATCATCTGGCACAATGCCAATGAGTGGAAGCGCTAAAATACTGAGGACATCCTCAACACTGAGCATATTTCCTGCTTCAACCATTTCAGGTTTAATACGGTTAATAATAATATGTTTTTCAACCTCTTGTCCATTTTTAGCACGCTCACTCTTCGCATCAATAATACCAATAACCCTATCCGCATCACGCACAGAACTCACATCAGGTGTTGAGACAATGAGTGCTCGGTCTGCTAAAAAAATAGAGTGTTCAAAACCACTTTCAATACCCGCTGGAGAATCTAACATAACAATATCAAAACTCTCTTTGAGGTTTTCAATCAATGCTTTGACTTTCTCTTTATTCAAAATATCTTTATCTTTGGTTTGACTCGCAGGTAAAAAGTAAAGTGATTTGGATTTTTTATCGTTAATTAACGCTTGTGCAAGGTTACAACGTCCTTCCATCACATCAACGACATCGTATACAATACGATTTTCAAGACCCAAAATCATATCAAGATTTCTAAGTCCTATATCAAAGTCAATGGCAACGACTTTTTTACCCAAATTTGCAAGTCCAACGGCGAGATTTGCGGTGGTGGTAGATTTACCTACCCCACCTTTACCTGACGTTACGGTGATAACTATACCCATATAACCTCTTTAGTACGATTTTAGTTTTTGTCTTTATTAATAATTTTTTTAGACGTAATCCACGGCATCATCGCTCTTAGTTTCTCACCTGTTTTATTGAGTAAACTTCTCTCTGTTTTTGCACGCTCTGCGTTCATGCGTGTGTATCCTGCTTTTCGTTCTAAGATAAAATCTTTGGCAAAGCGACCATCTTGAATCTCAGCCAAAATCTCTTTCATTGCTGCTTTTGACTCTGCATTAATCACACGTTTACCACTGACATAATCGCCATATTCTGCAGTATTGGAGATAGAATAACGCATATCCGCGATACCACCTTGGTACATCAAATCAACGATAAGTTTAAGCTCATGCAAACACTCAAAATATGCCATCTCTGGCTCGTAACCTGCTTCAACCAATGTTTGGAAACCCGCTTCAACTAACGCAGTAGCTCCACCACAAAGAACGGCTTGTTCTCCAAAAAGGTCTGTTTCTGTTTCATCTTTAAACGTTGTCTCAATAATACCCGTTCTACCACCACCAATAGCTGATGCGTAGCTCAGTGCCAACGCTTTTGCATGACCTGTGGCATCTTGATCAACAGCAATAAGGTCTGGAATTCCCCCACCGTTTACAAATTCACTTCTTACAGTGTGCCCTGGTGCTTTTGGTGCAATCATAATACAATCAACGCCTTTTGGAGTAATAATTTGACCATAATGAATGTTAAAACCATGACCAAATGCAATGGCTTTTCCCTCAGCTAAGTTTGGTTTAATTTCAGCGGCAAATACATCGCCTTGCATCTCATCTGGCAATAAAATCATAATGACATCTGCATATTTGGTTGCTTCAGCAACACTCATGACTTTAAACCCTTTTGCTTCTGCTTTTGCCCATGAACTACCCTCTTTTCTAAGACCTACAACAACTTCAACACCACTGTCACGAAGATTTTCAGCGTGTGCGTGTCCTTGAGAACCAAAACCAATCATCGCTACTTTTTTTGAGCGAATAATGCTTAAATCACAATCTTTGTCGTAAAAAACGGTTATTGCCATTTGTTAATCCTTACATGTAGTATTAAATCCCGCCATTGTACAAAAGAGTTACTTAAAAACTTTACATGTAAAGGGTGTAAAGCAAACTATAAACCAACAGCAGATAGAATTAGTCTACCAACACATCACGAGGAATAAACCATGGATGAGAACATTCTAAAAAAAATCAAATCACTTCCCCCACTCGATGACACGGTTTTGAAAATCCAACGTATTTGTGTCGATAAAAACAGCTCTTTGGCTGATTTGGTCAAAGTGGTTGAAAGTGACCCAATGCTTACAGCTAATATTTTAAAATCTTCAAATTCTCCACTGTATGGCTTTAGCCGAGAAATTAAAAATATCGCACACGCTGTCTCACTCTTTGGTATGGCAACGGTGCGTGGTTTTGCGCTTTCTAGCGCCATTAAACAAAATATTAAAATTAATTTAGAACCTTACAATATTAGCAACAATGACTTTTTAGAAATTAGCACTTTACAGAGCACCTTTATGTTCAAATGGTATTCCAAAGTTGACAAAACGATGCTTGATGTCTTACAACCTGCTGCTTTCATGATGGAAGTAGGAAAAATCATTATTGCGCACGAACTTTTAGAACAAAACAAAGATGAAGCCTTTAAGCTTGCCCTTTCCAAAATAAAAACGCCTTATGAACTCTCCGTCTTGGAAAGAGAGTATGTCGGTTTTTCTAATGAAGAAATTACAGCTAAAATTTTTGAACAATGGAATTTAGAGAGTGAGCTAGTCGAATCTATCGAATTTTCCAATTATCCATCCGATGCACACGTTTCTATTCAACCTTATGCTGCGGCACTGAATATTGTGAAGCAAAGCATTAATATTTTTGGTCACTTTACTGAGGAATTTATTGAAAAAGCTCTCAAACTTTTAGATGAGCATGAACTACACCATGCTCCTTTTTTAGAGACAGTTGAGCAATTTAAACAGTGAAAAATTTTCTTTTAAGTCTTAATGAAGGGGTAGCAGAAAAAGATATTCCTTCTTCTTTTTTACCTCACTTTAACACACTTCTTCAGCTCAAAGCAATTGTTTTAAAAAACAATCTTTATCGTTTTGAGGATGGCTATTGTGCCGGAAAACTCGATGTCTCTTTTAGCGGTACAGGTTATTTATCATCTCTGCTTCCAACTCCTTTAAAAGATATTGTCATTGAAGCCTCAGGACTGCATGGAGGAATGCGTGGCGATCTCGTAGTCGCAAAGCGCATTGCGAATAAAAAAAGCCGCCGTATCAAAGCTGTTATTGTCTATATTGCCCAGCGTGCTTTTGCTAAAAGTATTGTTTATACGAAAATGAGCAAAGGCAAGGTCATCGGTGTTAATATCAAGAATGAATCCTTATTTGAGATTACCGCAAGCCAAAAATCACTCAAACAACTCCCTTTAGGAAGCGTTTTAAAAATAGACAATGTAAGCAATGTTATTGAAGAAGTTTTAGGTGTGCTTGATGACGCAACCATCGATGAAAAAATTTCTTTAGCGCTCTTTGATAAAAAAGAATTTTTTAGCAAAGAAGCAGAAGCAGAAGCAAAAAGTCATGGAGATTATGTTGAAAAAAGTTATTACCCCAAGCGTATTGATTTAACAGATCTTCCATTTTGTACCATCGATCCTGTCGATGCAAAAGATTTTGACGATGCCATTTATTTTGACGTAGAAAACCACGTACTCTACGTTGCCATCGCTGATGTCAGTGAATACGTTTATTCGATGGGGCACATTGATAAAGAAGCAATTGAGAGGGGATTTTCCATCTACTTTCCACACAAATCAATTCCCATGCTTCCTCGATCACTTAGTGAAAATATCTGCTCCTTAAAGCCAAATGTTGATCGTCTTGCATACACCTTTAAAATCACACTAGACCCTTTTACATGTAAACCTCTAAAAGAAGAACTTTTTGAGAGTGTAATTCACTCGGTAAAACGCTATACCTATGAAACTATCGACCTCTTTTTAGAAGGAAAGACCAACGAAGTAGATGCGGTAGATAAAACCATTCTAGCATACCTTTTGCCATTGCACGAACTCACGCAAAAATTACGTGACATCCGACTAGAGAATGCCTTTTCATTTCGCTCTTCAGAAGTCAGGATGAGAGTGGATGAAAACCAAAACTTACTTGCAACCACCATTGAAGCAGAGACTCCATCGCACGGACTTATTGAAGATTGTATGCTTCTTGCTAACAAAGCAGCAGCCAAAAAACTAGGTTTTGGAATTTTCAGAACCCATGAAAGCCCTTCATTTGAGCGTATGGAAGCACTGCTAAATGATTTAGCACTGATTGGGATTCATGTCAAATTGCGTGCAGATCTTCCTAAAATGATTCAAGAAATCCAGCAAAAAGCAGATGATTTAGGGCTTAGAGAAGAAGTCGATAAATTAATTATTAAAAGTCAGAAAAAAGCTATTTATGAGCCTGAAAATAAAGGGCACTTTGGATTAGGGTTTGACATGTACACCCATTTTACCTCACCCATTCGTCGTTACAGCGACCTTACCCTGCATCGTCTCCTTAAAGCCAAAGTAGCACACGATGAGAAAAAATTGGCTTTTTTATTGAAAGATATTGATCCTTTGTGTGAAAAAATCAGTGCTTTAGAGAGAGAAAGTGATAAAGTCGCATGGGATTATATGGACCGAAAATTTGCACGGTATATGGCATTACATGTAGGCGATAATTTCAAAGCCATTGTCGTTGAAACAGAACAAAATCCTGTGGCAAAATTGGATGATGAACTCAAAGGTGCACGTATTTTTTTACTTGATAATAATGTACATTTATTAGAGAGAGTAGAAATCAAAATTGTTGAGAGCAATATAGCAACAGCACGTATTTACGCAAGAGTAAGCAGGAGTTTGGATGTATAAAAGAGAGTTTGACACTATTTTAAAGACAAAAAAAGCTCCAAAATCAACATTTTTATATGGCATGTGTTCGTATCAAAACAATCTTCTCTCGCAGCAACTTTTAACACTTCTTAATGCAGGAAATGAAGAAAAAGTTATCATGTATTATGATGAGTATGCTTTTAATTCAGCTAAAAATTTTCTTGCTCAATCTTCGCTTTTTGGTGATCGCAATATTTTAATCATTAAAACCGACAAAAACATTCCAACAAAAGAGCTGGAAAGCTTAATTGGATTGTGTGCTAAAAATGATTCTAGCTACTTCATTTACCAATATTTTGGAGAAGATAAAAAAGCAACCCCTGTAAGCAAACTTTTTGACAAAAGTAAAGAAGCCGTTTTTGTTCGTCTTTTTAAAGCTGAATTTAATGAAGCCATGCAACTGCTTCAAAATCACGCACAAAGTATAGGATTAATGATTGATCGCTATGCCCTTCAACATCTTTATATGATTCACATGGAAGATCTTGCTTTGTGTATTAATGAATGTGAAAAGCTCTTAATTTTGAATAAAGAGATAGTCATCAACGATATTAATGCTTTAGTGTATGGTTTAGGCTCTGTTTCGATGGACCATTTTATTACAAAGCTTTTAGAAAAAAAAGATATTAAAGAGGAATTTGAACGCCTGATTGAAGGTGATGGAATCGAAGAAATTCGTATTATTAATGCTATTCAAACACACGTAACACAACTTTTTTTATTTCATGTGTACATTAAATTGCATGGAAATTTTGATGCCAAAGCCATTTTAGGATATCCTCTGCCTCCACATATTGCAAACCAACGCTCTGCACACTCTATTAAAATTGATCTTTCAACCTACAAAAGCCTACTTTCTTTGCTTCTTCAAGCAGAATACCAGTTAAAAAAAGTCAGTAATAGTGATAAAACAAGCTATCTTCTTTCTTGCTTAATAAAACTTCAAAGTTATTTATAGTAAAATCTGCCTCTATTCTAAAAAATCCTTACTCAGATATTAATCTATTTGGGTGAAATCCATAAGGAGAAATGATGCGACATTATGAGTTGCTTGTTGTAGTAAAGCCTACATTAACCGTAGAAGAGCTACAAGCAAAATTGAGTTTTCTAAAAGAAATTTTAGAGAAAAATGGTGCAGTTATTGCTGCAACACTAGAAATGGGTACACGCAAACTTGCGTATCAAATCGATAAATTTGAGCGCGGTACTTACGTTGTATTTTACTTCACTGCCCCTACAGCTGCTATTGCAGAAGTTGAGCGTTTAATTCGTATTACTGAAGAATTTATTCGCTTTATGACTGTAAAATTTGAAAATCAAAAAGAGCTTAGATTCTGGAACAAACAAGTTGAAAAAATCACTAAAAAAAGTGATGTTGCGCCTGTTGTTGAATCTAAAGAAATTGTTGAAGAGCAACAAGCTACAACTGAAGCCTAATTAAGGAGCCATTATGTTCAACAGAGTCGTTATGCTTGGTAACCTCACGCGTGATTGTGAACTTCGGTATCTACCCAATGGTGGTGCAGTTTGTACAACAGGTCTTGCAACCAATAGAAAGTTTAAAAAACAAGATGGCAGTCAAGGAGAAGAGGTTTGTTTTATTGACATTACCTTTTTTGGTAGAACTGCTGAGATCGCCAATCAATACTTGAGCCGTGGCAAAAAAGTCTTGGTTGAAGGTCGTTTAAAACTCGATCAATGGACAGACCAAAGTGGTGCAAAACGAAGTAAACATTCTATTACCGTAGAGACACTTCAAATGATCGACTCACGTGGTGGACAAGAAAGTGGTAGCGCTGATATGGGGGGAAACTATGGAGAAAATACTTCTTCTATGGGATATAATCAAAATCAGCAAAAACAAACCTCTTATCCAAAACAATCAGCTCCTGAATATAGTGGTCATGACATTCCGGACATCGATATTAACGATGATGAAATACCGTTTTAGTAAATAAAAGGATAAAAAATGGCAGAAAAAAGAAAATTTGCACGTAAATACTGCAAATACTGTGAAGCAAAAGTAGAATATATTGATTATAAAGATGCAAAAATTTTAAGACACTCTCTTTCTGAGCGTTATAAAATTATGCCACGTCGTTTGACAGGTAACTGCAAAAGACATCAAGAGATGGTAGAACTAGCAATCAAACGTGCACGTGCGACTGCAGTGATTCCTTACATCATTGACACACAAAAAGTTGTAGCAGTTCCTTTCGAGCAATTGCAACAATAGTCTTACATGTAAAGCTAGATGGTTTTCCATCTAGCTTCTTTCTTTTTACTTATACTAGCGCAAATTCCAATACTTCTTCAATACGAGACACGGGAATTATTTTCATTTTTTCTTTCACTTCTTCAGGAATTTCATCCAAATCTTTTTCATAATTTTTCTTTGGAATCAGCGCTGTTTTGATTTTTGCTTTATATGCTGCAATTAACTTCTCTTTTAACCCACCAATTGGCAATACTTTGCCACTTAAAGTCAGCTCTCCTGTCATTGCCACATCATTTTTTACTTTTTTATCTGAAAGAATGGATGCAATTGCTGTTGCCATGGTAATACCAGCACTTGGACCGTCTTTAGGCGTTGCCCCTTCTGGAACGTGAATATGCAAATCATAACGTCTATAGACATCGCTTGGCTCTATTTTTTTTGAACTCTCTTCTTTATCAAGACCTGCTACTGGAATAATGGAGAGTGGAATTTTAACTTTATCATTATCAATTAAAACCTTAACAACACTCAAAGCAATTTTGGCAGATTCTTTCATAACATCACCCAATGAACCTGTAATTTGGATACCACCCTTTCCTTGAATACGAATTGCCTCAACTTTTAAAACATCCCCTCCAACACTTGTCCATGCTAGACCATTGACAATACCCACGCTGTTCTCTTTATCAACTTCATCAATCTCAAAAACAGTCTTTGGTAAATACTCTTTGAGATTTGTGTTAGTAATACTCAGCTTTTCAAGCTTAGGATTCATTAAAAGTTGTTTAGCTACTTTACGTAAAATATCAGCAATCCTACGGCGTAAATTTCTTACACCTGATTCTCTCGTGTAGTTAGAGATAATCAATTGCAATGTCGGTTTTGAAATCGCAACTTCACTGTTTTTCAAACCATGCTTTTTCAACTCTTGAGGAATCAAATATTTCTTTGCTATTTCATACTTCTCTTGAGGTGTGTATGAATTTACAAAAATAAACTCCATTCTATCTCGAAGGGGAGCGGGAATAGAGCCTACTTCATTCGCCGTTGCAATAAAAATAACCTTACTCAAATCGATGTTAAAGTTCAAATAGTAATCTCTAAATTTATTGTTTTGCTCAGGGTCTAAAACCTCTAAAAGCACAGCAGTTGGATCACCCCTAAAACTACGTGCTACTTTATCGATTTCATCAAGCACAACCACAGGATTCATTTCCCCTGCTTCAATAATTCCCTGAACAATGCGTCCTGGCATTGCGCCAATATACGTACGTCTATGCCCTCTAAGTTCATTTACATCTTCTAATCCACCCAGCGCAATACGAACTAATTTGCGTTTTAATGCCTTTGCGATAGAGTTTGCCAAAGAAGTTTTACCCACACCTGGAGGGCCTGCAAAACACAAAATTGCACCATTAGCTGACTTATCGCCAATGCCTCGTTTATCTAAAAGTTCACGCACCGCAAAATACTCTTCAATACGCTCTTTAGGTTTTTCAAGGGAATAATGGTCTTTATCAAGTTGTGATTTCACCTCTAAAACATCTAAACTTTTTTTTGCGAGTTTGCCAAAGGGAAGCTCAATAACCCAATCAAGATAACTCTGAATCAAATTGGCATCCGCAGAGTCTGGATGCATGCGTGAAAGCTTATCAATCTGCTTTTTAATCTCTTTATAGGCATCCTCTTCCATATGCTCTTTTTTAGCTTCTAGCTTTTTGCGATACTCTTCTATCTCTTCTTCACGTTGATTATCCGTACCTAGCTCTTTTTGAATCTGTTTCAGTTGTTCTTTTAAAAAATACTCTTTATTGACTTTCTCTATTTGTGAGTGCACTTTACTTTTAATCTCTTTTTTAAGCCTGCTTGACTCAATCTCTTCAATAACATAATCAATCAATTGCAACAGTCTTGATTCATCATCAACTTCCACAAATAGCTTATACGCCTGCTCTTTTTTGAGTTTCATACTACTGGCAACCAAATCCGTAATACGATGAACATCACTATTATCTTCAATGGTTTTAATCAAATCTGGAGGAAACTGTCCTCCCAATGAACCCAATTGTGCTACTTTTTCACGCAATACAGAAAGTGTTGCTTCTACTTTTACTGCTTCTGAGCGTTCTGTTTGAATCATATCAATTGTTCCACGAAGCGGAACAGTAGAAAGCTCTTTTAAAATTTTCCCTTTTTGCATCCCTTGAAAAAGTATTTTCACACGACCATCAGGCAAATCCACTTTACGCATAATAGAGCCAATAACGCCTGCTGGATAAATAGCATTAAAATCACGTTTATGCTCCTCCCCAACTCTTGCAGTACACACCATAACCAATGAGTTATGCTCCAACGCATCATTGGCCGCTTTTATATTCTCTTCATCGGCTAAAAAAAGTGGTGAAATCATAAAAGGATATAAAAAAAGATTGTCTTCTACGATAATTGGAATGTCCGCAGGAAACGCAGTATAATCGCTTAGTTTCATCTCTATCTCCGTTATAGTCTTATTTTTAAATTATTTTACATGTAAGAGCATAAGAGCTTAGCTCTTATGCAATGATTAGATTATATAGTAAAGAAGTAAATAAAATTTTGTACTTATTGCTTTTCAAACCATGAACGATACCAAGGAATCGTTGGTTCTACAATTTTTGCCTCTTTTACAGAAGAGTTATTAAGTTTTTCTTCATAGACTTTTGCCACTTCTGGCTTATCTATACGTGTATAAAGAGAATGGATATTTTCATCTAAAAAATACTCACCCATTTGTAAACGCACCAACATAGTTTGTGCTAAAGGGGCAAATTTTGAATGAGGATATCGCACTAAAAAATCTTTGGTTTGAACAATCGTATCTAAAAGTAATTGCTGATTACGATTTGGATTTGGAAACGCTTCATAATTGGCTTTAATTTTCATATAACGAACATGGTCAGCATTTTCTTTGTTTCCATAACGTCTCAAATATTCATCAAGATAAAAATTGGCAAGTAAATACTCTTCATCTTGAGAGTGTGCATTGGCTAACATCATCATTGCTTCAGGCAACAATGGAGACTCAACATGTTCACTGGCTAAAGACGTATAAAGTGAATCTGCTTTCTCTAAATCTTGGTTTTTAATCTCTTTAGCAATTTCTTCATACCAGTAGGTTGCTGGCATATTAAAAACTTCTTTATCTTTAGAAGCACAACCACTTACAAACGCTACCAATGAGGCGGCTACAAGAACATTTGCTATTTTCATACAGACTATCCTTTATGTTAAAAGAATTATTGTATCTTCTTTTTTGTTATCTTAAAATAAAAGAGAAAAAATTACACGCTTAACAAATTTTCAATTATTTACAGTGATACATTTAATTTACAAAATGCTACAATGAAAAAAGTTGTTATTTTTTTAAAGGAATAAAGTATGATTTTCTCTGTAAAAGCTCCCATCCCTGGCTTTGAAGCCATTAAAGAAGTTGAACTTGAAAAGATTGATGAATTTTTTATTAAATTTATTTCCAAATCAGACGCTACCACATTTACGCTAATTAATCCGCTTATGCTTCGTTCCTATGAATTTGAAATTCCAGAATATTTCAGAATACTCCTTGAAATCAATGAAAAATCAAACATTCTTATTCTTAATATTATGATTATCGCAACCCCTATTGAGACTTCAACTATTAATTTTATTGCACCTTTAGTCTTCAATGTTGACACAAAAAGTGTTGCCCAAGTGATTTTAGACGCTAACCAATATCCGAAATTTGGACTAATGGAGAGTATTTCGACCTATTTAAATAAAGAAAAGTCTGAGTAAAGTGATTTATCACAATAGAAATTTAAATATTTAGTCTAAATAAGGAGAAAAATGTATACGCTATTTCGTTTTTTTCTAATAATAATCTTTTTTAATACTTTTATGTTTGCGGTAGCAACATATACTTCTGGTTCTAATGCTACACAACTTGCTACTGCTATACAAGGAGAGGGATTAACCATAACAAATCCTGTTTTAAGACGGGGAAATAGCAATCAAGCAGGAACATTTTCAAATGGAATAGCAGGAGCCAACCTTCAAGTTAATCAAGGTATTATTCTTACGACTATGAGTGTTGCCGAATCGTTTACAAGTAATAATAGCATACAACGTACCGTTGATAACCCTGACACCTATCAAGATGCTGATTTACGTGCAATTGACACACTTGCACGATATGACACTATTATTTTTGAATTTGATGTTACACTAGACTCTAACACCAGACTTCTTCTGGTTGATTATCAATTTGCATCAGAAGAATATCATGAGTATGTAGGCTCAAGATATAACGACGCTTTTGGTTTTTTTATTTCAGGAGGAGATTTAAACCAAACCTATAACATTGCACGTGTTGTTGATAGTAATGTTCAAATTACAACAGAAAATATCCAAAATTATGCTACCGTCACCGTTAATAATGTCAACAATGGTAGTGTCGGTTACTACAATGACTCCACCCCAGAAATTCTTACAAATTCAGCCTATTTTATTGATAATAATCAAAATAATGAGGGAGGAACTTCTCCTGTTATTGTAGAATATGATGGTCTTACAAAACGACTACAAGCTGCCATTGACAATCTAACGCCTGGCGTTACCTACCATTTTAAAATGGCAATTGCAGATACTGGAGACTCTCAGCTAGATACGGGAGTTTTTGTTTCAAAGATAGTCGGTGTAAGAGAGCCTGTTTTTTGTTACGACTATGCGTACCATCAAAATAAGCGCTATTTTACACAGAATAATGACGGGACATCTCAGCCTTACATTCAAGGAACGATTATTCCAAATGAAGATATCAATGTTTCACTTTACATCCGTAACGAAGAGACATCTGATGTTTTAGCAAAAAACATTACCCTTGATATTCAAGATATTAACACAACACAAGCTATTTATACATCCGAGAGTGTTTTTGTTATTAATTATGGAGAAATCCTTCCTACACATATTTCAGATGGGGCATTAACCTCAACGAGCAATTCTGACGTTATTGGTATACCCATCAACAATCTTGGTGACCAACAATCTGCCTATGCCTACTACTCACTCACGCCTCAAAACAGTATATCAGATATCAATATTTCTTTAAATGCTTATTTTAACTACTCTGTTACTTTTGATATTGGTGGTGGTATGACCCTGAATAAATCATACCGTACCAAACTAGGCAGTAATTCTCTTCCAATGTGTTCAGGTGATAACACACGCTATGAACCTAGCTGGGGAAGCTTTAATGTTGATGCCAAAGGTATTTATACTGCTTCCAATCCAAAATTCAATCTTCCTACCCAAGTCGTGCGTAGAGCAGGAGGGTTTCTTGTCACAGCACACGATGCTAATAGTACGCCTGTTCCTTATGTTGACGAACTAAAAGCATCCACTGTTGTTGGTGTTGAACTAATTGATGCAGGAAAATTTCACAGTACCAAAGCAAGCTGTGATGAGCCTTCTAGTGCTATTACTGAACGTGTTTGGATTCCGTTTGTTGATGCAACAGGAACAAAATCACAAGTTGATTTTACAACAGCGCTTCAAAATGCTATTGATGAGGGTACGATTTCTATTACGAATATTAAAGATTACTTCAATGAAGCTCGTAAAAATACCGCTTTTAGAATACAAGTCAATGAACTCAACGATGATAATAATACAGTTATTCAGTACCAATATAATGCAGCAACAAAAAAATATGTTATCACTAATTTTACAGATTTAGTTCAAGTCTACGGTACATGTAAACAGCCTGTACGTAAATTTCCGTATGGACACAATAATACAAGCACAACCATGCAGGTAGCAGAAGCATGTGGAAATGCAGGGAGCACAGGTGTTGATTTTTTTACACTCAGTAAATGTAACGAATGTATTTTAGGCTACAACACTGTCTACATCTGTTCACGGGATAATTTTGCTACACGCCCTGAGAGTTTCAACATAAAACTAAGTGACTTAAACCAAACCAATAAAATACAAAAAGTACGTTTTGCCGATGATAGAACGGGTGTTGTCACAACGGGTGAGCCAAATTCTGCTCCAGTACATATCGCTACTGGGTATAGTTACGGATTTGATATCAATGCAACAACCCATGACGACAATAATAACTCATCAGGCTATATAGCATTTTTCACTACATCGTCGACCAACGATAGGAATATCTCTTTTAACTGGAACCCTTCAATCATTAACCCCTCTTTATGCAATGACACAACGAGTAAATCACTCACCTTCAGTATGGTTAATGGTACCGTATCAAGTGAAGCAAACATTAGCAATGTCGGAGAATACCTTTTAGGTATGATTGATACAGAATGGACGGTTGTGGATAACAATCTTTCTCGTATGAGCCACCATAAATCTGTCAAAATAAATAATACAACTTATAATGTAAGCAATTATTTTGTGGGTTCAGGCAATGCACTTGATTGTCTTAGTAGTAGTGCGATTGTGCAAGGAACAAGCACACTCCCTTCTATTTCAGGAAGCTCTTTGATACGTATTAATGGTTGTTGGATTAGCAGTGAACATAACAATACCGATGAAAACCTCAAATACCGTGATTATAATATTACAGCACATCCTTATCATTTTTTAATGCCCATTATTCCCTCACATGGCACGAGTGAAGACACGAACTTTACCGCTGCCTGGGTTTATATGAATAATTTAAATGATACGAATGATCTAACTAAAATTGCTGATATTAATGAGTCCATGCATTTTAGAGGTGATATTATTGCTGCAGGTCATGACAATACTACCATGACAAACTTTGTTAAAGGATGCTACGCCAAAGATGTCAATCTTACCTTAGATCATAACTTTTCAAGCGTACCGCCAGTGGCATACAACTATCGACTTTTTGATCTTAACAATAGTAATGAGGTTATTAGTGTAGTTCCTCCTCAAACAGAAAGTCCTGGTCTTGCTAGTGCAATAGAAATTTTAGATGATGGCAATTTCACAAAAGATCTTATTGGTGCTGCTCGTATTAACCTTAATTTAAATTTTGATAGGAACCTTTCGTTACCTATTAATCCCATTATCGTCACATATAAGAGTTTAGATGTACAATGTAAAAATGATGCGGATAACAATTGTACCATGCAAGCTGATTTGAAAAGCAATCACACTACTGAGGGTAATTTAACTATGGAAGATAATTTAACTATGGAAGATACAAATCTTACCCATTATTACGGTCGTGTTTTTTCGACTGATTATAAAGGAGAAAGCCCCATTGTAACAACGATTCGTTATGAAGTGTATTGTGACCAAAATTGTAATCCTGATGATTTTAATATTACAGTAGTACAAAGTCCAACTTCTCTTCGATGGTATCAAAATACTTTACATGTAAATGATGATGGCAATGTGACAACCAATGGATTTACCTCTGTTGGTACGACATTAATTAATAATGCAAACGCCGAAACATCAGGAAATATTGCCGATGGAATTGAAAACAATACGTTAAGCAATGCATTTGCTCCTTACACCGACCGTATTCAAATGCAACCCTCTTCATGGCTTTTGCATAACCTCTACAACCCAAATGCGACTACCAATGATTTTAATGTAGAGTTTATTCAACGTGGAAATTGGGCAGGACAAGGGCAACTAGGAGAAACCGTTGATGTCAATACCTCAACACGAACGAATCGTAGGATGGAGTGGTAATGCGTTTAGGTATGTCCATGATAGAACTAGTTATTTCCATCGTCGTTATGGGTATTGTAGTGATGAGTTTACCCTTGATTCTCACACAAGTACAAAATAACAATGCTTTTGCTCTTCAACAAGAGGCTATTTTAGCGGCAAAAACGAAAATAGGAAATATCCTCACCCATGAATGGGATGATGCAAGTTATAGTGTTGCAGCTGGTAGTTCTTTTGTTTTAGATACAGCAAATGGAGATAGTGAGCTAAACCCAATGGCGGGAACGCCAAGAAGAGTTGGTCATATAGATACTGATTATCGCAGAAAATTTTTTCCTGTACCAACCAATGCTACCAATATTGCGACCCATGGTACGAGTGACGTCGATATGTTTCACAACAAAAATATCGCTCTGAGTGTTGCACCCAATGGAGAAGGGGCTGGAGCACTGAGTTATATTTTCAATCTTAGATTAGACCCAACTATCGTCTATATAAGCGATACTGCAACCTACAGCAATGATCCTCTGACCTTTACGTTTGGGGTAAATGCCGCAGCAGGAACGACCAATATTAAACGCATTGCAGTTCAAGTACGCGATACGGACGCAAACACCCTTATCACAACGCTTCGAGCCTTTACATGTAACATTGGAGAGTCTCCTTCACTTCCTTCAAGGCCTTATCGATGAAAAAACGCTCCGCTTTTACATTAATTGAATTGGTTATGGTGATGGTTGTTTTTGGTATTGTCGCAGGTATTGGTGCAGATATTATTGCGAGTCTTTATGAAAACTATTTACGAACACGTGCGATTAATCACCTGCAAAGTCAAACTGAAATCACCTTAGAGCAGATTGCCAAACGACTACAGTACCGTGTTAAAGATAGTGTTCGTGCGAGTAATAATAACGGAGGAGCATGGACAGCTCTTCCTGGTGCAACGGCTGGTTTTAACATCATCGAATGGATAGGTGTGAGCAATGAGAGTCTACTCGGTGAAAATGGTCTGCCTGGTTGGAGCGGGTTAATCGATATGGAAAGTAATGAAACGCTTTTAGCAAATCGAACCCTTGAAACACCTGGAAGCAGACTCGATTATGCGAGGGATACCATCTTTGAATTAACATCAGGTTACGCCAATGGTGCTGTTGATATGAACGATGCTGATGGCAAACTCCCCGCACTGATTTTTAAAGGGCCTAAAGCTTCAACGGCAACATTAGCCTACGATGTGGATAATTATTACTCGCAAGGTGGCAATAACTACACCGTAAGAGTTGCTAAAGTTGCAGGTACGAATACCCGTTTAGTCATTCCCGCTGATGATAACCTGACCGATTTTAATGGAGATGGTTTTGGCGACCTTTTTGAGCACTACGTCCTCTCTCACAGCGCTTACGCTCTTGTTCCTGTAGGTACAGCCAATGATTTCAACTTAACACTTCGATTTAATTACCAACCATGGAACGGAGAAAACTATGATGCAGGCGACACACCCTCTTTTGTCCTTGCTGAAAATGTAAGTACCTTTAGAATTCGTCAAGATGGTGATGTCATTCGCATCAAACTCTGCATTCACGACAACAATCAAAGCGGTGATTTTGATTTTAGTGCGTGTAAAGAAAAGGTGATTTACTGATGCGTAGCGGATTTTCTTTGATTACAGCGATTATTTTTATCGTTTTGGTGGCAACACTCTCAATGCTAGCGCTCTCACTTTCGAGCTTTACAACCAAACAAACGAGTGATCTTTTTCTTCGTGAACAAGCGGAACTTCTGCTTCAAAGCGGTACTGAATTTGCTCTTTTAGCCATCAGTGGGCATGAAATTAACGCTGCCAATGGTTGTCTTAATCAGATAAATTCGCAATACCCAGAAGCAGGTGCGAATGCTATTTTTGATATCAATGTGACCATTCATTACATGGGAAATGGACTCAATGCCGCCTCTGGAGGCAATTGTAATCTCTTAAGTGATATCGTTGATACGAATGAATCCAATGTCACCGTTATCATTGATACGATTGTGGAAACGACCCCTGATCATAACATCTCCACTGAGCCGATTCGTCTGCACCGTCGCACCATTCAAAAGCCTTAATTTCAGGCTTTAAAACTCCTTTTCATTTAAGGTTTTATTTGTTATACTGACCTTACAAACCCTTAAAAAGGGAAGGAAAAGGAGACAAGATGAACACAAGTATCGTAGGAAAACAATTTGATTTGACCGAGCCCATTAAGGCTTATATTGAAGGGGCTGTTGATGCTCTTGGCAAATACAATTTAGATATTATCTCTGTGCGAACTGTGATCTCAGCAGATGAAAAAAATGGCAAAAAAGGCTTTAGTGTTGAATTTGCTATTAACATGGCGCATAAAAACACCGTTGTTATCCAACAAAAAGACAAAGATGTCTATGCTGCGGTTGATTTAGCGATTGAGCGTGCGAAAAAAGTCCTCCGCCGTCACCACGACAAGCTTAACAGCCAGAAAAAAGTGGAAGAAACACTTGAAGTGGTTGAAAACAGCGAGGGAAGTGATGATGAAATCGTTCCTATGCGTCCTGATTATTTCAAACCAATGGAAGTGGAAGATGCCATGAACGAACTTAAAGAATCCGATAAAAAATTTATCGTTTTCCATGACATGGAAGACAAATTTAGAGTCATGTATAAAAAAACCGACGGACGTTTTGGTCTTTATTAAGAGGGTGTCGTGAGGGAACTTTATGTTCCCTCAACCCTGCTTTTTGCCTCTTTTAATATTGCTTCATCGCTACTCATATCAAACCAAACCAATTTTTTACCACTTTGAATCACACCACCTACCACATCTCCTCCTTGACGATACTCCAAATCAAGCTCTGCAATTTCAAAACCATCCAATGTTTGAGAAAA
>JAFGFU010000011.1 GCA_016930915.1 Campylobacterales bacterium
GAAATAGGCTCTGTTTGGATTAACCGTAAAGAAGTGACTAAAAAACCAACAGCGGAGAATCCCAATAATGAGTATCTTTTAAAAGTGCGTTGGACACTCTTTACCAACAACATGTTGACGCTTTTGGTCAACTATAGAGGTTATCCGACACAGTATGTATTAGAAAAAAAGTATCCCCTTGCAAGTATCGTGATCCCTCTTTTGCCTGATGGCGAAAACAAGATGGTGACTCAAACGTATGCCAAAATTGTTTTTGCTGACTTTGATCAAAGAAATCGTGAGGGAATTTTAGATATATTTATAGAAGATAATGCTCAACGCATTGAAGTTGAATTTAGATCAAAAAAGAAACCGTAGGATTGTAGGTGTTAGAAAAAGTCGAAAACTTAATGGTAGAGATGGTCGCTTCTTTAGGCGATGTACGCAGTGTTGAACTCTTGCACAGGGTTCCAAAAGGGAAGCGTTTACGCGCAAAATTGATTCTAAAAATTGCAGGTGTGAGTGATGCTTCTTTAAAATTGGCGGCGATTGTAGAGTTGATTCATGCGGCAAGTTTGTTGCATGATGATGTGATTGATGATGCCTTTACCAGACGCGGTGAATCTTCGATAAATGCGTTATTTGGCAATAAAACTGCCATTATGTTAGGCGATATTCTCTATTCTAAAGGGTTTAGTGAACTCACCGCTATGCCACAAGAAGTTGCTTTTACGATTTCCAATGCGGTCGCACTTCTTTCGGTAGGTGAACTGTTGGATGTGGAACTTTCGCACAGTTTTAACGAAAGTGAATCCCTTTACTTTGATATGATTTATAAAAAAACAGCTTCACTTATTGAAGCATCTGCCAAAGCTGCTGCTCTTCTTTGTGGAAAGAATGGCGATATTCACGCACTTTATGGTAAAAATTTAGGTTTGGCATTTCAAATTATTGATGATATCTTAGATATTACCCAAAGCAGTGAAGTGTTGGGAAAACCCTCATTAAATGATTTTAAAGAAGGTAAAACGACCCTCCCTTATCTTTACATGTACCACAAACTAACGCCTGAAGATCAAACCTATCTGTGCTCTTTATTTCAAATGGAACTAACTCCTGAACAAAGTGCGTGGATTAAAGCAAAAATGCACGAAACAAATGCTTTAATAGACGCCATTGCATATGCAAAAACGTTAGGATTTGAGGCACTTGAAGCCATTAAACATGAAGATGACGTGGGACTTAGTTCGATTATGAAAGAGATGATAGAAAGGAATTTTTAATGCATTATCTTACCATTAGCTTTACCCATAAAAATACTGATATTTCTATTCGAGAAAAATTGGCATTTAACACCGAAGAGAAGAGTCGGAATTTTATGGCAGCGTTGGTTGCCTGTGAGTCTGTGAATGAAGTGATTTTACTTTCTACATGTAATCGTGTGGAAGTGATTGCGAGTGTCGTCGATTGTCAGGCTTCTTTGCACTCTATATTTGCTCATTTAAGCGATATCTCAACCATTTCAAGAGAAGAGTTAGAAGGTCGAGCTGACATTTATGAGGATAATGGTGCGATTCATCATCTTTTTAGCGTCTGTTCTTCTTTGGATAGTTTAGTGATTGGGGAGACGCAAATTGCTGGGCAACTCAAAGATGCGTTTAAGTTTGCGTTTGAAAATGGCTACTGTGCGCAAAAATTAGGTCGTGCGATGCACCACGCCTTTCGCTGTGCCGCAGAAGTGCGTAGTCGTACTGATATCTCTAAAAGTCCTGTTTCTGTCTCTAGTGTTGCGGTGAGTAAAGCCAAAGATTTGCTGGGTAATCTTGGTGGGTTAACGGCTTTGGTTGTGGGAGCAGGGGAAATGAGTCAGTTAGCCGCAAAGCATTTAATTGCTAGTGGGGTTAATATTATTATTATCAATCGTAACCTTGAACATGCGCAAGCTCTTGCCACAGAATTAGGCGAACTTGCTACCATTGCTCCGTATGCGAAACTGACAGAGTATATTAACCGTTATCGTTTGGTTTTTTCTGCCACGGGTGCGCCACATAGCGTGATTACGGATGATATGGTGGAAGAGCGAGAGTTTTCACGCTATTGGTTTGATATCGCCGTTCCTCGTGATATTGAAGTCCATGGACATAAAGATTTACATGTGTATGCAGTGGATGATTTAGAAGAGATTGTCACTAAAAACATGTCACTTCGTGAAGAGCAAGCTAAAATTGCTTATTCGATTGTAGGACGCTCCACCATGGATTTTTTCAAATGGCTTCAAAGCATGTGTGTGGATCCCATTATTAAAGAGATACGAGACCATGCCAAAGAGTGTTCGATGCACGAGTTGGAAAAGGCGGTTAAAAAAGGATACATTCCCGAAGAGCTTCAAGAACAAGTTTCCAAAGTGCTTCATCATGCCTTTAATTCCTTTTTACACTCTGCGACTAAAAATCTTAAAGACGTTGCTGAAAAGCCAGAAGCCGATACGATTGTTCAAGCGGTTCAATATATTTTTAATATCAACGAAGACCAAACCAAACGTATGAACTTATACAAATGTGAATACCAAATGGGAGTGAAATAATGAAATTTTCGAAACTGTATGCACCAACAACCAAAGATGCGCCAAAGGATGCGACGCTTCCAAGCCATCAGTATTTGGTGCGAGGCGGGTTTATTGCTCAGGTAGGCAGTGGACTTTATAACTTTTTGCCAATGGGAAAAATCGTTTTGGATAAAATCAGAAATGTTGTCAAAGAAGAGATGGATGAAACGGGCGCTCAAGAGATTCAAATGGGTGTGGTAAGTCCAGCTGAACTTTGGAAACAAAGCGGTCGTTATGATGTCTTTGGCAAAGAGTTATGTCGCATTAAAGATAGAAAAGAGAATGAGTTTGTACTAGGACCAACCCACGAAGAGGTTGTGGTAGATGTGGTCAGAAATCGCATTAACAGTTATAAACAGCTTCCATTGCATTTGTACCAAATTACGACAAAATTCCGTGATGAGGCACGTCCTCGTTTTGGGCTTTTACGAGGTCGTGAGTTCATTATGAAAGATGGGTACAGTTTTCATGAAGATGAAGCGAGCATGAAAGCAGAATTTGAGGTGATGGAGCAAACCTACACGAAGATTTTTAATCGTTTGGGGCTTGATTTTAGAGCGGTAGAAGCGGATAGCGGTGCTATTGGCGGAAGTGGCAGTAAAGAGTTTATGGTGTTGGCACAAAACGGTGAAGATGACATTGTGGTGTGTGAAAAGTGTTCGTATGCTGCAAACATTGAAGCCGCCAAACGTGCTCCTAAAATAACCACGCTTGAAGCGCCTGAAGCAAACCTTTCAAAATTTAAAACACCGGATATGAAAACGATTGAAGATGTCTGTAACTTTTTTAAAGTCGATGCTTTTTACAGCATTAAAGCGGTGGTTAAAAAAGCGATATACATCGATAAAGAAGAGGTTGTGGTTTTCTTTGTAAGAGGCAATGATGAGTTGCAAGAGACCAAAGCACAAAATGCGTGCGGTGCGCTTGATTTAGTTGATGCTAGCCTTGAAGAGGTTGAACGTGCAGGCTTAAAAGCAGGGTTTATTGGACCCATTGGGCTAGAATGTGTAAAATTTTACATAGATTTAGAACTCAAAGAAGCAAAGAATTTAATTTGTGGAGCGAATGAGGTGGATTACCACATGGTCGGTGTGGGAATGTTTAACTTCAAAGAGGAGCGATACGCAGATTTAGTTGCCGTAAAAGAGGGTGATATATGTGCTTGTTGTGGTGGAAGACTGGGCATTACTAAAGGAATTGAAGTAGGGCATATTTTCCAACTCGGTCAAAAATATGCCAAAGCGATGGGCGCAACCTTTTTAGATAAAAATGGTAAAGCACAACCTTTTTACATGGGATGTTATGGTGTGGGTGTGAGTCGTTTGGTGGCGGTGATGATAGAGGCAAGCCACGATGAAAAAGGGTGTATTTGGAACAAGCAAACCGCACCTTATTTACTCGATATTATTGTCTCTAACAGTAAAGATGAAGCGCAAAGTACGTATGCTGGAGAGATTTATGAAGCGCTTAAAAAAGAGCGTTTGAGTGTGCTTTTAGATGATAGAAATGAACGTTTTGGCTTTAAAATGAAAGATTACGAATTGATTGGTCTGCCTTACGCTTTGATTGTTGGCAAAGAGCTAGAAGAGGGTTTTGTGGAGATTGTTGAGCGTAAAACGCTAGAAAAAACCATTGTGAAAAAAGAAGAAGCTCTCTTGAAACTCAGGGAACTCTTAGCGTGAAATATTTTCTCATCTATCTCTTCTTAGAAGTGCTTGTTAGTGTCAATATCTCTTCGGTTATTGGCGCATTTGCGACATTTGCTGAGATTGTTTTTTCTGCGATTGTAGGGTTTGTATTGCTTGCGAATATGCGTTTAACCCTGATGCAAAATATGCAGGCTTTAATGCAAGGAGAAATTAGCGTTGAGTCGTTTGAGCGTTTGAATCTGTGGTCATTTGTTGGAGCTCTTTTATTAATTATCCCTGGTTTTTTTAGCGACATTGTAGGACTTTTACTACAATTTAGCGCTTTTGCAACCTTGATTGCCTCAAAGCTTTTACATGTAAAAAAAGAATCGCCTCGTTTTAGGCATAATAACCCACAGCTTAAAGAGGAGGAGATCATTGATGTTGAAGTTATTGATGATTCTAATACTAAGTAATATAACACTCTTCGCAACAGAGGATAGACTTGATGACTTGGATACTAAAGTGATTGCTTTTATAGAAAAAACAGTTGCTTCTAATGAAAATTATGTGTTTGATAAAGTGACGATTATTAAAAAAGAAGATTTACCTGAAACAAAAGCATGGAAAGCTTATACGATTCGTGTGGATGTTGTTTTACTCAAACAAGAAAACAAAAAAATTAGTATGAATGATATTATTTTTACGAATGGTGTTATTTTAAGTAAAGACTTTATTGACCTTAAAAGTGGTCAAAGCATTAAAAATACTCTATTTACATCACATTAAAAAGAGAAAAAAATGAAAAAACTAATTATTGCAACACGTGGAAGTAAATTGGCTCTTTGGCAATCTGAGTTTGTGAAAGCAGAACTTGAAAAGGCACATCCTGGGTTGGAGGTTGAACTCTCCATTATGATGACCAAAGGTGATAAGATTTTAGATACACCATTGGCGAAAATTGGGGGAAAAGGGCTCTTCACCAAAGAGCTTGAAGAAGCGATGTTAAGAGGAGAAGCACATATTGCCGTGCACAGTCTTAAAGATGTACCGATGGAGTTTCCAGAGGGCTTAAAATTAGGCGTGATTACCAAACGTGAAGATGTGAGAGATGCAATGCTCTCTGAAAAGTATGGATCTTTAGAAGAGTTGCCTCAGGGGGCGATTGTTGGGACAACCAGTCTTAGACGCCGCATGCAACTTTTAAAACTTCGTCCTGATTTTGTCATTAAAAATCTTCGTGGCAATGTCAATACACGTATTCGAAAGCTTAAAGAGGGTGAGTTTGATGCCATTATTTTAGCAACGGCAGGCATTAATCGCTTAGGACTTGCCAGTGAAGTAAGGCATTTTAGTCTTATTTCCAAAGAAGAGATTATCCCCGCTTCAGGTCAGGCAGCTTTGGGCATTGAAATTGTGGAGGATCCTGAGGTAGAGCGTTTAGTTTCTGTCTTAAACGATGCAGATGCTATCGTTGAAACTATGGTCGAGCGTGATTTTGTGACTGTTTTAGAGGGTGGATGTCAAGTGCCCATTGGTGTGAATGCTCAAGTTTTTGGTGATTTTTTACATGTAAAGGCAATTGTTGGACTTCCTGATGGTTCTGAAATGATAAGCGAAGCGATGAGTGGTACACGAGGGGATTTTCAAACAATGGGAAAAGCTTTAGCGCAAAAAGTCATTGACAAAGGAGCTAAGGAGCTTTTAGAACGTGCGGAAAAAATAGCACTCAGTGAAATTTTTTAAAGGGTAGGTATGCAACGAATCATAGAGCTTTTACGTGAAAATAATCTTTTACGTGTTATTGATGAAGAGCTAGATATTGACTTAGAAATTCCTCATTTGGCGTATGTCGAGGTCAAAAAAGAGGACTCAAAAGCACTTTTATTTACAAAGCCTGTGAGCAAACGATTGGGTAAAAGCTTTGATATGCCTGTGCTTATGAATGTGTTTGGCTCTACTAAAGCCACAGAGTTTATTTTTGGTAAAAATCCTAATGATGTCGCCAAACAGATAGAAGCGTTAATGCATATGAAACCGCCGACATCGTTTATGGATAAAGTAGGCATGCTTGGAACCCTTTTTAATTTAAAAAATGCGTTGCCTAAACGTCTTAAAGGTAAAGGTATCTGTCAAACAAAAGTCTATGATGCGCCTAATCTCTATGATTTTCCCATCCTGACAACGTGGAGTGAAGATGGCGGGCCTTTTATCACGATGGGGCAGGTTTATACGCAAAGTTTAGATGGTACGAAGCAAAATCTAGGCATGTACCGCTTGCAAGTGTATGATAAAAACCGCTTAGGCATGCACTGGCAAATTCACAAAGACAGTGCGCATTTTTTCCACGAGTATAAAAAAGCAGGGAAAAAAATGCCTGTGAGTATTGGCATTGGTGGTGACCCACTTTATATATGGTGTGGACAAGCACCGATGCCAATAGGCATGTTTGAGCTTTTACTCTATGGGTTTATTAAAGACAAAAGTGCAAGGTTGGTCAAGTCACTGACCAACCCGATTTATGTACCTGAAGATGTGGATATCGTCATTGAGGGATGGGTTGACCCTGAAAAAATGGAGATTGAAGGACCTTTTGGTGACCATACAGGCTATTACACCCTTAAAGAGCCGTATCCTGTGATGGATGTCAGCTGCATTACATGTAAAGAAAAACCAGTCTATCAAGCGACCGTTGTTGGTAAGCCACCGCTAGAAGATAAATACATGGGCTGGGCTACAGAACGTATTTTCTTACCACTCTTAAAGACCACAGCGCCTGATTTGATGGATTATAATATGCCTGAAAATGGCGTGTTTCATAACCTTATTTTGGCGAAGATGCATGTGCTTTATCCTGGACATGCTAAACAGTTTATGCATGCATTTTGGGGAGTGGGGCAGATGAGCTTTGTCAAACATGCTATTTTTGTGGATGAAAACGCACCTGATTTGGAAGATTATGAAAAAGTAAGCGACTATATCCTCGATAGACTCAGCAGTAAAACACTGCTTATTAGCGAGGGGGTTTGTGATGCACTTGACCATGCTTCTCCCAATGCGCTTTTTGGTGGAAAGTTGGGTGTGGATTGTACAGGTGAGATAGTGAGTGAGCCTTCAAAAGTGCTTTTAAGCGATGAAACTCTTTTAGAAAAGGTAAAAGTATCTGTTCCTGAGGCGTGTGCTTTGAAACAGTATAAAATTCATACTAAAACACCCATTACCGTCATTAGCATAGAAAAGAAGAGGGCAGGCAAAGCGGTCTATGAAGCGTTAAAGCCTTTACGTGAGCACATGAAATTAGTCTTTATCGTGGATAGCTCTGGAAACGATGTGGAGAATGGCTATATGCTGGTTTGGCGTGTGGTTAATAACATTGATGCACTGCGTGATATTTTTGTGGATGAGACTTTTATTGGAGTGGATGCAACCGCAAAAAATACCTTAGATGGGTACACAAGGGAGTGGCCCAAAGATACCGATTGTGACCAAGCTGTGATTGAACGTTTGATTGAGCGTGGTTTGATTGAAAATAATCCTGCGTTTTTAAAACAGTTTCATATTTAGTGTTACTTTTATGTATATCATTTCTTTTTAAATCTAAGGAATGGTATACATTTCTTCAAAATCCTTGCACTCTGGTTTAAAACGTATTAGAATAGAAGAATTCTAAGCAGGAGTAAGCAAATGCAGATGTCTTACAAGCCTTTAGTTGAGCGTTACCATATTCCCCGTCCTACGTTAATAGAGTGGCAAAAAAGGGTTAAAGAAAAAGAGAATTGGCGGGTGAAACATCTAGCTTATTTGAAGATGCAACTGGATGTCGAAAAAGAGACCTGCCTTGAAATCAAAGCGTATGCGCCTTGTGCGGAAGATCTTTTTTTACTCAGTATCTATCTTTTTTTTTATAATATTCACCACTACATTTCAAAACAAGAACTTCTCCATGCTTTTAGGGCATTTTCACTGGAGATACGCAGTGGTGTTGTGTATCAGCATGAGTTTGCTGGGCGCATTTGGTCGCTTCGTATGGGAGAGGAATCGAGTAAAAAAATGGTCAATTACTACCGTTTGTTTGATTTACTAAAACACCTTACGGCTGCACAATATGCCCTTTTACTGAGTTTTGCTATGGAGTTTGTAGAAAATGCAAAACAAAAATATGGCATTGAGACAAAAAATGGCTTAGAAGAGAAAACATGGCAAGAACTCTTTACGTACGATAAAGCTTTTTCTCTTAAAGCGATAGAGACTTTTTTTAAAGAGAAAGGTATTTTATAAACAATAATTTTTATCATTTAATGTTTAGTTGTACATTAAGTCAAGATAGTCTAAGATAGTCTAAGATAGTATTTTTACACCCAATAAGGAGAAAAGATGAGACAGTACGAAACGTATAAATGCAGTAAGTGTGGTAATGAGGTAGAAGTGCAGCACGTTGGTGGTGGAAAGTTGGTTTGCTGTGGAGAGGCGATGACCTGTACGACAAGCGATTTGACCGCTGTTAATTTGATGAAAGCCTTCGCTGGAGAGTCTCAAGCACGCAATAAATACGATTTATTCGCAGATATTGCACAAGAAGAGGGTTGGCATGCGGTTGCTCGCCATTTTAGAGAAGCCGCAGAAAATGAAAAATGGCATGCACGTGCGGAGTTTAAAGCGTACCATAAGTTGGTAGATGGTGCAGAAACTGAGATAACACTCAAAAATCTTGATAGCGCTATGGCAGGTGAAAACTATGAACATACCATTATGTATCCAAGTTTTGCCAAGATCGCCGAAGAAGAGGGGCATAAAGAGCTTGTACGTCTGTTCAATGCCATTGGTAAAGTGGAAGTAGAGCATGAGCGTGAATACAAAGCCTTGCAAGATGCAATGAAAGAAGATGGCTTTTTCAGTGATGAAGAAGAGGAAATTTGGATATGTGAAGTGTGTGGGCATATTCACCGTGGTAAAAAAGCACCCAAAGCCTGTCCATTGTGTAAAGTTGGTCAAGAGTATTTCAAACGCCAAGATTTGGGTATTTAACTTCAAGGAGGCTTATGCCTCCTTCTTCAAAAGAGTCTTATCATGTTTAAAAAAATTTTGTTTATTGTTTTAGGTCTTTTGGTTGTCTATTTTATTGGTGAGGGCATTTATACCAAAGTGGCTTCAAAGGCGAAACTTTCAGTGTTACCGTGTCATAAAGAGGTGGTTGTATTTGAAAAAATATATGAATCTGAGCCATTTCAACATGCCTTAAAAGCGATTCAAGCGGGTGCTTTTCATAGTAGTATTAGTGCTGAAAAAGCAACCTATAGTCCATCAACACTTTTTACCTATGTCAATCTCGAAGAGGTGAAGAGCCGTGTGAATGATGCCTTAGCAGTTCATGTTAAAGAGAAAAAAAGTGGTGCATCCAAAGTAGACGTGGCTATTTTACTCTATGAAAACGATATGGAACATCCTGGTAAAAAAACAAAAGAGAGTAAACTTTACCGTGGATATTTGGTTTTAAATGTGATGGTAGAAGAGGTATTGGTTTATAAAGTTCAAATAGATTTTGTGGACTATGAAGCAAAAGATTTGCCTCAAAGAATTGAATGCGCCGTGGAGACACTGATGCGTCATGCGAAAATAGTTAAAGGATATATTTAATTATTGAAAACTAAAATTTTCAAAATCAATAATATAGAATTTTATAAGCATAATTTACACTTTGTATA
>JAFGFU010000012.1 GCA_016930915.1 Campylobacterales bacterium
AGCATTGATAATGTCTCACAAGCCAGTGAGCATTTACATGTTATGACTGAAAACCTCAATAATGAACTGGGGAAATTTAAGTCGTAAACTGCCCTTCATGCTCAAGCAATGCTTTATTGCTTGGGCATTTTAAGCTTCGAGTTTGTACAATCACTCTAAAAAATAACGTGAGGTTTTTATGCTAGATAGATCTCTCCTTCAAGGACTCTATGTCCTGACTGATGAATTTTTAACTCCCAATGAAACCCTGCTAGAACAGATAGAGCGTGTGCTGAAAAGTGGCGTGCGCATTCTTCAGTACCGCAATAAAAATGCTAATGAGGAAGAAGCGCTTAGAGATTGCATTCGGCTTCAAGCCTTGTGTGATTATTATGAAGCTCTTTTTATTGTTGACGATAGGCTGGATGTGGCGTATGAGATGAACGCTGATGGTTTACATGTAGGGATGGATGATGTTGGTTATGAAGAGGCGAGGAGACGTTTAGGTAAAGATAAAATTATTGGCGTTTCGTGTTATGGTGACATAGAGCGAGCGTTACACTATGAGGCTTTAGGTGCGGATTATGTGGCATTTGGCTCGTTTTTTCCTTCGCCTACCAAACCCCATTCTAACCTCGTAGAGCCTTCTTTTTTAGAAAAAGCCAAAAAGCATTTAAAAGTACCTATTTGTGCGATTGGGGGGATTAATCAAGAAAATATTTTCCAGTTGCATGCGTATGATTTAGCGATGTATTCGGTAATTAGTGCCGTGTATAAAGAGGATGCTATTGAAAAAAATATTGAAGCATTTCACGCACAATTAAAGTAGTACATTTTCGGTATCAAAAGGCTCAATGGGTTTTCGTTGCTTTTTAGAGGCATGGGTGTCATCAAGCACTAAGAGAGTGCGCTTACCCTCAAATAGAGCTTTTGCTTCCATGCTGAGTTGTGTACTTTTAACATCACCTTTGAAATGACTGTATGCTTTAAGAATGAGGTGTTCACAGGTGATTTCTCCTTCACATTTTCCCTCTACAATAACTTCTTTAGCATAAATTTCTCCCTTAATGAATCCTTGAGATTCAATCCAAACAGAACTATCACTCAAAATTTTACCCTCAATACTGCCTTGAATTTTAAGAGGTTCATGGGTATGAATAATGCCCTGAAAAGAGGTATGTGAAGCAATAAAACTGGTCATAGAGTCTCTTCACATGTAAAGACGCTACAAGAAGATTCTTGTAGCGTTGGGGAGTGTAAATTAAGCATTTGCAAATTTACGTTTGTATGTAAAACCTAATCGTACGAGGTAAATCATAATGATTGCAGCTGTTGCAAAACCACTATTAACCGCGACATCATGGCTAAGACCAAAAGGGAATTCTTTAGCCGTGAGCAGGTATCCTACTAAACTTGCTGTAATAAACGTTCCAGGAAGGGCTGTGATCCAGAAATTTCTTCCATTTTTCACAAGGTAAGCTGTTGCTGTCCAGAGTGCAAAAGCAGAGAGCATTTGATTGGAAAATGTAAAGTATTTCCAAATGGCAGCAAATCCAACTTGTGTAATGAAAAACGCAACAATAAAAATTGGAAGAGAAATGGTTAAGCGATTGGTGATTTTAGCTTGAGGAATGTTAAAACGATCAGCAATCGTTAAACGAATCGCACGAAACGCTGTATCACCTGAGGTAATAGGCGCTACGATAACACCTAAAATCGCAAGTAAGCCACCCACAATGCCAAGATATCCTACGGTTACTTCATTGACAACCAAACCAGGTCCACCTTTTGCAAGGACTTCACTAAGACCAGCGATGCCATTTGGGAAAAATGCCATTCCAACAGCTGCCCAAATCATAGCAATGACTGCTTCTGAAATCATCGCACCGTAAAAGACTTTACGACCAAGATTTTCATTTTTAATGGTACGTGCCATAAGAGGGGATTGGGTTGCATGAAAACCACTGAGTGCACCACAACTAATGGTAAAAAAGAGTGCTGGCCAAATAGGCGTGCCTTGCGGATGAGCATAATTTCCCATCTCTGTAATTTCAGGAATAGCAAGACCATGATACATCATAGCTCCAGCAACACCAAATGCCATAAACATTAAAACGCCACCAAAGAAAGGATAAATGCGACCAATGATTTTATCCACAGGGAAAATTGTTGAAACAAAGTAGTAGGCAAAAATTAAGACAATCCAAAATGTTTTATCAGCAAACATGGTGCCTGCAAAAACACCCTCACCACCTGTTTGAAAGGTAAGGTTGGCCAAAAGTGCCGCTGGTCCTACAATAAAAACAACCCCTACAAACAAAAGGAGCACGACGCTTACAATTAGCATGGCATAACGGCTCGTTTCACCTAGGTAATCGCCTGTTAATTCTGCAATACTCTTTCCTTTATTGCGAACAGACATCATGCCTGACATATAATCATGCACGCCACCTGCAAAAATGGCACCTAAAACAATCCATAAAAAAGCAGCTGGTCCATACAAGGCACCCATAATCGGTCCAAAAATTGGTCCAAGTCCTGCAATATTAAGAAACTGGATAAGGTAAACTTTCCATGTTGCCATAGGAACAAAATCAACACCATCTGCTTGCGTGATGGCAGGTGTTGGTCGATGGGGGTCCATACCAAATGTTTTCTCAACGAATTTACCATAAATGGCGTATCCTAAAAAAAGGATACCCAAAGAACAAAGAAAGGTAATCACAATGATCCTCCTAGGGGAAATGAATGCTTAATATTCAGAAAAGAGAGATGTAATCTCACCACCTTTTACTAAACTTTCTCAATTATACGGCGTATCTATCACAGATAAATCACAGCATTTTTTATAAAAATGAGATATAGATGAGATATTAGTGAGATTTAAGAGCTTATTTTAAAGTTACAATGGCTTATAATCCACGTAAAAAAAAGAAGAGAGTCATGCTATATACCCTTAAAGAAAAATATATCCTTTTCCTCGAAGATAATGAAGAGTTCGCAGAGAATTTTATGGCACTCTTAGAGCTTTTTGTGCATAAAATTTTTCATTGCACGAGCTTAGAGAGTGCATATGAAATATTGCAAACACAAAAAATAGATATCATTATTTCTGATATTAAAGTACACAATGAAAATGCGCTAAGCTTCATAGAAACAGTGCGCCAGACTAATACGCATATCCCAATTATTGTTCTAAGTGGCAATAAAAGTGAGGAGCTTTTACTTAGAGCGATTCCTCTTAATCTAACTGCATATTTGCTCAAACCTGTGAAATACAAAGAACTGATTGATACGCTTAATCGCTCTTCTATGACGCTTAGTGCGAATAATCATATCATGCTTAAAAATGGGTATGCTTTTGATAAACATAATCGGGTTTTATTTACCAATGAGGGCTATAAAATTGATTTAAATAAAAAAGAGACAGCCTTTGTTGAACTTTTACTCGAACATCAAAATCGTGTGGTGAGTAAAGCAATGATTTACGAAGCTCTCTGGAATTTCGATGATGTAAGCGATCAAGCTCTTTTAAATTTTATCATGCGTTTTCGAAAAAAAGTAGGTAAAAATTTTATACAAACCGTTTCAGAAGCGGGATATCGTTTAGGTGTTTAGTAAAATAGTGACACATACCCCATCTTTGGTGTTACGAAATGAGAGTTTTTTGCTGTATTTTTCTAAGATCTGTTGACACATAGAAAGACCAACTCCTTTTAAAAGGTCATTCTCAACAATTTTTCCTTTGGCATTGTCACAAAAAGTAATCTTTGATGGATCGATTGTAATGATAATTTTACGTTTTTCCACACATTCAGGGTGAAAGGCATGCATTGCATTGTTAATAATGTTGAGCCAAACTTGCATCAACTCATTTTTAATTCCATAAAGTTCGACGTTCATATCTCCTTGAAGTTCTATATGAACATTATCTGCTAGAAGGTTCGTTTCAATAATGCTGAGCGTTTGACGAATGGACTCACAAACATTAAACGTGTAGTATTGACTGGATGGTTTATAAAACTCTAAAAAATTTTGCATGGTTTGTGACATAAAATCAAGGGTATTTTCAACACTTTTGAGTTTTTCATACCACAAAGCTTTATCAATCGTTTGGTTTTGTTCTAAATATGCCATCATCATAAGGTTAATACTACTCAGATTTGAGAGCGGTTCTCGCCATTGGTGTGAAATATTGCCAATGAGTGCGCCAAGCTCAGCTTGTTTAGAGTGTTGAAGCATAATTTTTTGATTTTTAAGATTGCGTTTAACAACGCTTTCAACTTTTCGTCGTAGCAGAATATTCCACAGTAAAATAGCAAAAATGAGAAGCAGTGTCATAGTAAAAATAAAATAGAGTAGTGGGGGATGAATTTGCTGTAAAAAATTTTCAAAAAACGATACGTGCATCACGACTTCTTTTTGTTCAGTGGTTTATTAAAAAAAGCATTTAAAAATAAAATAGTATCATAATAGGATTTTTTTAAGTAAGATAAGCAATCATTTTTTTAAAAGGCAATGAACGTGTTAGAAAAATTTGATGTCTCCATTACCAATGCGAGTAAAGGCATGGCGTTGATGCTCATTTTATGGCATCACCTTTTTTATGAGAAGCCTGAGAGCGGTTGGTTTGTCTTTCAAACCGCCTTATTAGCTAAGGTGTGCGTTGGCATTTATGTCATTTTAAGTGGTTATGGTTTAACCGAATCGATTAAAAAAAGAGGGTTGGAGTTAGGCGCTTTTTACAAACGAAGACTTTTGAAGCTCTATATGAATTATTGGTTGATTGCTCTTTTGTTTGTTCCTTTTGGTGCATGGTTTATGGGCAGAAGTCTGCTTAGTGTGTATGGCGAACACTCGTTTGAGGGCTTTATGATTCAGATGTTAGGGCTTCAGATGTTCACATGGGTCGGCTATGGCTACAATGCGACATGGTGGTTTATGAGTCTTATTGTTGTGCTTTACGCTATTTTCCCATTGATGCATTTTTTAACAGCTCGTTTTGGGTGGTGGTTTTTAGCGGTGTGTGCGGTGATTTTGTTTGTGCCTATCCCTTTGGTCAATGATTGGATTTTTCCGTTTGCTGTGGGTATCTTTCTCTCGCAACGCAATGGTTTTGTTTGGCTGTTTAATTGGTTTCAAAATAAAGGTTTGTGGGGTTTTTTTATGCTCCTAGGTGCGACGCTTTTTATGGCGTGGTATAGGCAAAATGGATGGCTGTTTGATAGCGTTCGTGCTGATACTTTTTTTGGGATTTTACTGATTCTTTGGACAACAAAAGTCTCTCTTTTTTTCTCGTGGATAAAATACGCCCTTGAGTTTATAGGGATTCACTCTTTTAATATTTTTTTATTTCATACCTTTATCTATTACTACTATTTTCCCGATTTTATCTATGGATTTTACAGTCCATTACTGATTTTTTTGATGCTTTTGGGCGTGTGTTTACTCATCTCCATGGTAATCGAGCGGTTTAAACTCTTAATTGGTTTTGATAAACTCATTTAGAAAGTATCCGATTTTGTTTTATTGGAAGATAACTTCTAGTGAAACAAAGGATGTTTTATGCGTATTTCAACCTCTAATATAGCACTCTCTTTTGCACATGAAGCATCTGAGCGTAGTGTGAGCTTTTCTCGCACCACCGAGCAGGAAGTTCAGACACGTTTGCATGTCGATGAAGCGGAGAGTTTGTTGCTCAAGGCTCAAGGCGAAGTGACAACGCAAGAGGGGGCGAGCATTGCGCTTTCTTTGCAAACAGAGCTTTCTCGCTACGATAGTTACCGTGTTGAGATACGCCAAAGCCTTGCCCAGATGGTTGACCCTTTGGTTATCAATCTGCAAGGTGGACTCGTGGATGTGGAAAAAGAGAAGACATTTTCGTTTGATTTAAACAGTGATGGCGTGGAAGATACACTCTCTTTATTGGCGAAAAACAGTGGTTTTTTAGCGCTAGATCGCAATGAAAATGGGCTGATTGATGATGGAAGTGAACTCTTTGGTACCCAAAGTGGGGATGGTTTTTTAGATTTGTCTGTTTACGATGATGATGCTAATGGCTGGATTGATGCCAACGATGAAATCTTTTCAAAGCTTAAAATTTGGCAAAAGGGTGCGCTAGAAGATAAACTCATAAGCTTAAGTGAGGCAAAAGTAGGTGCACTGTTACTTGAAAGTGTTGAGTCTGCGTTTAGCTATAAAAATGATGAAACACTCAATGCACAGTTGAAGCAAAGCAGTGTAGTGCTTTTTGAAGATGGTAAAACGGGTTGGATGTCGCATTTGGATTTTTCGATTACACCCCCACTAACTCTTCAAAGCCAAACCACACTTGAAAATGGCTCTAAAGAGGAGGCGAATATCTCTTTAGCTCCTTCAAGCCTTTCTAAACTCAAATCTTCTAGCACGCAAGAGAGTGACAGTTTGGTCGATAGCTTAAAAAAGCGTTTGAAAGTATTACAAACACGTCTCTCAAAAGCAGAAAATGAGGGAGAAAAAAACGCATTGATGGTTCAAATTCTTGATTTATCCGCACGTATTGTTCAATTAGGCGGCTAATCTAAGCCGTTTTGCGTTACACTTTTGCATGTTTACATGTAAAAGGAAATGTCATGTTAGAACTTCATACCGTGCTCATGTTTATAGGAGCTTCAACGCTTTTAGCGCTTAGTCCTGGGCCTGATATTCTCTTTGTTTTAACCCAAGCGATGGTACGAGGAAGCCGCTCAGGCATTGTGATAGCCCTAGGGCTTTGCAGTGGGCTTATTTTTCATACAACCGCTGTGGCACTAGGCGTTGCGGTCATTTTTCAAACCTCTGCTTTAGCGTTTAGTTTGTTAAAATTTGTAGGCGCTGGGTATCTGCTCTACTTAGCGTTTATGGCATTTAAAGATGCAACGAAGAGCAAGTTAAATACCACTCAACCTGCGCTTAGTCTTAGTACACTCTATAAACGAGGTATCTTGATGAATATCGCTAATCCCAAAGTTTCTATCTTCTTTTTAGCCTTTCTTCCCCAATTTACCAATCCTCAACTCGGCAATGTCACGGTGCAGATTTTTAGCTTAGGTGCGCTTTTTATGCTGAGCGCTTTGGTGGTCTTTATCAGTGTTTCATTACTTGCAGGGCGCATTGGGACGTGGTTTATGCGTACACAAAACGGTGAGAAAATTCTTAATCGCATTGCGGGGACAATTTTTGCGGCTTTAGCCCTTAAATTGGCATTGGCATCACGATGAAAAAAAGTACCCTTTTCGCTGTGATTTTAGCGCTCTTTTGTGGGGTTTTACTCATAGAATATATTCTGCAAACGCTTTTAGCGTAGATGCATGTAATCTTTACATGTAAAGATTACATGGACTCCTTTTTCTTGTTTAGATTGGGGAGTTGAGAGATGATGATTCCTCCAAAAATTATAAAACTTGCCAACATCTCCGTCTGACTTAACCGCTCGTTTAAAAAGAGGTAGGCAAGTAAAACGGTAAAGACAGGGATGAGATTGACAAAGACTGAAGCTTTGGAGGCTTCAATACGACTGAGCGCTAAATTAAACATGCCATAGCCTCCAAGCGTAACGACAATGCCCAAATAACAAAGCCACCCAAATACCTCAAGACTAAACTGCATCGGCAGTGTAAAATATTCCCACACAGCAAGAGGAAAAAAGAAAATAGTTCCTACAAACGCTTGAATGGCTGTTAAAAAGAGCGCTGAAAATTTTTGGCTTAAATAGCGCACGGAAATGGCGTACCATGTTCCACAAATCATGGCGCAGAACTCTAAAAAATTGCCCAAAAGAGGATTGGAAGCATTTTCACTGCTTTGGGCACCAAGGCTCAGCCAAATCGCTCCTGCAACGGCTAAAATCGAACCGATGACAATGCGTTTACTTAGGTACTCTTTAAGGACAAAACTGGCTGCAATCGCCGTCATAAGAGGCATCATCGAGGTAATCATTCCCGCTTGAGAGGCGGTGGTGAGTTGCAGTGCTTTGGCTTCAAAAATAAAGTAAAAACAAGGCTCAAAAAGGGTGAGTAAAAGGATGTATTTGATGTCGTGGCGTGTAAAAGAGAGCGCACGAAATTGCTTGATAAAATAGACAAAGCATAAACTAGCGATAACCATACGTCCAAAGACAACGCTCATGGGTCCTAGGGGTCCAATGGCGGATTTGAGGGCAATAAACGAACTCGCCCATGTGAGCATGGCAATAAGTAAAAATAAAATACCAATAGGGTCGGTTTTTGGTTGATTCATGAAACTTCTTTGGGTAAAATGTGGCATATTGTATCCATACTTTACTAAAAAAAGATGCCTAAAAAGGAGAGTAAATGGGAATTTTTACACTACGCAATGTGGTTTTTTTAATGCTCTTAATGGGTATTTTTCATTATTTTACGAGTACTAAAGAGGTGGATAATCACAGTTTGATTTTACCCTTAGATACGAAAGTGTTAGCCTTTGGTGATAGTTTAACGCTAGGCACAGGCGCACTCCCTTCTAAAAGTTATCCTTCTATTTTAAGTGAACTGCTGCATACTTCTGTTATTAATGCGGGTATTGCGGGGGAAATGAGTGCGCAAGGGTTGGAGCGGTTGCCCACACTTTTGCAAGAACATAAACCCGATATCTTGATTCTTTGCCATGGTGGTAATGATATTTTGAGAAAGATAGATAGCACTCAAACCAAAGAAAATCTCTCCAAAATGGTCTCTCTGGCTCGTGAAAAAGGGGTTTATGTGCTTTTAGTGGGTGTGCCAACTATGGGAACGCTCTCTTTTAGTATTTCGCCTCTTTATTATGAAGTGGCGAAAGAGCATAACATTGAGATAGACGATGAAAGTCTCAAAGAAATTTTCAATCAGGAAAACACTCTAAAAGCAGACAGAGTTCATCCCAATGCACAAGGGTATGCGTTGATGGCGAAAAATATTGCCATCATCTTAAGCGAGCATTATCACCCCTCAGCGAAAACGTTTTAAAAGACCTTTGAGGTAGGCTTCCGCCAATGAGGCTATTTCGCTTTCACTCAGCGTAATAGGCGCATTTTCACTAGGAATGTTATGAAGCAGTACAGAGAGTTGTGTACAGGTTTTGTAAAGCTCCTCAGGGCTCATGCGCACCATCACTTCAAGGACGTCATTGGGAAGGTTTTTGGGTTCTAACTGGTGAAGTGCGGTAATGTTGGCTAAAAATGTTTCAAGGGTTGGGTGCAAAGGAGTTCCTTTTTTTTTGTGTGCAATTATGCCACATTTGACTAAGAAGCATCTAAAAAATCTTTACATGTAAAATCCTTTTACCTCTTTGCACGTTACAATAAATCATCTTTACATGTAAAAAGGATTTCGCATGAGCATGCACGACTTAGAGGCGTTTATACGCTCCATTTATCCTTTTGAGCTTTTAAGCAAAAATGAGCTGAGTAAAGCCACCCGTGCGATGAATATTGCCTATTATAAAAAAGATGGAATCCTCATCTCGCCTAGTAAAACGGCTTCTTTTTTGTATATTATTCTCAAAGGCGAGGTGGGAGAGTTTAGCGAGGATGAACTTTTAAAGGTGTACAGCAAATCTAACAGTTTTGATGCCGATGCCTTGATTTATGGGCAGAGTGCTAAGCAGTTTAAAGTTTTAGAAGAGCTCATTTGCTACGAGTTAGACAAAGCCTCTTTTTTAGCGTTAATGGATAGCAATGAAGCCTTTAAAGCTTACTTTATTCAAGACCTTGCCAACAAAATTCACTCTGCCAAACAACGAGAATACACCACTGAGCTTTCAGGATTTATGATGGCGCTGGTTCGGGAGTGTTACGTACACACGCCTACCATTGTGGAGAAAGAGTGTTCCATTATGGAGGCATTACGTGAAATGGAAGCCAAAAAGAGCAGTTGCATTGTGGTGCGCTTAGAGGAGGGGTATGGCATCGTCACCGATAGCGTGATTCGCAAACATGTGCTCTTTAACGGATATGATAAACACGCTTCCATTGGGGCGATTGCGCTTTTTCCACTCATTAGCATTGAGGCGAGCGATTATCTCTTTAACGCTTTGCTTAGCTTTACCAAACACGCCATTAAACGTCTGGTAGTGATGGAGAATGGGAAGATTATAGGGATTTTAGAACAGCTTGATTTGCTGAGCTACTTTGCCAACCACTCCTATCTAGCGGCGGTGAAAATTAAGAAAGCAGGGAGCATTGAGGAGCTCAAAGAGGCAAGTGGCGAATTTATTCATATTATTCGAAAGTTACATGTAAAAGGAACGAAGGTCGATTATATCGCAAAGCTTATCTCTGAGCTCAATGCCAAAGTGTATGAAAAACTCTATACCATGATACTTCCTGAAGCGTTAGCTTCCAAAGCGTGTTTGGTCGTGATGGGCAGTGAAGGGCGCAAGGAGCAACTCTTAAAAACCGACCAAGATAATGCGTTGATTATTGAAGATGGGATGGATGTGGATGCGTATGTGCCTTATATGAAGCGTTTGAGTGAAACGCTGATTGATTTTGGGTATCCGCCGTGTGAGGGAAACATTATGGTCTCAAATGCTTATTGGTGTAAGTCTAAGAGAGCGTATTCTCAAGAGATTGCGCGTTGGTTTGATACGCCTAATATGGAAGATGTGATGCACTTAGCCATCTTTTTTGATGCGCATGCCGTTGCGGGGAATGCTTCCATGCTCAGTGAGCTTAAAGCGGAGATTTTAAGGCATGTTGAAGCGCAAACAACGTTTATGGCGTATTTTGCGATGCCTGTATTAGCGTTTGAAACACCCATAGGTTTTTTTGCCAATCTTATTGCCAAAGAGAATAAAATCGATGTCAAAAAAGGGGGTATTTTCCCCATTGTGCATGGTATTCGAAGTTTAGCCTTAGAGCAGGGAATTGATGTGAGTGATACCGTTGGGCGCATCAAAAAACTAGCACACTTAGGGGTTTTGGAGAGTGACTTCTCAGGAGCACTTCTTGAAGCGCTCGATACTTTTTTAAACCTGCGTCTTAAAGAGCAGTTAGAGCGAGGCTTTGGCAATCAGGTAAACCTTGAACACCTCAATGAATTGGAGTTGGAGCTTTTAAAAGACAGCTTTAAAATTGTCAATAAATTTAAAAAGTTTCTTACCCACCACTTTAAACTCTCGATGGTCAGCTAATGTTTGCCTCCTTTTTTGCTAAACGCAACGCCCAAAAACTAAACGATGAGCGTTTTCGCTTTTTATTTGAAGAAGTACCTTTGGATGAGGTGGTTGTTTTTGACACCGAGACCACAGGACTCAATCCTAAAAAAGATGAGATTCTCTCCATCGGTGCGGTGAAAGTCAGAGGCAATACCATCTTAATGTCCGAAAAATTTGAGCTTTTTCTCAAACCTCAGTGTGAAGTGGGGGAGTGTAGTATTAAGATTCATCAAATTCGCAATATTGACCTGCAAAATGCGCTTGAACCTCGTGAAGCCATCACACAGTTTTTACACTTTATAGGGGCCCGCCCATTGGTGGGGTACTACCTTGAATTTGACGTTGCGATGATTAACAAATACTTCAAACCTTGGCTGAACATTCACCTACCTAACCCCCAAATCGAGCTCTCAGGACTCTACCACGACAAAAAAATCAAACGTATTCCCGATGGGGTCATCGACCTGCGTTTTGATGTGATGATGAAAGAGTTGGGCTTACCCATCTTTGGGAAACACGATGCGTTAAACGATGCAATGATGAGTGCGATGATGTATGTGAAGTTGCAAAATGTGGAGAAATTGTAGGAATTTTGGTTTTACATGTAAAACCAAAACCACGAGAGGATAACCTCTCGTGAAAACACTCTATCGAAAACGTTTTACCGCTTGTATCATGTTAGCAAGGGCTGCTTTGGTTTCACTCCAGCCTCTGGTTTTAAGTCCACAATCAGGATTTATCCAGAGTTGCTCTTTAGGAAGTACCTCTAAAAACGCCTTAATCTGTTCGCTCATCTCCTCCACGCTAGGCACACGAGGGGAATGAATGTCATACACCCCTGGTCCAATTTGCGCTTTGTAGTGGGCTTTTTGAAAGACTTTTAAAAGCTTATTGCCACTACGTGATGTCTCAATGGTAATGACATCAGCATCCATCGCCTCAATCGTCTCAATGATGTCATTGAAGTTACTGTAACACATATGGGTGTGAATTTGCGTCTGATCCCACGCACTGCACACCGAGGCTTTAAAGCTCTCCACCGCCCATTTTTCATACGCTTTAATTTTTTCATCTCTTAGAGGATACCCCTCTTTAAACGCTGCCTCATCGACTTGAATGATTTTAATATCATTGCGTTGAAGCTCATCCACTTCCTCAGCAATCGCACGGGCAACCTCGTACGCCACTTCGCTTTTTGGAATGTCATCCCGCACAAATGACCAGTTCAAAATGGTCACAGGCCCTGTGAGCATCCCTTTCATGGGTTTATCGCTCAAGCTTTGCGCATAAACAATCCACTCAACACTTAAAGGCTGTCGTCGTTTGACATTGCCATACAAGAGAGGAGGCTTAACACATCTGCTTCCATAGCTTTGAACCCAACCGTTTTCACTAAAAGCAAAGCCCTCAAGGAGTTCACCAAAGTATTCGACCATGTCGTTACGTTCAAACTCACCATGCACTAAGACATCAAGACCTACTTCCTCTTGAAACGCCACACACTCCTTGATGAGCTCTTTTAATGCGTTTTCGTAGGCTTCTTGACTCATTTCTCCTTTTTTATAGGCTAAACGAAGCGCTCTTGTCTCTTTGGTTTGAGGGAAAGAACCAATCGTTGTGGTAGGGAAAAGGGGAAGGTTCAGCGCTTTTGCTTGAATTAACGAGCGTATGTCATAAGGGGAACGCTTCGCAAAGTGGTTGGTGTGCGCTTTAATGGTTGGTGTTTCACGCTCTTCATTGCATGTTGGTTTTTCTTTCGTTTCCCAAAGTGTTTGAAGCGTTTGAAGCTCAGCCAATTTTTCAAGTGCAAAGCTCAGTTTTTCTTTTACATGTAAAGGGAGTTTTTGCTCAAACTGTGTCGAATAAGGTACATGAAGCAGGGAGCATGAGGTGCTTAAAATCAGCCTTTCTTCGTTAATCACAGAGGTGATTTTTTCCAAAAGTGCGTAGGATTTTGAGGTATTGTTTTTCCAAACATTACGCCCATCAATAAGTCCAGCGATAAGCACTTTGTCATTTACATGTAAAAGCGCATCAAGGTTTTCTTCTCCATACACAAAATCAAGTCCAATTCCCCAAATAGGGCACTTCCCTAAGACAACAACGGCTTCATTGGCTCTATCAAAATAGCTTACAACGGCGATGTTGAGTTTGGGTGAAACCGTGCCTAATTTCTCATAAGCAATTTTAAGAAGCGTGTAAAATTTTGGCTCTAGGCTTTTGGCAAACAAAGGCTCATCAAACTGAACAATAATGCCTTCTCCTAGCAGCTCAATGCTCTTAAGTACGCTTGCATAGGCTTCTAAAAGGGCATCAAAAAGCACAAAGGCATCGGTATTATCGATGGTTTTAGAGAGCGCTAAAAAGGTAATGGGTCCAATAAGATTAATCTTTGGCGTAATGCCCAGCGCTTTGGCTTCACCAAACTCCTCAATAATTTTGCTCGCATTGACACTAAAACGGGTCTGTGCGTGCAGTTCGGGGACAATGTAGTGGTAGTTGGTGTTAAACCATTTGGTCATCTCCATCGCAGAGCGACTCTCATTGCCCCTTGCCATCGCAAAATAGCGTGTGGTTGCATCTTCAATGCCCACAAATCGCTCAGGAATGGCTCCTAAAAGGCTGATAGTATCTAACATCAAATCGTAGTAACTAAAATCATTGCACGAAATCACATCAATGCCGTGCGCTTTTTGATATTCAAAGTGGCGCTCTCGAAGCTCTTTGGCAACGTCTTGAAGGGTTGAAAGTTCCAATTTTCCTGCCCAGTAGGCTTCAAGAGCAAATTTTAACTCACGCTTCTCTCCAATACGTGGAAAGCCTGTCACATAGGTTTTTAACATCTTTTTATTCCTTATTATTTTCATTTTTACACGCTAAAGCTTGCCAACAAGGTTGGCAGAATGTTTGAATAAATAGGATAAGTAAGGAGGATGAATACCCGTTCTACGGAAGCTAAAATAGCGGCAAGAGCAGTTACATTTACGGCGTTTTTGGGCGTGTTTTATGGCGGAGTGGGCGCGCTTTGCAAACAAACGACTGCATCTGCAAACACGAGGACGGTAGTGAAAAAGGACTGAAAAAAGGGAAAGAAGAAGAGGTGGTGGGTCGTCTTCATGAAGCTCTTTTTCATTTTCGTCGCAGAAAAGGCGTGTGGTATGAAGGAGGCGTGCGTGTTGGCGTTGGGTTTTGACTTCACTTACAGAAGCTTGAATAGCAGATAATGAAAAGTAGCCTTTTTTGCCAAAGCCACGAGGTAAACGCACGGAGTGTCCTTTTGAAAATGTGTGGGCATTATAGCACAACACCTTTACATGTAAAAAAAATATTTACCAAGTTGCGTTAAAATGATTCTATTATTTTGAAAAAGGAACGAAAATGGAAGTGGTCAAAACCGTTGTATTGTTGACTCTGATGACACTGTTGTTTGTTTGGGTTGGTGGCATAATGGGAGGTACGCAAGGAATGCTCATTGCTCTTGTGATGGCAGGTGTGATGAATTTTGTGAGCTATTTTTACTCCGATACCCTTGTGCTTCGCCATTATCATGCTGTGGAAGTGAGCCCAAAAGAAGCGAAGGGTTTATTTGAAATAGTCCAAAAATTAGCCAATAGAGCAAATATTCCCATGCCAAAGGTTTATATTATCCCAGATGGCACTCCCAACGCTTTTGCCACAGGGCGCAATCCTCAAAATGCCGCCGTTGCGGTGACGGAGGGTTTATTGCAACTTTTGGATGAAAATGAAGTCGAAGCGGTTTTGGCACATGAGTTAAGCCATGTGAGGCATTATGATATTTTAGTAGGCACGATTGCTGCAACGATTGCCGGTGCGATAGCCATGATTGCCAATATGCTCCAATGGGGTGCCATGTTTGGAGGTGATAGAGAAAACCGTCCCAATCCTATTTTGATGCTGGTTTTATCCTTAGTCTTACCTCTAGCCGCTGCGGTGATTCAAATGGCGATTAGCCGAAACCGTGAGTACATGGCAGATGAGGGAGCGGCACGTTTGACACGCCATCCAGAATGGTTGCAAAGTGCCCTTTCAAAGCTCTCAAGTTACAACAAGCGAGGCATGGTACACGAGGCAACGACTGAGAGTGCGCATATGTTTATTATCAACCCGTTTGCAGGAAAAAACATCTCGTTTGCCTCACTTTTTTCCACCCATCCTTCAACGGAGGATAGAATTGCAAGGTTAGAGGCATTAAAGTCAGAGATTCGTTAAAAAGAGGCAAAGAGCCTCTTTTTCTATTTGATATGAAGTAACGTCTCCAAATAATCATACCCTTCTTCCCACATCCCTAAATCGCTTTCACTGTTCATATGTCCTCGTTTGCCTAAATCAACCAGTCGGCTTCCCCACGCCTTAGCTAAGCGTTGAACATGTGGATAGGTGGCATAAGGATCATTGGTGCTCGCTAGTACAACGGAGGGAAAATCAAAAGGGCTCATCACTATCTCCTTAAATCCTTGAGCGGATTGTGGGAAAATAGGTTCTTGTGGATTGGGTGGAGCAACGAGTAAGGCGCCTTTGATGGGGGTATGCGTATAGCTTGCCCACTTTGCAACCACTAAACATGCCAAACTGTGTGCAACCAGTACCACAGGGGATTGACACTGTTGAAGCGTTTTTTCAAGCTTTTCTGCCCATTCTTGAGCGTTGGGATGTTCCCAATCTTTTTGCTTGACACGGTAAAAGTCAGGATGTGCTTTTTCCCAATGCGTTTGCCAATGGTTCTCATCAGAGTTCTGATAGCCTGGGAGTATCAGCACAGAAGGATTCATACGTAAGTTCGTTAATTTAACTGTTTTTAACATAATAAGATAGCCTATGTTCGGTATGTTTGGTAAAGTAATGGTTTTCAGGAATGATGTCAGCATGTCCTAAAAAGAGTTTGCCTTGCGGTTTAAGCAAGGAAGAGAAACGCTCAATCGTTTTAAGCCTAAAAGCATCATCAAAATAGATGAGCATATTGCGTGAGAAGATAATATCAAAATTGCCCAAAGAGAGAAAATCCCCTTCAAAGATATTGACTTTACGAAACGAGATAGAGGTAAAATACTCTTTTTTAGCGCTGTAAAATCGCTCATCTTTTAAAAAATATTTCTCTTTGAGACGCTCATCTAATTTATGCAAGGAACGCTCTGAAAAGAGTCCACGTTGTGCTTTTTCTATCGCTTCAGAGTTAATGTCAATTCCTGTAATATGAAACGAGTACGCTTCTCTTCTTTTTTCTTGTAACATCATTGATAAAGAGTAAACTTCCTCGCCTGTGGCACATGGAGCACAAAGAATTCGTACACTAGGAATTTCAAGCGCAAATTCAACCGCGAGATTGAGTTGAGACTCTTCACGGTAAAAATAGGTCTCGTTGACGGTCACCAAATCAATGAGTTCTTGTCTAAGTTTTGTATCGTGCTGTAAAGCTTCAAAGAGTTTTCGAAAACTGTAAATCTCTTTACGTTCACAAAAAAGTTTCAGTTTAGTTTCGATGACACTGTTTTTTGAAAAAAGGTCTATGCCAATTTCTCGTTTGATGTAGAATAAAACGTCTTGAAGCCCAAAAGGATTGAACTCTTGAGGAGGGTTTTTTTCTTGGGTGAGCGATATTTCAGGCTCTTTTTTTCTGTTCCAAAACCACATTAGGAGACTCCAAATAATTTAATGGCATCAATAATCTGTTCTAACGGCATAGAAGCAATATTAGGATTAATTTCTACCGCACGTTTTGGCATGCCGTATACTATAGCACTTTCTTCGCTCTCTGCAATACATTTTGCCCCATGTTTTTGCAATTCACTCAGACCATTGGCACCATCATGCCCAATACCCGTGAGCAAAACTGCCATAACATCAGTATCTCTTAGGCATTCAAGGGCAGAGGAAAATAGGGTGTCAATACTAGGATTGTAAGGGGTTTCCCCTTCACTAATAGGCTCAATTTTTGGGCTAAAATCGCCTCGTTTAAGATGGCAATTTTGCGGACAAATATAAACACTTGCTGGCTGAAGGCTCATTTTTTTATCAACACCATGTACCGCAAAAGAGAGTTCATTTTGAAATTGACTAATAAAACTAGGAATAAACATACTGTTCATATGTTGTGCAATGATAATACTAGCATTAAAAGAATCAGGAATAGCAGCTAAAATTCTTTTAAGATGTCCAGGACCTCCTGTGGAAGCCCCGATCAAGACAATTTTTGGTTTCATAAATCCCATACTTATTGTTTATTTTCTTCAAGCATCCAGTAGAGATTCATTCTAACCCCAGCACCACTTGCCCCACATTGGTTATAGCCCCATGATTTTTCAATATAGGCAGGTCCTGCGATATCAAGGTGTAACCATTTCTCTTTATTCTCTTCTTCGATAAAATTATCCAAAAAGAGTCCCGCTGTAATCGCCCCACCGTAACGGCTTGAACTAATGTTCGACATATCAGCCACAGAGCTTTTCAGCAATTTTTCAAGGTATTTATTAAACGGAAGGGTGCCACTAAGCTCACCACTTTTACTAGCTGCTTTTTGCATAGTGTGTTTTAGTTCACTGCTGTGTCCCATAATTCCTGTGGTATATTCACCAAGCGCTACTACACATGCACCTGTTAGTGTTGCCATATCTATGAGCAAATCAGGTTTAAGCTCTTGCGCATAACATAAACAATCTGCTAATACCAAACGCCCTTCAGCATCAGTGTTGCGCACTTCTATGGTCTTGCCATTTTTTGCCACCAAAACATCATCTGGCTTGTAGGCATCGCCACCAATCATATTTTCAGTAGCGCCTACAATCGCATGAATTTCATAAGGCAGTTCCAGCGTAGCGGCTGCTTTAAAAATAGCCATAACCGCAGCTCCACCGCTTTTATCCGCTTTCATAGTGACCATATGTTCGCTGGGTTTAAGACTGAGTCCACCACTATCATAGGTCAATCCTTTGCCTACATAAACAAGGCGTTTTTTGGGCTCTTTTGGAGTATAGCTTAGGTGAATTAAACGTGGAGGATGAACGCTTGCACGGTTCACCGCTAAGAAGGCATTCATACCTTGTTCTTGTAAAAAGTGTTCATCCATGATTTTACATGTAACGTTTGGTAGAGAGCTAAGTGTTTTGGCAACCTCTGCCAATGCAATAGGTGTCATATCATGAGGTGTAGTGTTGACAATTTCTTTGGCAAAGTTGGTTGCCTCTGCAATGACTGTTGCTATTTTAAGGGATTCTTGTGCGCTTTGCATTGAGATATTACTGTTGCTATAATCATCTAAACAAATCAAAACTTTTTCAATGTTTAAAGGTTCTTTCTTACTTTTATATTTATTAAAGCTATAGCTTCCAAGAATGAATCCCTCAATAAGAGCCATAAAACTCATTTTAGGACATTCGTTTGAATATGTACCAATACGGAGGGTTTTAAAGGTTGCTTTTTGAAGACTCTCTAAAGTTTTAGCTGTAGCTAGTCTTATCTCATCTGCCTCTAAAGAGTCACATCCGACATAAAGAGTGCGATTGTTTGGAATGAAAAGAGTTTCTTCACTTTCACCTTTAAATCCTAAGAGTTCTAAGCTCTCTTTATCTTCAATCCATAGATGAGACATATCTTTTTTAACAACAAATACGACTTTAACGTCAGTTTCTGTTTGATGCAACGGTTGATTTAAAATTTCAAATTTCATGTTTTTCCTTAAATTTCTTATCAGTTACTTGATGAAAATAGTACGAGATACCACCGCCAATAATAGCAGCCAGTGGCAGAGCAAGATACCAATGTTCTTTTGCCCAATGGATTACAATTAAAATTTCTTCTCCAAAATACCATGTAGGGATAATCGTAAGAGATGCCCATACCCATGCTGAGATAAGATTAATTAAAGCAAACATTTTACCACTGTAGCGAGTCAGTCCTATAGAAATAGGAATGACAGTTCGTAAGCCATACAAATAGCGTTGAATAAAAATAATAGGCCAGCCATGGCGTTTTAAGAGAAGATGTGCAAGCGCTAATTTTCGACGTTGTCCATGTAGTTTTTTGTGTACCCAAACTTTGTTAAATCGCCCAATATAAAAATAGACTTGATCTCCCGCAAAACCACCTAGCCCTGCTACGAAAATTGCCACAAAAAGGTTCATATCCCCTGTATGGGTTAAAAGACCTGCCATTACAAGTCCCATTTCACCCTCTAGCATTCCCCAAAAGAAGAGAATGATATAGCCATACTCTTTCATTAAATAAATAAATTTATTTTCCAAACCTTGAACGGGTGCGAAATAGAGAAAATAACCCAAAGTTGAAAGCAAAAGAGTCATAAAAAGAGCAAATAATTTTCCAGAATGTTTATTAAAAAACTCTATCATGACCTTATCCTATATTAAGAATAGATTTTGCTTGCACCATATCCTTATCACCACGTCCTGAAAGGTTGACGATGATGACCTTGTTTTTAATATCCTCTTTTGCCATTTTCTTCAAATATGCAATGGCGTGAGCACTTTCAAATGCAGGGATAATTCCTTCTTTGCGACTGAGCCAGACAAATGCATCCAATGCTTCTTGATCTGTAATGTTGTCATATTTGGCAACACCTAACTCTTTTAAGTAAGCGTGTTCTGGTCCTATCCCTGGATAATCAAGCCCTGCAGAAATAGAGTGCGCTTCTAAAACCTGTCCCTCTTCATCTTGCAATAAATAACTCATCTGCCCATGAAGCACACCAGGGCTTCCTTTGGCAAGAGAACAGCCATGCTTATCCGTATCAATGCCAAGCCCACCTGCTTCAATCCCAATACAAGAGACACCCTCTTCACCTAAAAAGTGGTTGAAGATTCCCATGGCATTACTGCCTCCACCAATACATGCAATCACATAATCTGGCAAGCGTTTTTCTTTGACTAAAATTTGTGCTTTGGCTTCATAACCAATGACCGCTTGAAAATCTCGTACCATCATGGGGTAGGGATGTGGTCCTGCAACGGTTCCAATGATATAAAACGTATCACGTGCGTGTGTAACCCAGTAGCGAATGGCATCATTCATTGCATCTTTGAGTGTGCGACTACCACTTTTAACCGCATGCACTTTTGCACCCATCAGTTTCATACGAAAGACATTGAGTTCTTGACGTTCTACATCTTTTTCACCCATAAATATCTCACACTCTAAGCCCAAAAGTGCTGCAACGGTGGCTGTTGCAACGCCATGCTGTCCTGCTCCCGTTTCAGCAATAACACGTTTTTTACCCATTTTTTTTGCAATCAAGCCTTGCACAATAGTGTTATTGATTTTATGGGCACCTGTGTGGTTTAAATCTTCACGTTTAAGATAAACTTTTGCGCCGACCTCTTGTGAAATATTTTTTGCAAAGTAGAGAGGAGAGGGGCGTCCGACATACTCTTTAAGATAATAATCTACTTCAGCCCAAAAGTTTTCACTAAAACGCAGACTTTGGTACTCTTTTTCAAGTTCTAGTAAAACAGGCATCAATGTTTCAGGAACGTATCTGCCACCAAAAATACCAAAGTGTCCGTTACTATCAGGGTCGAATTTTGAGCTTCTTGGAATATACATTATAAAACCTCTAAGACAGAATAAACAGGGGTTGTTTTTTTAATATCAAGATCCCCTTGTAGAAAGGTAAGATTGATAATAAAACATGCCTCAATACAGTGAGCACCTGCTTTATTAATCAGTTTAACTGCCGCAGTAGCTGTACCTCCTGTGGCAATTAAATCATCTATCAATAAAACATTCGGTTTAGCTGTTTTCACACTTGAAAAAGCATCAATATGAATGGCGACTTCATCAACACCGTATTCTAAAGAATATTTTTCGCTAATGGTTGTATAGGGGAGTTTACCTGGTTTTCGAATAGGCACAAAACGCTTACGAAGACGTGCAGCAAGAGCAGCTCCAAAGATAAAACCACGACTTTCTATACCGGCAATGTAATCTATCTCTTTGTTTTCATAGCGTGAACTAAGATGGTCTAATAAAAGATTAAATGCTTTTTCATTGCCTAAGAGGGTTGTAATATCTTTAAAAATAATGCCAGGTTTTGGGAAGTCTTCAACGTTACGAATAGAATTTAAAAGGTATGTTTTATCAGCCTCATTTAAATGATTCATAGTATAGCCTTTATGATTTGAAAATAAAAATTTTTAGAAGAAGAAACAAAAGGAGTAAAACAGCAAAAGCACTAAATGAAACTGTCTCAATGCTCATTACAATAATGCCTCAATCTTTCCTTCTAGCTCTTTAATATGTTGGCGAAGTTTATCGCCTTCCATACGGTATTGACTGTTGCGAGTACGAAGCGATTTAAGATCATTTTTTACTTTTTTAAGCTCATCAGTGAGTATATCAATATTGCCAAGAGAGCGTTGCAATTGGACCTGATATTTTCGAATGACAATTTCAGCATCATTGAGGGTTTGTTTCACAACAATATTGCTACGTTTTTCTTTGCGAAGAAGCGTTTTAAAATAAAAAACCATAACCAGCAAATAAATACAAGCGGAAAAAAGTACCGTTGTTAAAACCCATTCAAGTGCCATGTTACAGCTCTATTTTCGAAACTCTCTGTGCATGTCTGCCACCCTCAAAAGAAGTATTACACCATGCATCTATCATTGACTCAATGACCCCTAATCCTACAATACGTTGTCCAAAACAAAGCACATTTGCATCATTGTGCGCACGTGCCATTTGTGCCGTGTAGGCATCATGACACAATGCCGCTCGAATGCCCACATGTTTGTTGGCGCTTAAGCTCATACCAATGCCTGAGCCACAAATTAAAATACCTTGAGTTTCTTCATGTTTTAAAACTTCGATGCAGAGTCTGTGTGCAAAATCAGGGTAATCTACCCTTTCATCATTAAAAGGTCCTAAATCAATCACATCATGTCCTAAATGTTGAAGCATAGCAATAACATCAGGTTTGATAGCAATTCCTGCGTGATCTGTTGCAATAAAAAACTTCACAAAATGTCCTTTAAATTACGAATTAAAGGAGATTATAGCACAAGGATTATTATAAATTCCAAAAAGAGGCTTCTCAGCAAACCTCTTAATATAACCATCCAATGACGTAGCGAATTGGCATAAAAAAGTATGTTGAAAGGGGTGTTGCAATGAAAAGAATCAAAATAACCATGCCATAACGATCAATAGAATCATAAAAACGAACCACGCTATCCCATCTTAAAATCATAGCAAGATAGGTGATGGCATGTGAGCCATCCAAAGGAGGGATTGGGTAGAGATTGAAAATACCTAAAACAACATTGTAGATAAGTGTTTGTGTCAAGAAATAGAGGAAGAAATAACTAAAATAGTCGTTAATTTCACCTTGAAAAACATTAAGAAGTAAGGCTGCTCCAAGGGCTAAGGTGAAGTTGTAGGCAATGCCTGCTAAAGAGACATAAATGGCTGCTTTATAGCCACCGTTGCGAATGACAGTTGGAATAAAAATAGGAACAGGCTTTGCCCATCCAAACATAAAAGGGGCACCACTAAAAAAAAGCACAGCAGGAACAATGATTGTGCCCACTAAATCAACGTGAACCAAAGGATTAATGCTCAGACGTCCTTGAGAACGAGCGGTGTTGTCGCCGTAACAGTATGCAACATAGCCGTGCATAATTTCATGCCCAATAATGGCTACCATTAAGGCTAAAATGGTAGCGGTTATTTTGAGTAAAGAGAGAGTTTCCATTAGAAAAACTGCTTATCGTATTGCATGGAGTCAATAAAACGACCCATGCGATTCCATCTTATTTTATAGTCATCATCCCATGAAAAATAGACAAACCACGGTTTACCTACAATGAGGCTATAAGGAACACTACCCCAAAAACGGCTATCATTAGAGTGGTCACGGTTATCACCCATCATAAAAAAGTTATCTTTTTCTACTTTGGTATAAAACGCATTAAAGGCTAAACCTGCCACAGGAGGTAATTCTTCAACAAGAGCGGGTTTCATCGCCAATTGATTGGCACCTAAATGAAGTGTCATTTGCTCAAATAATGCAATATTTTCATCGTATCCAATGCCGTGAAATTTTTCTATGTAAGGGTTGTTCACCCACAGTTTGCCTGCAATAGTAACAATTTTTTCTGCGGGGTAATTGGCTTTAATGTACTCATTGCCCTCGGCAAAGTGAATATAGAGATTTTTTTCTTGATATAAAATCTCATCATTTTCTGTGGCAACACAGCGCTTGACATAATGAATCTTCTCATCTTTGGGGTAACGAAAGACTACAATATCCCCTCGTTGTGGACGCTCACCCTCAATAAGATGCCCATTCTTATTAAAATCAGGCAATACGGGAATTTCAAGCCATGGAAGGTGTGGCGTTGCAATGCCATAAGAGAATTTTTTAACAAAAAGGTGGTCGCCAATAAGTAAAGTTCTTTTCATAGAACCACTAGGAATGACAAAGGCTTGTGCAATAAAAAAGATAACAAACAGAACAATAATCAGTGTGCCTGTCCAACTATTGGAAAAGTGATAAAAACGGTTGAGTAAATTTTTCATAGTTATCCTATACTAAGCGATTGTGTGCGGCTTTGATGGTGTTTTCCAACAGCATCGCAATGGTCATAGGTCCCACACCCCCTGGAACAGGCGTGATATAAGTGCATTTAGGTGCGACATTTCCATAATCAATATCCCCAACAATACGTCCTTCAGCGGTTTTGTTAATGCCAATATCTATGACAATCGCCCCTTCTTTGACCATATCTTCGGTGATAAGATTTTGTTTACCCACGCCTACGATAACAAGGTCAGCTTTTTGGGTATGTTCTTTTAAATCTTTGGTAAAAATATGGCAAATATCGACCGTTGCACCTGCATTGAGGAGCAGATTCATCATCGGTTTGCCTACAATATTACTGGCTCCGACCACGCACGCATCTAAACCTTTAACATCAATGTTATAATGTGAAAGCAGACGCATCACACCCAAAGGTGTGCAGGGAACAAAGCCATCAAGTCCTGCGACTAAACGACCCACATTAAAAGGATGAAAGCCATCGACATCTTTTTTAGGGTCAATCGCCTCAATGATTTTTGTGGTATCAATGTGTTTTGGGAGGGGAAGTTGCACCAAAACGCCATCAATGTTTGGGTTAGTGTTAATCATTGTAATGGTTTCTAAAATTTTTTCTTGCGAAATAGTGCTGGGCATTTTGTGAATGATGGAGTAAATACCAGCAACATCACACGCTTTTTCTTTCATTTTGACATAGGTTTGGCTTGCAGCGTCATCACCGACTAAAATTACCGCAAGACCTGGGGTAATACCACTTAAACCTAAAACGTCACTTTGTTTTTTGAGTTCAATTTTAATTGTATCTGAGAGTGCTTTACCATCAAGGATTTGCATTCAAACATCCTTTAAATTCATTTTTGGTACTATACCCAATCATGAATAAAGAGAGGATAAAGTAGTTTTGAAGCGGGTTTTTTTGAGATTTTTTCTAGCACTTCTGATAAGCTTTACGCCCCTTTTAAGTGAAGATTTTATTAGTAAAATGGAGTATGCCAAAATGCTCTATTCTAACCCACGAGGTATTGGATGTAACAAGTGTCATGGCGAAAAAGGTGAGGGCAGTATTATTTCAGAATATACCCATAAAAATAAAAAAATGAAGCTTGAAGCTCCTAATATTACCAACCTTTCCAAAGAGCGTTTTTTCTATGCGTTAACAACACAACACAAAGTAATGCCAACCTATTTCTTAACGTGGCAAGAGATTGACAGTTTATACTATTACGTCTCTAGCGAAGTAAAAAAGTAGTTTGTTTAGAAATATTGAGTAAAATTTTAAAAAAATTAAGGACACGTAGAATGCAGTATGATAAAAGCATAAAAGCGTATGAAAAAGCACGTCATGTGATTCCAGGAGGGGTTGATTCTCCTGTGCGTGCATTTAAAAGTGTAGGTGGAACACCGCTGTTCATTAAAAAAGGTCAGGGTGCACATCTTATTGATGTGGACGGAAATGCTTATGTGGATTATGTGCAAAGTTGGGGACCGTTGATTTTTGGACATACTAATAAAGTGATTGAAAAAGCAGTTATTAAAGCGGTGAAAAAAGGACTCAGTTTTGGAGCACCCACTAAAGCGGAGACGAAGTTGGCAGAACGTATTTGCTCTCTTTTTGAAAACATTGATAAAATTCGTTTTGTCAGCAGTGGAACCGAAGCGGTGATGAGTGCGATTCGTCTCGCTCGAGGCTTTACATGTAAAGATGATATTGTTAAATTTGAGGGATGTTATCATGGGCACAGCGACTCGCTTTTGGTTCAAGCTGGAAGCGGTGCGGTGACTTTTGGAACGCCTAGTTCTCCAGGTGTTCCTGCGGATTTGACCAAGCATACTCTCCTTGCAAAATACAACGACATCAAGAGTGTTAAAAAATGTTTTGAAAACTCTTCGAATATTGCGTGTGTGATTATTGAACCTATTGCTGGAAATATGGGTTTTGTGCCTGCTGATGCTTCCTTTTTAGAAGAGCTACGTGCTTTGTGTGATCAGCATGGAACACTTTTGATTTTTGATGAGGTTATGAGCGGATTTAGAGCTTCTTTAAAAGGTGCGCAAGGGGTCTATAAAACCGTTCCTGATTTGGTGACGTTTGGTAAAGTCATTGGAGGTGGTATGCCTGTGGGTGCGTTTGGTGGAAGTGCAGAAATTATGGATAAACTCTCACCCGATGGGCCCGTCTACCAAGCAGGAACACTCAGTGGAAATCCTGTGGCAATGGCAGCTGGGCTTGCTTCTTTAGAGCAAATCATTGAAGATGATACTTTACATGTAAGATTGGAAGCAAAGGCCAAACGACTGGTTGATGGTTTAAAAGAGGCGGCAAATGACGTTGGTATTCCTCTTCAAGTTGATGCAATTGGCTCTATGTTTGGTTTCTTTTTCAATGAAAAACCTGTGAAAAACTTTGAGGATGCCCTAAAATCAGACACCAAACGCTTTGCAGCTTTTCATCAAGGAATGTTACGTGAAGGTTTTTACTTTGCGTGTTCTCAATTTGAAACAGCCTTTATTTGTGATGCTATGAGTGATGAGATGATAGAAGAGACGATTGAAGCAGCGCAAAAAGTATTAAAAGAGATTGTATGAGTGAAAAAGAGAAACCAAAATATGGTAAATTAATTGAAGGGGCAGAAAACCTTTCCTTAGGAGTTTCTATTGTCGTTGCCATTTTAATGGGTGTGGGGCTTGGTTGGCTTATGCGTCATTGGTTTGGATATGAATGGCTTTTTTGGTTGGGTGTTTTTTGGGGCATTGGTGGTGCGATTTTAAATATCTATAAAGCCTATAAAAAAAATGTCCAATCTTTAGATGAATTAAAAGATGATGTGCGTTATAAAAAATATCAAAAGCAAACACAGACTGATGAAACCCATAACAACTAAGCTTTTACGTTTTTATCTTATTGCAGATGTGGGTGTTCTGCTTCTTGCTTTATTTTTAGGCGGTGAGTGGTTGCTCAATACACAATTAGCTTTTTTAAGTTCTTTATTGATTACGTTTGCATCCTTTTATTCGTATCAAAAAATGGTGCAAAATCGCTTAGAATCAGGTCATATTCCTGAAGATAAATTTGAGCATTTGTATCACGACGAAAATGACGATGATGATGACAACGATGATAAAGATACAACAAAGGTAAGCCAACACGCTCCTTCAAGTATCAAATTGAGTTTTAAAAACCTTGCGCTTAGTTATAAAAGTGCATTTTCACTGTATCGTTTATTGGCGTATGGCATACTTTTTTTAGTGGTACTTTTTTTAATACGCCACGAACGTTTGGATGCCATTGCTTTTTTTGTAGGATTAAGCGTGGTTCCAATAACAAGTTTAATAACAGCGCAGATGGGTAAAAAGGGTTAGAATGAAACGAATGAGTAATGAAGAAGCAGTACGCCTAATTCAAGAGGCTGATTTTAATACGCTAGGGAAAATGGCGTATGAGCGAAAGATGGAACTTCATCCTGACAATATCACCACGTTTATAGTTGATAGAAATATTAATTACACGAATGTTTGTTGGGTGGATTGTAAATTTTGTGCATTTTACCGTCATGCAAATGATGAAAATGAAGCGTATGTGCTCTCTTATGAAGAGATTGGTCAAAAAATAGAAGAGCTTTTGGCGATTGGCGGAACGCAGATTTTATTTCAAGGTGGGGTGCATCCTAAGCTCAAAATTGAGTGGTATGAGGATTTGGTGGAGTGGATTAGCACCAATTATCCAACGGTTACAATTCATGGATTTTCTGCGATTGAGATTGATTATATCGCCAAAATTTCAAAAATTAGCTACAAAGAAGTGTTATTACGTCTTCAAAAAAAAGGGCTTTTTAGCATCCCTGGAGCAGGCGCTGAGATACTGAGTGATAGGGTGCGAGATATTATTGCACCTAAGAAACTAAGCTCTCAGGCGTGGCTAGATGTCCATAAAGCGGCGCATCAAATCGGTATGAAATCCACTGCTACGATGATGTTTGGAACGGTGGAAAGTGATGAAGAAATTGTGGAGCATTGGGAGAAAATTCGTCAGCTTCAAGATGAAACAGAGGGCTTTCGGGCATTTATTATGTGGAGTTTTCAAAGTGCTTTTACCAAACTCAAAGAGGAGCATCCTGAGATTAAAAAACAATCTGCCAATCGCTATTTGAGGCTTTTAGCGGTAAGCCGTTTGTATTTGGATAATTTTAAAAATATTCAAAGTTCATGGGTGACACAAGGCAGTTATATTGGGCAGTTAGCCCTGCTGTTTGGTGCCAATGATTTGGGAAGTACCATGATGGAAGAAAATGTGGTGAAAGCTGCGGGTGCAAGCAATTCAATGAATCAAGCAGAAATGGTTAAACTGATTCAAGACATTGGTTCTATTCCTGCCAAAAGAGATACCTCCTATACCATTTTGGAGAGATTTGCATGAAAAATATATGGTTAGTGATTATGATTTTTTTACAAGGAGTCGGTGTGGCACAAGAAGTAGGTCAAATAAATGTAAAGGGTGTCAATATCCCCGTTGTGTTTGAAAAAGAGAGCTCCTTGCCTTTGGTTTCAGTACAGTTGGTCGTAAAAAATGCGGGTAGCATGGAAGATGGCAGTAATGCAGGTATTGCAAAATTTACAGCAGGAATGCTAGGCGAGGGAACCAAAGAGATGGGCGCAACTGCTTTTGCAGAAGCGTTAGAATTTCGTGCAATTTCTTTAAATACTTACGCAGGTGTAGAAACCCTTGTTTTTGAAGTTTCTGCTTTGAAAGAGCAGTTTTCTTATGGTGTTGAGATGCTTCAAAAGCTTTTAAAAAGCCCTAACTTTAGCAAAGAGAGTTTTGAAAAAATTAAATTGCTTACCCTTGGAATGCTCTCAAGTAAAGAGAGCGATTTTGATTACATCGCAAACCTCAATCTTCAAAAGCTTATTTTTGAAAACACCCCTTTTGCACACGCTTACAGCGGTGATGCAAAAAGCATTAAAGCCTTGAAACTTAAGGATGTGGAGCATTTTTACAAAGAGCGGTTGCATTTGGAAAACTTGATTATTGTTGCAGGTGGCGATATTGAGCTTGAAGAATTAAAACATCTTTTAATGCCACTACTTTTAGAAATGGGACATGGTAAAGTGAAGCCAATGCCTTATTTTGATGCCAATAAAAATGCAAAAGAGCTTATCATTGATAAAGAGAGTGAGCAAGCTTATATCTATTTTGGTGCACCTTTTTATATGAAAAGTGGCGATGTTGAGGCGTATAAAGCTAAAGTGGCAAGTTTTATTTTAGGAGAGAGCGGTTTTGGAAGCCGTTTGATGGAAGAGATTCGTGTGAAGAGGGGACTGGCGTATTCAAGTTACAGTAGAACGTCCATCGGCAAATCACACAGCAGTTTTACAGGGCATCTTCAAACTAAAAATGAGAATTTAGACGAAGCAAAAAAAATCGTAGCCGCTGAAATTAAGCGTTTCGTGGAAGAGGGCGTGAGTGCGGAAGAGCTAGCCCAAGCCAAACGCTTTTTATTAGGCAGTGAGCCTTTACGCAATGAAACACTTTCTCAAAGACTCTCTCGTGCCTTTTTTGAGTATTACAATGGGTATGAGCTAGGACACTCTAAAAAACAGCTTGAGAAAATTGAAGCGCTAAGCCTTGAAGAGCTCAATCAATTCATTAAAAAACACGACGAAATCACCGCTCTTAGCTTTTCTATAGTGACAAAGCGTGATAAAAAGTGAAGGTGACACGGTAGAAGCGGAGCGTTTAAACAAGCTAGGGGTTGAAACCCTGCTTGATTTAGCGCTGCTTTTGCCCCATTCGTATGACAATACCTACCTTTCCTCTGCGCCGCTTTTGGAGCAGAATAATACCTTACATGTAAAGATACTTTCTATCAAACAAAGCCCCAAAGTGTTGCAGATGCTTCTTTTTTGCGAGGCATGGAATATACAATTTGATGGGGTAATTTTTGCGCCAAAATCCTATCAAAAAGCGCTTTTTAAACAAGGGATTGAATTACATATCAATGGAAAAGTAAGCTTTAAAAATGGGCGTTTACAGATGCTTCAACCCCGTAGTGTCACACAGATTAACCAACTTATTCCAAAGTACAAAACCCCGCTTCAAAATAAAACCGTTTTAGAGCTGATGAAACGCCATCTAAGCCTTGAATCTCTCTTAAACGAGGGTTTACATGTAAAAGAGGCGAAGAGTCTTTTAAGCTTGCATTTTCCTATTCCAAAAGAGGTGAGCGTCTTTGAAAAAGAGGGATATTCTCCTGACATACAAAAGTGTTTAAAATTTACAGAGATTTACAATTACCTCAAAAAACTCTCACGCAAAAAAGTAACGTTTCCTTCCTGTGCAAAACTGGAGGGTAACGAAGCTCCTTTTATTGCTTCTCTTCCTTTTTCTCTTACCAAAGATCAGCAAAAAGTTATTGGTGAAATTAAGCGTGATTTTTTAAGCGAAAATGCCACAAAGCGTGTGGTCATGGGCGATGTTGGATGCGGAAAAACCATGGTGATTTTAAGTTCTGTGATGATGGCATACCCTAAAAAAGCAGTACTTATGGCTCCTACAACGGTTCTGGCACGGCAACTTTTTGAGGAGGCAAGCAAGTTTTTACCTTTACATGTAAAGACGATTTTAGTGACGCAAGAAACAGATGTTAAAGAGGATTTGGAGGCGTTTGATTTTATAATTGGAACTCATGCTTTGTTGTATAAAGAGCTTCCTCAATGCGCGCTTGTGATGGTGGATGAACAGCACCGTTTTGGCACCAAACAGCGTTCATTGCTTGCAACATTGGTCTCTAAAAAAGCGTGGCATCCGCATTATATTCAGTTCTCAGCCACCCCCATTCCTAGGACACTCAGCATGATTCAATCTTCATTGGTTGATTTTTCCTTTATTAAAATGCTTCCTTTTCCCAAAGACATTACCACAACAGTGATTGCTAAGCAGGATTTTAAAGCGCTGATTGCGCATATAAAAGATGAAATTGCAAAAAAGCATCAGTGCATTATTGTCTACCCATTGGTAGAGGAGAGTGAGGTCATCAACTACCAATCCATCGAAGAGGGACGTGGTTTTTGGGAGAAGCATTTTGAGGGTGTTTATGTCACGTACGGTAAAGATAAAAACAAAGAGGCAATTTTGGATACCTTCAAAGAAAAAGGCAATCTGTTGATTTCTACCACGGTGGTGGAGGTGGGCATTTCACTGCCAAGGCTTTCTACGATTGTGATTGTGGGGGCTGAGCGTCTAGGGCTTGCAAGTTTGCATCAACTCAGAGGAAGGGTCAGCCGTAATGGACTGAAGGGTTATTGTTATCTTTACACGAATCTTGCCAAAAGTGAGCGTTTAGAGAAGTTTTCTCAAACATTGGATGGTTTTGAAATTGCAGAACTTGATTTGGAGTATCGTCAAGGTGGAGA